>JACRMP010000012.1 GCA_016214885.1 Candidatus Gottesmanbacteria bacterium | reverse complement strand
TGACATCATCGTTTCTGTAATCAGATTTGCCCGCATCAAAAATATTGATCTGCATAAGCGCGTCATGTATACCCTCGGAAAAATCGCCAAACGACAGACACACCCCAAAGAAGCACCCCGAAATACTGAGGATCAGGACAGCGACACCGGCTAATCGCACGTATCTATGACGACACTTTCCCACACTGCGCTAGGGTTTTTGGTAGCGAAGCTTGCCGTAAGCCGTGGATGGCTTCCTGCCGACACATCCACACCATATCTCCTCAGTATGATATTTGCGAATCTGCCGGATATAGATGGTCTGGCATCACTGCGCAAAATCTATGATCACCACAATGCACTAAAAAATCTTTCGCACTACCCCGCCAACTGGTTTATCGTATTTACATTGGTGGCTATGGTAGCGTTTCCGTTCGAAATACGGTTGTTTTACCCATACTTAGCACTCGCAGGAATAAACGTATTGCTCCACTTTATCCTGGACACGTTTTCGATCTACAACGGGATTGCCTGGTTTGGTCCCTGGAATACCAAAAAATACAGCTTCATCCGTATGGCACCCATACTTCCCGCTGACACCCGTGAATGGGTGCATTGGTACCTCAAGCACTGGGTAGTTTATCTTGAAATTGCTTTGTGGATAGTAACCCTGCTTGTATTGCTCTAACACGCGCCATGCAGCCCATCACCGTACTCATACTTGGATTCTTATTGGGGCTTAAACACGCGACGGACGCAGACCACGTCGTCGCAGTCACTACCATCGTCACCAGTCAAAAAAAGCTAGTCCATGCTGCCCTGGTGGGCGCCGTTTGGGGCATCGGTCACACCCTGATGATACTTATTGTCGGTGTTGCCCTCATACTGTTTCATATTTCTATCCCCGAACAGGCACAACTGTTTTTTGAGCTCTTTGTTGCCGTAGCGCTTATTATTCTCGGAGTGCTCAACCTGTCCGGTGTCAGCCACTCCCTTATGCACCGATTTGGTCCACACCAACACCCACACACCCACGATGAGGCACATATACACCCTCACAATCACCTTACCGACATTATCGGAACAGTGGGACTATTTCACTTTATCCGCCCGCTTATCGTGGGGCTTATTCACGGACTTGCCGGTTCCGCTGCCATCACCCTGCTCATTTTAGGAAGCATTACTGACGGGAGGATGGCGGCTCTGTATCTTGGCATATTTGGCCTGGGAACAATTACCGGCATGATGCTTATAACTACCATTATGGGGATTCCTATACTTGCGGGAAGCAAAAAATTTGAAAAGTTTGATCTTATTGTCACCCGGGTATCGGGGTACCTCAGCATTCTGTACGGGGTATACTTCGGCTATCACATTGTCGCTACCCAAGGATTATTCCGGTAATTTACCGTTTCTTTTTTGGTCTGCCCCACCGTTTCCAATTCGGATTAAACCCCCCAAGCTGCACCACATCATCTGCCATATCAAACACATAATGACTCACCATTGCCCCGAAAAGAACAACTCCTACCTGCCAGTCAACGAAATATGCAAGAGCGGTGCCGATCATAAAGAGTGCCACGATATAGATATTATGGAAGGTTAGACTCGTATTATTTTTGTGTCCCGTTGCGATAAATTGAAACAACATGCGCCATTGATGGCGCTGTATGAATCCAAAAATTTCCCGGGTATAACTGTCCTGCCTGCCGTAACTTAAAAAATAATGAATATGGTCTATATCAGGCAGCACTGATCCCAAGGCCCCGATAATCAACCATTGAATCCGGAATTCACCCCACATCTCGCGCAAAAACCATACCCAAAGGAGCCCTAACATCACATGGTAGGCCATATGGCGCGCCTGCCAGAGAATAAACCCCAATCCTTTAATCCGGGCTATGGATCTATACATATAAAGTAAGTATAGCACCCATATTTCTTCTCCACTTTGACAAATACATCAAAACATACGATAGTGTAAGGTATGGCCGAGTCCAAAAAATCTGGCTCGTATATCCCCAGCGCTTTGGGTTTAATAGCTCTTTTCGCCGCCGCCATGGCGTTTATTTCTATCCCCATGCAACAGCTTGCCCGCCAGGATGAGCCGCTTGCAGACAAAAATTCCCTGCGCATGCTTGTTGAAGGTAAGTCTCTTCCGGAGCCCGCTGAACAAACAGAAGCCGTCTTTCATGGAAAATCAGCGCTAGCCCCAAAGCTTGCAACACTAAACCAGGTTGCCCGCATATTAGGTGTCACCACCACACCCGCTACTGACAAACGCATTGAGGTAGATCTCACGAACCAACGGGTCTACGCGTATGAAAGCAATATTAAAGTGTATGACTTCACCGTTTCCACCGGCAAATGGGGCAGAACCCCCACCGGAGAGTTCACCATCTGGGTAAAAGTAAAAAGCCAGCTAATGAGCGGCGGATCCAAGGAACTTCATACCTATTATTATCTGCCGAATGTTCCGTGGGTCATGTTCTTTTACAACGCACAAATTCCGAAAATGCGGGGCTTTTCATTCCATGGCACCTATTGGCACGATAACTTCGGCACCCCCATGAGCCATGGATGTATAAACATGCGGACCGAAGAAGCAAAAATCCTTTACGATTGGGCCACCCCCATAGTCACCAATGACAAAGCGTGGAGCACACTTGCCAAAGAAGAAAATCCCGGTACAAAAGTAATTATCTACGGTGAAGCTCCCCCGGGTTAAATTAAAAAAAGAATTTATAAATCGAGGGATTTGAGGTAGTCACGGAAATCTCCGTTTAAGTCTTTGTGTTCCAGAGCAAACTCCACCACCGTCTTTAGGTATTCAAGTTTATTGCCCGTATCGTAGTAACGGCCGCCTTTGATCTCGCAGGCATACACGGGGCGCACTTTCATCAGCTCACGGATCGCATCGGTAAGCCATACCTCACCGCTTTTACCCGGACCCAGCTTCTCCAGAATCGGGAATATATCCGGCGTCAGCACATAACAACCATGAGCAGCCAGATTACTTGGTGCTTCTTCCTTTTTTGGCTTTTCGATAAGCTTCTGGATCTGGTACACGCTATCCTCTACCTTGGTCGCTTCGACGATGCCGTAACGCGATACGTCTTTTTTGTCTACCTGGATTGCAGATATAACGGGGTCGCCGTACTTTTCGAACACATCGATACATTGTTTAGCGCGTGGCGGCTTGGAGTAAATAAATTCGTCTCCCCAGATGGCAACAAACGGCTCCTCGCCAATGACGTTTTTGGCACACAGTACCGGTGTACCGTTCCCGTAAGGACCTTTCTGACGGATATAGATAAAGTTAGCCAGCTCCGCGGTGCGTTTCACCTCAGCGGCTAATTCCTCTTTCCCCTGTTCCTTAAGCGTCTGTAACAACTCGTTGGGATAATCAAAATGATCTTCGATAGAGCGCTTATGCCAGCCGGTCACGATAACAATATCGGTAATCCCGCTTGCCACCAGCTCTTCTACCACGTATTGAATAACCGGTTTATCGACAATAGGGAGCATCTCCTTAGGCATCGCTTTGGTTTGAGGAAGAAATCGCGTACCGAACCCGGCGGCGGGGATTACTGCTTTGCGAATTTTCATAGGCTTTTGAGCCATAGACAAAAATAGGCTTAGACGAATGACAGGTTTCCGCTAAGCTAGATGTAATTGTATTCCGCTTCCCACGGGTTTGTCAATTTGGTAAGATAACTATACGTATGACCGTCCGTTTTCTTACCCTCCTTTTGCTATTCCTTTTTCTCTCTTTTCCGGCGCAAAAGACGTATGCATCGAGTGACAAAGCATTTACGACACTCCGACTTAATAAATTCGGCTCGGTTGCTATTGTGCTGGGCAATAAATTTGGTTTTGATATCGGCGGGCTCATCACGCCGTTTTTCACCGAATTAGGTGACATCGCTGTGCCCAATTTCAAACCAACCGCTGACTGGCTTACCGGAGCAAAAGGATTTTTCACCCCTCAAAAATACAAAGAGGACGGAATACATATCGATTGGAGCGCGGCAGCCAACCCCATTTTCTACACCGCACTGTACGGTGCCATTCTCAAAACCCAAGCACCGCATGGAACAAAAGAGGTTTCCCCTGAGTGCATCATATCTGTCGGCAACGAAAAATCTGATGACTTACCGCAGGATGCCAATGACAATTTCCAGAGGGCGCGGGAGTATGACGCGTGGCTTGGCATCAATCCGGTTCATCCGAATGACAGCGGCATCATTGACTTTAACCTTCCCCCTCTTCAGCTTGCCGGTATGAACCCCGCAGAGGACTGCAAGAAGCACCAGGTTGGGCTTGAACAGCCGCCGGTCGAAAATGATATCCGGGCGTTTTCCCAATTCTTCGGAGATGGAACTAAAATTGAAGGTCAGGAACTCACGACCATCATGAAAATCGTAGAATTTTTTAACGAGCTGACGGGAGAAACAGAACTCAGGGAGGAACCGGAAACTGAACTGCATCGTGATGACGTCATCCTAACCAAGGATGTCAAACAACCATACCATTCCATCCAGTGCCACCATGGCGGATGTCCCAGCAACGAAGCGGGCGAATATAGCGGCACCGCTGACAAATCAGGCGGATGGACAGCATTTTTATTACGGGAAGAGGACAAAAAGCCGTTTACCCCTGCATCTATCCAGCAATACAAAATAAAAATAATCGGATTTGATCAAAAACCGGGAGATTTTTCCTATGACCTCAAAAATCTCTCTGACCGCCGCACCGAACAAGCCGCCTGTTATGTTACCCCCGATACCACCGGAGCATCCTATGGGGACGTGCAGGCAAAAGTCGCAATAGGAGGCGACAAAGACCGACTAATTGATCCGATGTGCAAACCTCCCGTTCTCGCCTGCGACGGCACGCCGCCAACGTTTACCGGATCATCATCCTGCAATCAATGCAGCCCTAATATGTCCGGCTGGGCAGAACCGGGAACGGTACCCGACAACAAACTCCCCCAAAACCTCATTAATATGGTAGAGCAGGTAGGCCAAGCGTTCGGTGTCCCCCCTGCATCCATCCTGGCTGCCATGTACCACGAAGGAGCATTTGTTTCTACACAACTTGATCCTACCCTTTACCAATCCGGGCCATTTACCGGCGCTGACGCATGGACAGATGCGAACGTCATCAAGTGGAGTACCTGCGGCCAAACCATGCCAAACTGCCCGCTGGAACAAAACACGTTTGCGGAATGCAGCATAGGTGGCAGCGGCGGTGAACAGTGTGGCAAAGCAATTGTCGGCACCGGCGTTATTCCTAAATGGTTTTGGGGTACAGGCGGCGACAGTGATATATGGAATGCAGTACAGGCAATAGACTCCAGCCGCACCCAGGAAACCATAAGTCCATGCAACCTTTTAGACAGTGTCGCGGCTCTTGGTAAAGCGCTAAAAATCTGGGGACTGTACCCGCGGACGCCAACCCAGTGCTATGGCAGACCAATGACATCAGCGACAGCCGGAACCTGTTCCCCATCCAGCTGGAGCGATGACAAAATTGTACAGAGCCATGTAGGACTATGGGTTGGAAGCCTGCCATTCTGTCCTGATGGCACCATGCCGCCCCCTCCGGAATTCGGGGCAAACAGTGTTGATCCTGGCTATGCCGACAACAAGGTTCTTAGTCCGTATAAGGCGTTTTCCTGTCAGTAGCAGCTCTTTACAACCCGCCTATATTTTTGGTATAGTATCCCTTGTCCCCGGGGAGGGGGCTTTTGTTAGGTCGACACTATGGATAAACCGACTGCCGTAAAGTTGCCAAATATTGCGCTCGCCTCGCTGAGTCGAAGCGGGCCGACTAAATTTTTTTCGGAAGTGGCAAGCGAACTTAAGAAGGTTACCTGGCCTACCAGAAATGAAACGGTTAAACTTACAGCGGCTGTAATTATCATCTCACTCGCTGTAGGATTATTTATAGGAGGCCTGGACATACTATTTGTAAATATAACAACAATGGTTTTTAAATAATTATGAACGATCAAACACCAAAAAATACCGCGGCAGAAGAAGTACTACCCCCGACTACCCCGGTGGTGGAAGCACCTCCCATTGATCTGTCAGAGCAGGGCAGATGGTATGTTGTCCACACCTATTCAGGGCATGAAAACAAAGTTGCTGCAAATTTAAAGCAGCGCATCGAAACCCAGAAACTTACCCACAAGATTTTTGAAATCGTTGTGCCGACCCGCAATGTGGTCAAAGTAAGCCACGGCAAAAAAGAAGAAATCAAAGAAAAAATCTTCCCCGGATACATCCTGGTCAAAATGATCCTTGATGATGACAGCTGGCTTGCCGTCCGTACAACCCAGGGAGTTACCGCATTCGTAGGGGCAGGCAACAAACCAACCCCCATCTCTGACCGCGAAGTAGACGCCATCCGCAAATTTATGGCTATGGAAGCACCCAAATACAAAGCGAGCTTCTCGGTTTCCGAAGCAGTCAAGATCGTGGATGGACCGTTTGCAGACTTTTTGGGAAGCATCGAGTCAATCGACGAAGAAAAAGGCAAAGTCAAAGTACTCGTGTCTATCTTCGGCCGGGAAACACCCGTTGAGCTTGATTTCCTCCAGATCGCAAAACTCTAAAGGAATTCATGATATCCGCCATCATTACCCGATGGAACCGCGAAGCCGCACATTTCTCCTCGATGCCGGAAACGGCGCGAAGACTTTCCGTTTCTTATTTTCTGAGAAGCACTGCGTATCCGCTCATTTCCCTGTTTACCAGTGCCTATATCTGGCAAACCAGCGAAAATCTGACGTTGCTCATACTCTATTATATAGGCAACTTTATAGCCCTTCCGCCCGTATTTATCGCTAACCGGTGGCTATTACAACACATAGCGCTCAAAAAACTGTATGCCGCAAGCGTCGTGATGACGGGAATGAGCTCGCTTATGGTTGTGTTTTACCGTTCCGACACAGCAGGAGCATATATTATGTACGGCCTTCTGTACGGGCTGGCTAACGGCATTTACTGGGCCAACAGGAACTTCCTCACCCTGCGCCACACGACAAGCGACACAAGAAGCTACTTTACCGGCCTCCAGTTTACCCTATCTACCATTGCGTCTATCGTGGTGCCGTTTATCGCAGGATGGGTTATCGTCCTTACGGTAACAACGGGACTCCTGCCGTCGTCCCAAATAGCCTACGAAGTACTCGTGGGCATTGCGTTTATTCTACTCGTAATCTCAGGCGTTATTGTCCGCGGTATTTCTATCGATACACCAAGCCTCAAACAAACCAAAAACAAATTTTCCCCCTCATGGAACAAAGCGCGACTGCTTTCAGTGGCGCTTGGATGTGCCGATGTGCCGCTCTATATCCTCCCTACTGTCCTTGTACTCACCGCGCTGGGCAATGAAGGAGTGTTAGGGTCACTAAGCAGCAGTATGGCAGCACTAACCGCCGTCATCACCTATGCCTTCGGCCGGAAATACCGCCAAAACAAATTCTACCCGGTGTTTGCGGGGCTGCTTCTTCTCTTTATCCTCTCAGGACTCCCCCTGACGGGCGGTGTAACCCCCTTTACGGTGCTTTGGTATATCATCATCGCAAATCTCACGGATAACCTTATCTGGACGGCAAATGAACCGAAAGCAACTATAAGCGGGACGTTTGCTCTTATAACACTTATTCCCGCGCTCCCATCACCAAAACGGTAGGATTACTTTTTTTCTGCATTTCGGCGCAACCCTTCCTCAAATTGTGCAAGCGCTTCTTTTTCACCTTCTGACAAGGGGGCAGGTTCCCTTCTTAGATACTTTTTAACAGCAGGCGCTAGTAGTAGCCTAAGTCGCAGATTATCTAGCCGTTCCCGCGTTGGCTCGGGTAACGAAGCAATTACCTCTTCCGCTTCCGGATCCAGTGACTGCACGCTTCTTCGTGTCATATACAGGGGATTATAGCCAAATATGAGGATAAAACAACTGTAATAACTACCGGCTACTGATTTGATTTGACGTACACATAGACGCCGAAACCGACGGCTATAAGGATCATGATGAGAAGAATAATACCAAACCAGTTGGTGCCTCCCCCGCCTACAACCGTAAATGTCTTACTCACCTGCGCCTGGCCGTCGGGCTTAGTGGCTACAACAAGGATACTCTTGGAACCCGGGGTGAGTTTTTTCGTAAACTTATAGGACCATTTGCCGTTTTTGTCCGCATACACTTCTCCGCCGATGCCGTCCGGGTAGACGGTAATGGTAATTTTGGCATCAGGCTCGGAAATACCCGTAATCGTTGGCGTTGCCCCAGACTGACCCTTGCTGTCGGCAAAACTTCCCACGGTGAGCGGAAGGCTCCGGAGCGCCACCGATCCCGGGCCGGGAGTGGGGGTAGCAAAGAAAAATGATCCGCTGGTGCCGTCGCACAAACACCCCTGATCCTGATCGCATTGCCGGTTCCGGCAAGCCCTGATGGTGGCAAATACGGTCGTGCAGACAAAACCAAGCTGGCAATCAGTATCGGTGACACAGCTCTTACCGCAAGCATCGGCTACGGTAGGCGCTTTGGTGGGTGTGGCGGTTATACTTGGGCGAATTGTGCTGGTAGGCCGCAGCGTGCTTGCAGCCCGCGGGGTGGCAGTCGGACGGGGTGTGCTGGTTGGACGCGGCGTAGTGGTCGGCTGTGGGGTGGGTGTCCGGGTAGGAGTAGGCGTCCTGGTTGGTGTATTGGTCGGACGCTGGGTAGGAGTCCTGGTTGGCGTCGGCGTTGCACACGCACTCATATTGGTTGTCCACTGTGCTCCCGATGACGGACAGCAATAATCTTTGCCGCCGCATTGCCCGATTCTTCCCGAATACGAACACAATTGCTGATCGCCGTCTGGATCCGGTGGATCAGGATTACAGTTGGTGATCATCCAATAACTGCCGTTTTTTACATTGGCGCATCCTGAATCATTACATGCAGCAAAATTAATGAGCCGAGTGGACTGAATGGATGCCAAAACGGTAACCACGATGCCGATTAGCAGAAGCAGTAGGAAAAAAATAGTCTTGGGTTCCACCCAGCGGAACGTGCTGCGGCGGGACAAACCCCCTGATACGGAGGATTTTCTCATGGGTTTTTTACCGGAAGACTTTTTCGTTGCCATACCTATACTGTAATCCATCATGCCGTAAAATCCGTTACGACGCAAGAGTGGAGTTGCCGTTATTTCTTTGTACACACAAAGAAATAACTGAAAGAAAAGTGCCGCTGTGAAGATTTTCCTTTGTTTCTAACCTCGGATAATGCGGCGGAACCTCGGCTGAAAATCAGCCGTCTCCGCACGCTTATCGCTCGGTAAAAAACAAAACGGAAAACACTTCAGCGCGGACTAAGGCGTCTTGACAACAAAGACAAATGAGCGCTAGCTTGTTTTTTATATATATTTCTGGTATAAATATGAAACCTCGCAAACCGCGAGGGAGAAACCGGAACGGTTTCGGACAAAAAGATCTTCTTTTTCCTTCGTGACCCGTTCCCCGTATCTATGCCAGCCAAAAAAGTTAAAACAATCTTAAAACTCAACCTTCCCGCAGGGAAAGCGACTGCAGCGCCGCCGGTAGGTCCTGCACTTGGTCAGCACGGACTCGCCATCATGGAATTTGTGAAAGCGTACAACGAACGCACCGCAAAGCTTGACGGGCAGATTATCCCCGCCGTTATCACCGTATTCGATGACCGGACATTCACCTTTGTCACCAAGCTTCCCCCGGTGGCTGCCATGATCAAAAAGACTCTGGGGCTCGAAAAGGGCGGCGGCAAAGCAGGCCGTGAATCTGCAGGAACACTTACGAAGGCTCAGGTTGAACAGATTGCCAAAGACAAACTTGGGGATCTGAATACTGATAATGTAGAAGCCGCCATGAAAGTCGTAGCGGGCACCGCACGGAGCATGGGTATTTCAGTGGAGTAATATTATGGGAAAAATACGCGCAGTCACCCTCGGAGACGAATCCGCCGAAAACGAAGCAAAGCGGAAAGCTGAAGCCAGACGCCAAACCAAGGCCAGTAAAAAGGCCAAGGTAGAAGGCGTAGGCTTAAAAGGCGGTGAACGTACGGTAGCCATGGAAGGCACCGACATCAAACCGGAATTCAAAAAGCTTATCGACGAAGTCGAATCAGGCGAATCACCGGAAGAATCCAAGAAAAAAGCGGCAAAAAAGAAAAAAGTAAAAGTGAAGGTACGCTCCAAGCGCTACCAGGAAGTGATCGGCATGGTCGACAAAACCAAGCTCTACCCTTTAACCGACGCCATAGGACTCATCAAAAAAACAAGTCTTACGAAATTTGACGGGACAGTGGAGCTCCATGTGAATTTAAATCCCCTGTCATTGGGTGAAAAAAAGGACTACCGCACCAGCGTAAACCTCCCCCACAGCACAGGAAAAGAAGTCCGGGTAGCTATTGCCGATGACAAAATCATAGCGGAAATCGAATCAGGCAAGATCAATTTTGACGTATTGGTCGCCCACCCGCAGATGATGCCGAAGCTCGCTAAAGTAGCACGCGTATTAGGCCCGCGCGGCCTCATGCCAAATCCCAAAACAGGCACCGTGAGCCCGGATCCTGACAAGCGCGCCAAAGAGTTATCCAGCGGACAGGTAAACATCAAAACCGAACCAGGAAATCCCATTATCCACATGGGTATTGGCAAGGTGAGCTTCCCGGATAAAGATATTGCAGACAATGTAAAAGCAGTCCTTGAAGCAATCGGCTCAAAAGCTGCAAAAGTATCCCTGTCATCCACCATGGGGCCGGGGGTCAAAGTACAGCTCTAAAAGGCAAAGCTTGTAGATTGAGCACTATTGATTTATAATAAACAGATCCTAAAGACAGTAGGCAGCCGCCCATGAGGCAGCAGAAGTCCTACCGAAGGAATACGGTGTGAAGCACATAGCAAGGCTTCACCTATTTTCCCCGCTTTAGGCGGGGTTATTTTTTATTTAGGAGGAATATATGGCAACACAAAAGAAAATAGATTCAGTAACAACCCTTACCGAAAAAGTAAACCGCGCCAAAGTTATGGTGCTGGCTGACTACCGCGGCTTAAAACACAAACAGCTCGAAGAGCTGCGCCGCAACCTCAAAAAAACAAACGGTGAATTCATGATCGCCAAAAACCGATTAGTGCTCCGCGCGCTCGGTGACCGGGCAGAATCCATGCGGGAACCATTAAACAACGAAACCGCTATTCTGTTTGCCTATGAAGACGAAGTAGCACCGCTTAAAGAGATGCTTAAGTTCTTTAAGGCCGCAGGACTCGGAAAAACCAAAGCAGGACTTATGGGGACAACCGTCATGTCTGATGCTGATGTGACTAAACTGGCTACACTGCCTTCCCGTGATGCACTACTGGGCAAACTGGTACGCCAGCTTAATGCACCGATCCAGAGCCTGCACTACGCATTACAGTGGAATATGAATAAACTTGTCTGGGCATTAAATGCCGTCAAAGACAAAAAGACCAGTTAATACAAATTTTTGAGAGGAGGTGACACTATACTATGGCAAAACTATCTAAAGATGAAATCATGCAAGCCGTCGAAGAAATGACCGTATTGGAACTTTCTGACCTCGTCAAAGCACTTGAGGAGAAATTTGGTGTCACCGCAGCCCCAGTGGCTGTTGCAGGTGGAGCCGCAGCTTCTGCTGATGCAGGCGAACCCAAAGAAGAACAGACCGTTTTCAATGTCGTTCTGACGGAAGCAGGAGCAAACAAGATCGGAGTTATTAAAGCAGTCCGTGAACTCGTTCCGACCTTGGGTCTCCAGGAAGCTAAGACACTCGTCGAATCCGCTCCGAAAGAAGTGGTTACGGGAGCAGCTAAATCAGCAGCCGAAGAAGCGAAGAAAAAGCTTGAAGCAGCTGGTGCAAAAGTCGAACTTAAATAAGATTTTCTTATTAGTAACAAAGAGCCCCGCCTACGGCGGGGTTTTTTGTGGTTCTTTGATTGTTTGACAACATACAATCAACCTGCAACAATATGCCCTAATGGACAAATTCTTTTCCATTTTTGGAAAATTTGTATTAGTGATGGCGCTCTTGGGTGGCATTGCATACGGTGCATATTCACTTGGCCGCACCACAGCACCAACTGCTCCCGGCGCTGCTTCAACGGCAATCACCCCGACTATTGAGCCCACTATGGATCCGGGGCTTACACCGGAAAAACTTCCCGCAGAACTAAAAAGCACGGTTATTACTGCCGGCGTAGGAGCAGAATCAGGCCTCAGCTTTGCCAAATATCAGATAACAGTGCCTTCCGGTTGGACCCCTAACCACGTCACTACCAATGAAGGCACATGGGTAGACACACTCACCCTTACCAAAGGGACATCTACCTTAAAAATTTTCCAGGCGGCAACGGGAGGAGCCATGTGCCTCTATACCGGAGATACTGACTTCGAGGGACCGAGTTCACGCTATGACAGTTATGTTGATATAAAAACCGCCGACGGGAT
>JACRMP010000025.1:26558-126859 GCA_016214885.1 Candidatus Gottesmanbacteria bacterium | reverse complement strand
ATAGGTTATGGCTCGTCGTCACGCTTATCACGGGCATTGATCTGTTGGGCTACGGACTCCAGAAACTACTCGGCGGGAAAAAAGGCTGGTTACTGGCAGCCATAAGCGGCGGGTTTATATCGTCAACTGCGGCGACTTTGGCGCTTGCCCAGCGGAGTAAGAAAGGCACGGACACCACGGCACTTGTCACCGCGGCGGTATTATCCAATACCACGAGCTTTGTGCAGATGATGCTTCTCGTTCTTCCGCTCAACGCCGCATTTTTTACCAGCAGTTCACTGTTCTTTGCAGCACTTCTGGTAACGGGAATCATCGTCAGCGCCATCCTCCACTTCCGTTCGGGTAATGCAACGAGTGAGACAAAAGCCGCAACTTCTATATTTTCTCTGCAGTCCGCGCTCAAATTTGCCGTCATTTTCAGTCTGATCCGCACGGGGTCGCAAGTCGCGCGCCAGCTGTTCGGAGAAAGCGGCGTTATATTCACCAGCGCCATCGGTGCGGTGGCCGGCATGGACGCGGTGACCATAACTCTTGCGGATATGGCAGGCAAATCCCTCTCGTTTACCAATGCTTTGGGAGCGCTGGCGGTTGCCAATACCGTCAACCTTGGGATGAAGATCTTCTACGCCAAAACCAACGGGTCGCCTGCTTTCTTCCGCATGTTTGCTGTCGCTATGACAGTCATAATCATCGCCAGCGCGCTCACTCTTCTCGGAGCAAAATAATATTCCGACGTTTGGGTACAGTATTCTTTAACGGAGAAACATTGCCCACGCCATCATCAGCACCACTGACAAACTCATCACGATAGTAATTATCCGAGCAGCTTTGACGCCGAAAAGCTCCGAAAGACGGATCACGAGAATAAGCAAAACAAACTGGGCTTCCCAGATAACAAGCGGCGGATAATGCACTTCACCCGGGGTCATCGGCACATTACCTGGGATAAGCCACGACACAATGATTTTTTGTTTCAAAACAATCATGTGAAACGCGATAAGAGCAAACGCTAATCGCGCTCCCCAATACTGTATTTGCCACCAGAGTTTCGCGCCCAACGCGAGCGTGGCGTATCTATTGGAAATGGCAAACAACACAAAAAGCACGATCAGCGCTTCCAACCCCGGATACGCCGACAGCGGACGCGCCTGATACAGCCCCCATGGGCCGTTCGGGGCAAGCGGAAACATGACAAGATACACGTGGGTAAATCCGGTAAAAAAACTCATGATGCCCAATTCCTTGCGGTACTTGAGCGCCCAGTCAAACCGGTTAAACAACCGTGATAAGGGGCCCAACAGTAGCACTGTGCCGAGGAGGAATAGCGTGCTTGCCGCCAAACTTACGTTAAGTGCGGATAATCCGGGTTCACCCGACGCGATTACTTCTACTTCATACAGCCCAAACACCCAGGCTATCGTGAACAACCCGGCATAAATATACTGAAGGATATCATTTGTAAGCATCGTACAACTATTGTAACATTCCTCACATTTGGTTCGTGCTAATTACTTGGGCGCTGCGGGGTGAAAATATTCCCGTGGATACAAACCTGACTGTACTATCTGCTAAGAGGCAATGAGACGGATAATCCCAACCTGGGATAAACTGCATGATGTACCGAGCCGTTTTGTTTTGATTTTCACGCGGTGAGTATATCGTCTGAAGCACGAAGCTCGCGTATTAATGCTAATGCTTCGTCTGCAGAATTTGTCGCCATAGCCCGCACCCGCCAGTCAGTTGCTCCGCGGAATCCGTTTATGTAGATCTTATAAAACTTTTTGAGTATCGCGTAGTTTTTCCGGCCTCCCCAGACTTCATTAAATAACCGAACGTGCCGTTCCATCACATCGATTAACTCCATAGGAGTGCCTACATGAGGCCTTGCAGCCGTATCAAACGCCCAGGGATTCTGGAAAATGCCCCGTCCAATCATAACACCATCCACCCCGTACGTAGCGTGTTTTTCCCGGGCGTCAGCGGCATCCTTTACATCGCCATTACCGATAATGACGGTGGCGACATTCATGCGGTCGCGGATAGCGACTACTTTACCAATCTCATCCCAGTGTGCAGGCACTTTGGATAGTTCGGCAACCGTTCTGCCATGCACCGTAAGTGCGTCTATCTGCTGCTCCAGTAAAAATGACACCCATGACTCAGTGACAATTTTTTTGGTGCCTATCCGTGTTTTCACACTCACGGGAATGAGTATCCCCGAATCCTTAATCCCCTCCTTTATGGCAGCAATTGCTGCTTTGGCCAGATCCGGAGTGTCAATCATCCGCCCCCCACCGCCGTGCGCCATGACATTCCTGTCGGGGCACCCCATATTTATGTCGATGCCACTAAATCCCATACCCGCGGCGACTTTTGACGTTTCATAGATGGTATCGGGATTTTTGCCCCAGATCTGGGCAATGATGGGCGATTCTTCAGAGGTAAACAAAAAATTATTCTTCACCGCAGTTCGTCCGGGTGAACAGAACCCGTCAGCCGAAGTAAACTCCGTAACAAACACATCGGGCTTGGCGCAAGACGCGACAATACGCCGGAATACGGTGTCAGCCACCCCTTCCAAGGGGGCAAGCACAAGAAACGGCCGCGGTAGTGTAGCCCAGATCATGAAGTGAATTGTATCAAAACGCCCGGTTGATTGTTGAAACAGGGGTATATAATAGAAGTATGCAAACACGATGGATCAAGGTGGCAGGCATAGTATCCATTGTCGCGTTTGCCACCATCATAATCCGCCTGCTTCTTGCCGGCAACGAAGATACCTGGCTGTGCGTAAACGGCTCATGGGTGGCTCACGGCAACCCGGTAGAAGCTGCTCCGACTACCCCCTGCGGCTATAATTAACTTACCCGGAGGAAACGTATAACTTCGTCTAATACTTTTACAATATCATCCATGTTCCTCAATTCATGGTCTGCAGTAACCGATGGATATACCAACAATTTCTTCTTACCCGGCAACTTCCTGAAAAATAACCGTGATTGGATAGGATAAGCAACTTTGTCATGGTGCGCGTGGATAACGAGTGAAGGTACTCGAATTCTTTCCGGACGGAAATGTGACCGGATAAATCCCCATAAATCGTCACGGATTTCTTTATCCCATACACCCTTAAGCTTCAATCCCAAATACACCCGCACACTTTCCCCCCGCAGAAAAAACGACCCGAAATAACCATTCAAGGTAATAAGCCGGTGAATTTGGTCGCTCTCAGTGGCGGCAATCGCAGACGATAACGCACCAAGACTCCCACCAAGGAGACTAATACTGGCATCAGGGTAAGTGCTCCGGCAATAGGTGACTATATCGAGAATAAAGGCAACTTGTTTGCGTATGTTTGCAGCAGTTCCATCAGGGAACGCAAAAGTAATCACTGCAACACCCCGCTTTTGCATGATCCTCGCCATTGCGGTAATAGTGGGATGATCGCCATTTGCCCCAAATCCGGGAACACAAATAATTATTTCACGCCTCCTCCCGCCATACATAGATACCCTGGTGTCACCCCAGAGCTGTGTCGGTACGGTCAGTGATGCCGGTTTATACATAATCCGAAAGATTATAGCATATACGCCGCGTGTGGTATTTACTTTAATTTTCACAAGTTGTATCGTGAAATGGAAAGGGAGAATTGCATATGGTGAAATTATTCGCAAAGTTCTTGGTTCTCGTGCTTATATCTCTGTCATTCTTTGTCCCTACAACTCTTGCCAAAGAAAATGAAGCCCCGGTTACCGTCACCCTCGAAAAAAATGAAACAGTAAACCGCGATTATTTTGCCGCTGGAGATACGGTGCGGATCTTAGGCACCATAAACGGCGATGCATATATTGCAGGAGGGACGGTGTTTATTGACGGAGCAATCAACGGGGATCTGCTGGTTGCAGGCGGCACGATACAAATAAGCGGCACGGTAAAAAATGATGTACGCGCTCTTGGGGGAACGGTCAACTTCGGCAACACGGTGGGAGGCAATGTTACCGTGGGAGCAGGGACTGCCATGTTCAGCCCCCAGGCAAAAATCGGCGGCAGCCTATTGGCGGGTGCCGGAACTCTCGATCTGTATAGCCCGGTCGGCCGCGGTATCACTGCAGGCGCAGGAACATTTACCCTCAATAACACCGTGGGCGGTGACATGCTGATTGCCGTTGAAGAAATGCTGTTCCAGGCCAAAACAAAGGTAGCAGGAGATGTCACCTACTGGAGCGAAAAAGAAGCACAGATCGCCGACAATGTCGCCTTAAGCGGCGACCTTGTCTATCATCGCGTTGAAAAAAACGAATCCAAACCGTCGATAAATAAAGATGGCAAAAAGGGATTCATGGCTGCAGTCGCCGGTATAAGCATCGTGCTTATTGGCATTGGATTTATCACCCTATTTGTCACGGGTCTCCTCATCATGTGGCTACTCCCTGTATTTACGGATAAAACGGTAAGCTACATGCACAAAAACCCTTGGGGGGCATTCGGCATGGGCATAGTGGCGGTAATATTCCTCCCTATCCTCTCCATCACTGCCATGGCGACTGTGGTAGGCATCCCGCTGGGCATATTCCTGGGTGCCATTTTGGCGCTGCTGTGCCTTGTGGGGCATATATATGCGGCGGTATTTATCGGCAAGGGGATCTTTAGCGGGATGAAAACAGAAGTCCACCGTGCATGGCAATTACTTGTGGGGCTTGTCGTATTGGGAATTTTGTCTCTTATCCCGGTACTCGGTTGGCTGGCGCGAATAGTGTTTGTGCTTATCGGCACCGGAGCAATTCTCTTTGAGAAAAACAGCGTCTACCGCCAAATGAGAAGCAAACATCTCGTGTAGACCGGTACGCCTATGACAGCTGTACGGTCATTCACCTTCATAAGTCCGATTATTTTTGCGTTTGTTGTTATCGTGCTCGGATTTATAACACCGGGTTATGACCACCTAAACTACACCATAAGCAGATTAGCGATAGAAAAATACGGATGGATCCAAAGCATCAATTTTCTCCAGCTTGCTTTGGGCATCCATCTCACGGGCATTCAGGTCACAAAAATATTGGAGAACCAGAAAACCGAAGATGCAATTATCCGGATAATATTCAGAATATGCAGCGTGTTTCTTGTAATAGCAGCCTTTGTTCCCACGGATCCGATCGAAAATGTACCGCTCGACTATACCCTGCTTACCCCGACGGGGCTGGTACACATAAGCCTCGTCATTCTGTTTCTTATCTTTTCCCCGCTTGGCATTGTCCGGCTGGCGCGTATATTCAGAAAAGAAAAAATACTTAAATCGCTCGCACCATTCACCGTAGCCGCGGGATTTACCGCGCTTATCGGAAGCGTGCTGTGGTTTGCCTTTTATTTTCTGGGGATATACCTTGAATACCGGGGAATTTTCCAAAAGGCAATTGCCGTACCGGTTTTGCTTTGGCTCATACTTCTCAACAATACCGTCCTGCAAAAACCGCGTACGATACAATAGTGGTATGAATGATTACAATAAACTTACCGACGAAGAATCTCGTATAATTGCAGGCCACGGTACGGAAGCACCGTTTAGCGGTGAGTTTGATTCGTTTTACAAGGAAGGAACGTACATCTGCAGGAGGTGCAACGCCCCACTCTACACCTCTAAGGCTAAGTTCGATGCGGGATGCGGCTGGCCGGCATTTGATGATAATTTCCCCGATGCGGTCAAACAACTAACCGATCCCGACGGCAGGAGAACAGAAATCCGCTGTGTTAACTGCGACGGTCACCTGGGACACGTATTCACCGGCGAAAGGTATACGCAGAAAAACACCCGGCACTGCGTCAATTCACTTGCTATGCGGTTTGTCCCCAGTGGTATGAATCTGCCGCCCGTCCTAACCCCCGGAAAATAAATTCCGGGAAGGCGTAAACATGTTCATAATTCCGTCTTATAAAAATCCACCGTCCGCTGCATAGCGGTCTCAAAATACGAACCCGTGATATTGTGTCCGCCGCCGGGGTATTCGTACAAAGTGTGCACCACGTCTGTTGCATCAAGGAGCTTCATAAGATTCCGGCTGTATTCAATGCTTACCACCGCATCGTCTACTGCGTGATGAACGGAAAGCGCCCCTTTAAGATCCTTAAGGTAATCCGTGACCGCAACCTGTTTCCAGAACGGGTGCTCGGCATTAAAGTCACCATAGGCGGCACGCAATTGTTCGCGCTTCCTCTGCCTGTTGGTATTTACTTCCGGCGGACGATAGCTATTATCGGAAATGCGGTAGGTGGCTAAATCCGTATAGGTGTAACCTGCCCCCGCCCATATCACCACAGCAGGGATCTCCGGCCGCGCCGCAAATGCGCGCATTGTAACATTGCCGGCCATGCTATGCCCCCATAGACCAATCCTCCGTTTATTTACCTGATCAAACGAAGCAAGCGCCGCATAAGCGTTAAGGGTATCGATAACATAATCCGATGAATAATACGCACCTCCCGGCTCCCCCTCGGAGTCATCATGCCCCCGAAGATCTATCTTAAATACCACAAATCCGTTCCTGGCGAGACTATCCACGTACGCGACATAATTTTCTGTCAAGCGGTATGCCGTAGGCGGTATATATCCATGGACGAATACAATTGCCGGAAATCCGTCCGGGGGCACATCTCCTTTCGGTATGGTAAGCAATCCGTTAATCTTCAACCCATCGGAATCATAACTTGTTGCATATGACATGTATGTGGGATTTTCTGACAACCTTTTCCGTTCTCCCAATTTACTTTCATAATTGCGTGAGCGTAAATGCGGCACCGTCATCTCCGCAAACGGAAACGGAGTCGGCGTTGCCATGGGGCTCTCTGAACCACGTAATGAAGAAGGTAGTACCGATACAACAGAATTCCCCCTCCCTCCCGCAACAAACCAAACCGCCCCGGATAGCGCTATCACACCAACGATGATCAACAGAGTTAACTTCATCTTAGCCCACCAAATCATACTGCTGTAAGGCTTTCGCACGTTCTTCTTCCGTAGCGCCGAGAAGTGTTTTTTGGAGGTTAATCATACGGGCATATAACCCCCGGCTGTCCCGGAGAAGCTCCGACGGTGAACCAAACTGCGCTACCTTACCACCCTGAAGCACCAATATTTTATCAACCCCCGATAATGTCGAGAGCCGGTGCGCAATGATAACGGTAGTCTTTCCCCGGATTAAATGGGTAAGCCCCTGTTGAACCAGAAGCTCCGATTTACTATCCAAAGAACTTGTGGCCTCATCGAGCACAATAAAGGGCGCATCATGAAGAATAGCGCGCGCTATGGCAATACGCTGCTTCTGTCCTCCGGAAAGCTTGATGCCCCGCTCACCTATGGTCGTATCAAAGCCGTCAGATAACCCATCGATAAATTCGGTGGCATTGGCTAATTTGGCTGCTTCCCGCATTTGCTTATCACTAGCGGTAGGACTCCCGTACCGGATATTTTCGGCAATAGTGCCTGAAAATAATAATGCATCCTGAAATACAATAGAAACCTGCTTGCGGAGTGAGTCACTGGACACTTTGGCAATATCGCTACCTGCCATAAGGATCTTGCCGCTTTGCGGCTGGTAGTACCGGAGTACCAAATTAACAAGCGTCGACTTGCCCTGCCCGCTTTCGCCGACGAGCGCCAGCTTCTCGCCGTATTTAAGCGAAAATGAAATCTTTTTCAGTACCTCCGTTTCGTTATTCTCGTATGCAAACGAAACGTTATCAAAAACAAGCGCATCACCTTTGGCTGATTTAGTTGGCCATGCCAATATTTTTGGTTTTGCAACATCCCGGATAGTGCGCCTGGTTTCCAAAACCTCAAAAAAATCTTTACTGCCTGCGTCCGCCTGCTGGATCTGACCGATGATAAACGACATAGCAAACAATGGGAATCTCGCCTGATTCACCAGCTGAAGCATGAGCGTCATTTCTCCCAGCGTGTATATGCCGTGATAGGTCCGATACAGAATATAAGACACGATAAGAAACAGTACGACGTTAAGTACAATGCGCCGGTAAAAATCATAAATATGCCACTCCTTAGACTGCGTATTGGTAAGTGTTTCTATGGCACTCCTCGCTTTGGCAAATGTGACAAACTCAAACGCTTCTCCTACAAACGCTTTGACAACCCGAATGCCGGAGAGACTTTCCATCACCCGCCCCTGCGAAATGTCTGCAATTTCATTTTTCTGCCCTTCGTGCTTGCCCCATGCCACCGACGACCGGTGGGTAATCATCGTGTAAATAGGAAAAAGAAGTGCCAATAATATAGCAACTACCGGCGAGTAAAACATAAGAATGCCGATAGTGATAAATGCAGTAAGAAAAAACGGAAGGAAATTGTTGGTCGCATTCTGGATAAAATTCGTTATGCTGGCAATTCCCCGGTACAGCTTATTGGAAAGATTGCCGATGGCGATATTGTCGAAGTACCCCACATCGAGGGCTAATACGTGCTGGTAAAATTTGGATGATAAAAATGTCTGGAGCTTAACAGCGAGGCGATCCCCCACCCACATGCTGTAGGCGGTAAGTATAGTACCGATAACATCGGAAACAAGAAGTCCTGCAAGCGCCCAGTAAATAATGTTGATATTGCCGCCTTTGCCGGTGAGCTCACCCGTGATGACATCGACAATCTGCTTTAAGACGAACGGGGTCACAAAATTAAGAAGCGCGGAGACGATGATGAAAAAACTCATCGCTGCATACCACCCGCGGAACGTGCTGGTGAACCGGAAAATTTTAAGAATATTATTCATTATCTATGTTAGTTATATTACAGCATTTCGCTAACCCGGCAAAGGAATAGGATATAATGTACTGAATGCTTATCGAAAATTCTTTTTTCCACCAGCCATTGTTTTGGATTACACGGCTGGGGTTATCTGTATTATACATACTCCGCGATCTGCGATTCCGACCCGACAGAACAACCATTGAAAACGGAGCCCCCATACTCACGCCACCCCCGGTGCCCCTACGCTGCACCACGGGAAAGGATTTACCCAGCCACCGATATGAGTTCGGTGCAGCCGCTGTGGGGAAAACAATATATGTTGCAGGGGGCATTTTCCAACCGTCGGTGTGGCTTCCTACCAAGCGGTTCGAAGCATACAATACACTCACGAATACCTGGGAAAGTAAACCGAATCTTCCGTATGTAGTACATCATCCCGGGGTCACCAGTGACGGCAAACACCTATATGTGGTCGGGGGATGCGGTATCCGCATAGTACCCCTCAATCACACGCTCCGGTATAACCCCAAAACAAACAAGTGGACTGAGCTGCTCCCCATGCCTACCCGCCGGGGTGCGCTGGGTCTCGCACACATTAACGGCAAATTATATGCGGTTGGCGGTGCTGACTACGGCAAAAAATATACAACTCTCGAGTGCTACGACATCGGATCGAACACCTGGAAAACACTATCCCCCATGCCGACACCCCGCGAACACCTGGCTGTTGCTGTCTCCCACGGAAAACTCCATGTGCTCGGAGGTTATAATACCGATAGATTCGGCGCGCTCACTACTCACGAAGCATATGATCCTGGCACCGATACCTGGACCACCGAAACTCCTCTCCCGCTGAGACTGTGCGGTTTTGCCGCGGCGGCAATCGGAGGAAGTATATTCACCTTCGGAGGCGAACAGGGCTGGGCAGTTGTTCCCCATGTACTGGAATACGATACCAAATCAAAGCTCTGGCACCGGCACGATAATTTACGCGCAGCCCGTTATGCGGCAGCATCTGCGGAAGTAGATAACCGCATCCATGTATTGGGCGGCAACACCCGGATGTTCAGTAATGAATTCAGCAGGCATCATGATGTATTTTCACGATGAATATCCAGCTTTATGATCACAGTTTCCACGAAGTTGTCAGCGGCGGAGATGTCATTGTAGCCGAATTTGCGAAAGCATGGATACACAGCGGTCACACGGTGAGAATTTCTACACATGGTGAAGCGGTAGATTTTTTTGCCGCCAGAGGCATCAGCAGCTTCAACCTCATAATTGCTTCCCGCATACGCACCCGGTATGCGTCAGTGCTTCTGGGAAGTGTCGCGCACCTCATAAACGCCGCGATAGATACTGCCTTCAGAAATTCCGGTGAGAGTGACCTGATCTTTGCCGGTTCATGGAGCCTGCAGGACATCGTCCCCGCTGTTATCAACAAAATTAAGAACCCCAAAGCAGTACTTGCTGTCGGATGTTATATATTTCTCCTTCCTCCTTGGACAAAATCTTACGGATCAAACTGGCTTAACCGGTATGTCTTCTGGATCGAATACGGCATCGGCATGATGCTTACCCGTTTTTTTGCCAACGTTATTTGGACGGCAAGCCCTGTTGACCGGGATATTGCATACCTCAGGTTCGGAAAAAAATCCGTAGCAGTCCGCGGCGGCGTGGATCTTGTTTCAACGCAACGAGTGAGCCGAAGTACAAAAAAGAAGTATGATGCAGTCTATCTGGGCAGATTCCACCCGCAAAAAAATATTATCGAACTTATCGATATCTGGGCACGCGTTATCCGCGAAAAGCCTGATGCCACCTTAGCAATTGCAGGAGCAGGATTTCTCAAATCCGCCATGGAGGAACGTATAGCCAAACTAAAACTCGCAGACTCCATAGTTCTTCTGCCCGCTATGGATAACGAAGAAAAATTCATCCTGCTTGCACAAGCAAAACTTTTTGTTTCCGCATCGCACTATGACACGGGAAACCTGGCCATGGACGAGGCGCTGGCGTGCGGCACTCCCGGCGTAACCTACAATCTGCCAAAATTGGTGTATCCGCAGGGGGTTGTACTGGTGACCCCGTTTAATACAGGGCTGTTTGCCGACACAGTGGTAGCACTCTTAACCGACGAAAAGCGGCGCCAAAAACTCTCTTTCGACGCTCAGGTTTTTGCCCGCACCATATCATGGGAAACCCAGGCGGCGCTGGCACTCGAAAGCACAAAAGCGTAAGCGCGGAATTCACTTGTGTTTCCGAAAAAAACAGCGTACAAAAGATATAGTTGTGAAAAAAACTGTCTCTTCACAAACACGGTTTATCCTCCTGTCTTTGGGGCTTATCCTCTGTTATTTTATCCTCGGTAAAACAGGATTATCGTTCGCAAGCATTAATCCCAGCGCTTCTGCAATTTGGCCGCCCACGGGATTTGCCATTGCTGTACTGCTTCTCTATGGAATCAGGTTGTGGCCGGTCGTTTTTATCGGCGCTTTTTTGGTAAATATCACCACTTCCGGTACCTGGGCAACAGCTAGTGGCATTGCACTCGGGAACACTCTGGAAGCAATCGCAGCCGCACTGCTTGTTAATAAATATGCAGGAGGCATCCATGCGTTTGAACGGCCACTCAACACGGTGAGGCTTGCGTTTCTGGCAGGTGTCGTGGCAACCATTATCAGTGCAAGCATCGGCACAGCCACCCTGCTCCTTTCCGGCCTCACCACGCCTGATCAATTAATAAACATTTGGATAACCTGGTGGATGGGTGACATGGGCGGCGCCATAATATTTACCCCGCTCATCCTCTTGTGGCACACCAGCCCGCGGGTCAGCATCAAACCTTTCAAGGCTATCGAATATATGCTCCTCATGATTTTTCTGGGATTTATCTGTTATCTCTTGTTTATTACCAATTTCCCCCATCCGTACCTATTTATCCTTCCGCTTATTTGGGCAGCGTTCCGCTTTGAACTCCGCGAAACCGCAACACTCCTTGCGATAGTCATGTCGGTAACCACGTACGCCACAACCCACGGCAGGGGTCCGTTTTTTACTCACGCGATGTCGGTAAATGAAGCGCTCTTACAACTTCAGATATTTATGGTTATTGTAGGGGTAACCAAACTGACTGTTGCCGCAGCGGTTGAGGATAACAAACGTATAGACCAGAAATTATTCGCAAAAGAACGTCGATTCCAGGCGCTTATCGAAAAAAACACCGATGCGGTGGTGCTTATCGATCCGGGGGCGGTTATTACATACGCCAGCCCTTCTACGCTTACCGTACTGGGGTATACATCAGACGAGGTGACGGGAAAAAACGGATTTTCATTTATCCACGAAGAAGACATTCCCCGAGCTAAAGACGATCTTAAAAAAGTTGTCCTGCATCCAAACGATCCGGTTATCGGCAATTACCGGATGCGTCGCAAAGACGGCTCTTGGGTCTGGATAGAAACAATCGGACGAAATCTGCTTTTTGATCCGGCGGTACAGGCGCTGGTTATCAATTTCCGTGATGTCACTGACCGCAAAAAACTGGAAGAGGCAAAGGATGACTTCCTCATGACTGCAGCCCACCAGCTCCGTGCTCCCCTTACTGCTATGCGGTGGAATATAGAATCCCTGTTCGGGCATGATATTCCAAAAGAATTCAGGACCAAACTTGAACAAATGTATGAGCGCAATAAACAAATGATCAAGGCGGTCAATGAAGTGTTGGATATCGCCCATATTATCCAGGGTAAGCTTCCGAATAACGCAGAAAAAACGGATATTATGATGCTTATAAATAATCAGATTAATGAATATGCCCAATTCGCCAAACGCCGGAACATCACTATCAACCTAACCGGAGACACTGGCAGTATGTGGGCAATTGTCGATCCCAAACACTTTAACGATGCTTTAGGAAATCTGTTGTCCAACGCCGTTAAATACAGCTATGACCGCAGCACGGTGACGGTGGATATTGCACGGGTAAAAAACACCGCAACCATCAGTATTTCCGATAGCGGCATAGGAATCCCCAAAAATGAACAAGGTAAAATGTTTACCAAATTTTACCGTGCTACCAACGCAAAAGTTGCCGACGCCCAGGGAAACGGACTGGGACTTTTTATCGTAAAGTCCTATACTGAAGGCTGGGGCGGAAAAGTAACACTCGAAAGCCCGGTTATTCAGGATCAAGGTACGAAAATATCGATAACAATACCGCTTATCAAAGGAGGAACATGAAGAAAGTTTTATTGGTCGAAGATGACGTCGTGCTCCATGATCTTTACAAAGAGGCGCTCACCCCCCACGATATTACGGTTACGGCAGTAACGACGGGCAAGGAATGCATTGCCAGCGCACTTACCAACGCTCCCGACCTAGTCATGCTTGATATCATGCTTCCCGGAGGAATGAACGGATTCGATGTTGCCCGTGAGCTCCGCCAGAACCCAAAAACGTCGGCGACCCCCATCCTGATATTAACCAATCTGGATTCGGAGAAAGCCTCGGCAGACGCGGTAAAGGCAGAATATATGGTGAAGACAAATACGTCTATGGATGAAATAGTAGGCAAGGTAAAGAGCATGCTTAACATGGCATAAACTTGACACTTCTTATGGGGAAGTGAAAAAATGGAAAAGGTGACGGCATAATAGCTAACAGCGTATGAATAAAAAACCGGATAGTCTTATCTATATCATGGCACTGGCCGGCCTGATTGTCGTAGCTATCATCACAACGTCTATAATAAACGCTGTCAAAAACAGCGGGAGCGCCACCGACATCCGCGCAAAAGCAGGCGTGGTAAACACACTTAAACTTGTTGGCACGGTAGAAAGCGTCGACGGCACGACAGGAATACTCACTGTGCTCGATGTACAGTTTGCCCCCGAAAGCAGAAGCGGAAAAGCCGTAAATTACGGAACCTGGAAGGTTACCCCTCCCGTCTCATTTAGCATCGCTACCGTAGGCCCCGGATCAAAAATAAATTTTACGGTAAATTCAGATTCGTTTGATGTAGTGTCCAAAGAAGTAATCGCCGCGCAAATGAGCCTCAGTAAATAGCTACAGTCCCTACGAAGATTTTCGGACAATAGTTGCATTCGACGTTGTAGTAACCGTGTATCCTAATGATAGATATTCAGCACGGTGAGCGTCTGCTTCCGCATATTTTTTTTGTGCCCGAAGCTCATCAATGACTTTGCCTTTTTCAACATCTATGTCCGCATCGCTTATGACAACATCAGATAATTTCAGTCCAAGCACATCGTCAAAATCCAGCAATAAATCGTATTTGTCCTGACTGGATATATTTGACTTAATCATCTCCCATACTACCGCAAGCGCCTGCGGAGTATTCATATCATTTGCGAGCGCTTCATCGAAGCGGCTGCGGAATCCGTCGACTTTATCCAGCTTTTCTCCGCTTAAGGTAGTGCGGCTGGCTGCTGAGACATGGATAACGGCAACCTGCTTTTTCAGCTCTTTCAATGCTGAAGCCGCCGCCTCAAGCGATTCCCTTGTGAAATTCAATTCGCTCCTATACTGCGCGGTCAGATAAAAATACCGGAGCGCCAACGGATCTATACCCCACCCAATAACATCCTCAACGGTGTAAAAATTTCCGAGACTTTTGCTCATTTTTTTGCCGTCCACGCGCAAAAAATTATAATGCACCCAATATTTCACAAATTGTTTACCCGTGGCACCTTCGCTTTGGGCAATTTCGTTGGGATGATGAACGGGTATGTGATCAATGCCTCCGGTATGGATATCTATTTCATCACCCAAGTACTTCATGCTCATCGCGGAACATTCTATATGCCAACCGGGGAACCCGTCCCCCCAGGGGCTTTCCCAATGCATGGCGTGATCCGTAAACCTACCCACCCGCTTAAACCATAACGCAAAATCCGCTGCATGTTTTTTGTGCTCACCTTCTACCACAGCAGCTCTTACTCCGGCTTTTTTGTCTTCCAATTTTTGCCTGCCAAAAAGTTCGGCGTACCCCGCAAATTTTGTAACGTCAAAATATACGGCTTCGGGTGTATCGTATGCCAAGCCCTTTTTCTCCAAGGTAGTAATCAACGCTATCTGCTCCGGAATATGATCTGTCGCCCTGCAGCTCACTGTCGGCCGGAGCACATTGAGGGAATCCATCGTAGTGAAGAAATGATCCTCATAAAACTTCGCCACTTCCCACACCGTCTTGCCGTACTTTTTGGCACCTTTTTCCATTTTGTCCTCACCCTCGTCACCATCAGATGCCAGGTGACCAACATCCGTCACATTCTGCACGTGTGAAACGGAAAAACCAAACCGGGTAAGTGTCCGGCGCAAAATATCATCCCCCACATATTTTCTGCCGTGGCCAATATGTGCAAAATCATACACTGTCATGCCGCAGGTATATAGCCCTACTTTTGGAGGGTGTAGCGGTTCAAATACTTCTGTTTGTTTTGTAAGCGAGTTATAGAGTTTCATATATTTTATGTATCTTCCCTTCTAGGAAAGAAGAGCAGCCATAGCATTCTGCGGACTACGTCCGCCGTAGCGTCGAGAAGGAAACCATGGGTTTCCGTCTCGGAACAGTATGATTATATCAGTCCTGCCGGACATTCCTGTTTTCTGCTGCCGTTTTTTTAGCTTTCATACCGTACAAATCACCGCGCTTCCGCTTCGAAGAAACCTGCGGCAAGCTCGCTTTAGCGGCCTGGGCTTTCTGCAGTTTTTTCTGTTCTTTTTTCTGATTCTCTTCCTGCTGTAATTTTTCCCAGACGGATTGCTCTTTCTGGTGCGGCTTTTTGCCCGATAGTTCTTCCAGAGCGGCACGCGCTATAGCACGTTTAACCTCCGAACTAAGCTCGCCGCCGGATGGCGCAGACTGCGACTCGGTACCCGGCTCCCCTGTACCCTGCTGCTGTTGCTGAGCCGTCTTTTTTTTGCCCCCTGTTGACAGCCCTACACTCTCGAGCGCTGCACCCACCATATCCTTGGGAGCTTGTTTAACTTCAGCAGCCACATCCTGGGCAATCGTCTCAAACGATTCACCGATCTGACCTAAAATACTGCCCGGTGCTGCCATATCTTACACAAACCCTAATTGTTTTTTAGCTTCTTTGCTCATTTTTTCCGTACTCCAGGGAGGGTCAAACGTAAGATCCACTTCTACGGCTTTCACTCCTTCGAGCGCTCCAACGCCGCTTTTTACCGGTTCGGATATAAGACTGAATAGCGGACACCCTATCGTGGTAAGCGTCAGTCTTATCGTTACCGTTCCTGTTTTTTTATCTATCGTAATGCCATAAATAAGACCCAGATCCCACAATGAAACGCCGATCTCAGGATCGGGAATATGCTTAAGTACTTCCTCAATTTGCTTTTTGGTCGCCATATCAGAATTCCCGCCTTCCTTCCAGCGCCCGGGATAGCGTCACCTCATCAGCATATTCGATATCAGCTCCCACTGGCAAGCCGTGTGCCAGACGGGTAACTTTTACCGGTTTCCCGCCGTTTGCCGCCAATTCATTTATCTGCCGGGTTATATACATAGCCGTTGCCTCACCCTCCATATTTGGATTCATGGCTAATATAACTTCCACAGAACCGGTACCCAATTTACTGAGCCGTTTAATAAGATCAGCAAGATATATTTCGTCAGGACCGATGTTATTTAACGGATCTATACAACCATGAAGGACATGATATACTCCCTGAAACTTCCCTGTTTTCTCGATAGACAACACATCGGTAGGCTGTTCAACCACACAAAAAAGCTGCTGGTCGCGTCCGGGATGAACACAGATAATACAGGGATCCTGCTCTGTCACGTTTTTGCATATCGAGCAAAGCACGGTATGGCTCTTAAGATCTTTCAGGGACTGGGCAAACTGCTCCAAACTTTCCTGGGGGACATGGAGCAAATAAAACGCCAGCCGCTGGGCCGTTTTGGGGCCCACTCCGGGAAGGCGTTCAAACGATTCAATAACTCGCGATAACGATTTGGGTAGAAGCGACATAAGATCCGATAATTTTACTTTGTTTGGTTATGTATTGCATCCGCAATAATACCCGAAACAGATGTAATGGCAAGCGTGGCAAACTTTTTATTTTCCGGAATAAACACCGTATCAGTTACCAGCACGCGTGAGATAGTACTTCCTGCAAGCACCGCCGCTCCGCTGCCCGCAAGCACCGCGTGCGTCGCAAGAAAGTATATAGCAGTTGCCCCTTCTTTTTGAACATACTCGCTTGTTTTTACTGCAGTAGAACCGGTATTGATAATATCGTCAAACATGATAACCGGTTTACCGCTCACTGATCCGTCAATACCGGTAACACGCACTTCTCCTGTCACGGTATCGCGTGATTTCTCAAGATACACAACCGGAAGCCCTACAGCCCGAGCAAACCGTTCGGATCGGGATTTACCACCGCGGTCAGGCGATACGACCACCGTCCCCTCAGAAACTGCGCCGGGAACCAACTCCGATAATGCATGATGAAGTACTGTATGGGTAGACAGTTCGGTCACGGGGATATGGAAAAACGGCAATACGTTTTCTGAATGCAGCTCCATTGTGATAACCGCATCAAATCCGGCCGCCTCTATAAATTTAGCGATCAACTGGGCAGAAACAGCCTCGCCCTTGCGGAATGCTTTATCCTGTTTGCTATACCCCATCCACGGAATAACTGCGGTAACCTTTTTGGCATGCAAATCCCTGAGGGATGACCCCAATAAACACAATTCCACGAGGTGCTGGTCAGCCACCTCTGATAATGACTGCAGGACAAATACGTCCTCCCCTGCCACATCTTCTTTGACAAAAACGCGGCACTCGTTGTCGATAAACCGCGTAATCTCAACATCCCCCAGCGGAATTCCCAGTGAGACGGCAACGCGTTCAGCGAGGCCTTTATTAGATGTTCCTGAAAATAAACGCATAATTATCCGGAAACGGCAGTGGGTGCCGTTAGCCCCAATAAATCAAACACCCTTTTGTCCATAAGGCTTGAAACAACAAGATCCGCTCCCTCTGCGAGCAACCCTTCGTGGGTGGTGGAAGTGCCGGTAGAAACACCGATAGAACGGACTCCGCCGAATTTAGCCGCCCGTATATCGTGAACTGTATCACCGATTATCACCACGTCTTCCCGCGCAAACGGCACCCCGAAATGGCTATTTGCCTTTTCCAGTGCGTGAGTAACGAGCGCTTCCCGCGATTCCACTTCATCGGCAAATGCGCCAAAATTAAACAGCCCATCAATCCCGGCTTTTTTCAATTTCGCCCATGCATTCCGTTCGATATTGCCGGTTATTACTCCCATAGCAATATCGGGCGCATCTTTGAGTGATTCTACAAATGACTTTGCGTCAGGAAACGCGACATATACCGTCTCTTCCTCCAACAGCACTCTTTTAAGCTCCCCGTGATATACCTCTTTTGCTTTGTCAAAGCGCATATTAAATGTCTCTTTGGTTATCCCCAGTTTTTCGGCGATAAGAAGAAACACTTGTTTATCAACTTTACCGTTATACTCGTGCACATCGATCTCAAAGGTGACAGGCGTTTCGTACACACGCTCAAATACTGCCGTTATGCGCTCTTTCCAATGTCCGACACTCTTGGCACTTGAATCAACTAACGTGCCGTCGATGTCAAACAGGACTAATTTTTTTTTGGGTGATTTTTTCATCCGCGTGTTTCTGTCTTTTTATAGGCTTCCAACGCTTTGGCAAGAAGCTCAACGCAACGGCGTATTGCCGTAACGTTTAATACGTAGGCAATCCTCACCTCGTTCTTCCCCATGCCGGGTGTCGCGTAAAACCCGGCCGCAGGGGCAATCATCAGGGTTTCGTTATTATCACGGAAATCAGTGAGCAGCCATTGGCAAAAACGCTCGCTGTCGGCAACCGGCAAGCCCACAATCGTATAAAACGCACCTTCCGGCTTGGGAATCACCACCCCGGGAATATTTTTAAGCCCCTCATACAGCACATCGCGGCGGCTCACATACTCATCGTACACTTCCGCTAGATAACTGTCCGGCACCTGGGTAAGCTTGGCAGCAATTGCCTGATCGACGAGTCCTGAAGATAATCTTCCCTGAGCGATAGCCAAAATCCCCTTAAGCACGTCGTCATTAAGCGTCACCAGCGCACCCAAACGAACCCCGCACAGACTATAACGCTTGGACATGCTGTCCAATACAATCGCCCGGTCAGGTATTTCACTCATAAACTTAAGGAGTGACACATGCTTCCTGCCATCGTAAGTGTATTCGCGGTATACCTCGTCAGACAACAGGAATAGTCCGTGGTCTTTGGCGATATCAACCAGCATACGAACTTCTTCTTCGGTGTAGACCGTACCGGTAGGATTATTGGGATTACAGATTAAGATTGCCTTCGTTTTGGGGGTAACCGCTGCTTCGACGACAGATCTGTCCGGAAGATGGAATCCCGTATCCGACGAAGTAAGTATACCTTTCAGGGTAACGCCGTTTACCACCGCATAGGAATTGTAGTTGGTGTACAACGGCTCAAAGGTAAGCACTTCATCGCCGGGTTCGCATACGGCAAATAATGCCATAGAAATAGCTTCTGATCCGCCGTTTGTCACCTGGATATGCTTGGGACTCACAAACGTAAAACCAAGCCGGTGGTAATACCAAATCAATGCTTCCAGAAATTCGGGATTACCCTGTGACTGATCGTAGCCTATCGGATTTTTGTCCCAGTTTTTAAGGACATCCAGCATAACCTGGGGAGTCTTGATATCAGGATCCCCGATGTTAAGGTGATAGACATGCACGCCCTCTTTCTTGGCTGCCACGGCAAACGGCACAAGCTTACGGATGGGGCTGGAAGGAACGGATCTAAGGCGCGGAGAAACAGAAACGGATCTCATGAAGGTATTGTATCCGTCACACACGGAAAAATCTACCTTCACACATGCTCGTCCACCTGTATACGAACCGGGAGCGACTGTGAAGTACTATCCTGCTCAGCAAATCCGATAAACACCCTATCCGTCATGTGTCGTGGGCCGTGTTCGATCATAAATGCTATCGGATCTTTGGGTGTGCCGCCCTCACCCACAACTCCCGCATTATGCTGCGCTTCACCTAATGCGGTAAGCCACGTCCGGTATACGCTGTCCGGATAGGCGCCACCCACTGCTGAAAGCCGCTCTATGACGGCGGGAACAACCGTCTTCACTGACTCCATCGTAGATACTAAATCACCACCGCCAGATACCTTCATGCCGACATCTACGCTCATCGTCTCCCCTTCACCCGCCGTCACCCGGAAGGGCGTACCCGGCGTAAAACCAGTTGAGATTAATGCCAGTGACGCATCGACATCTTCAGTGGTGTGACTCACATTATTCCGGAGACGCGCCCGGAGTTTAGCGCCATCGTCTTCAACAAATTCCAGCTCTGTATTACCCAAAAATTGTCCGCCTTCTTTTTCCTGCCATCCATTGACACCCAAAATACCGTTTTCCAAAATTGCCGCCAGCTCAGGGTTGCCTCTCTCAAGCTTTGCCGTTTTTGGGAAAAGCTTTTTCACCCCGGACATTTCACCGATACTGCGGCGGTATATATAACGATCACCAAGTGGTGACAAGCCCAGTTCGCTCCGGGTTTTGGTAATACCGTGCTCCAGTATTTTTGCCTCGTTAATTTCCTCAACCGGAACACCAAACAATTCTGCAATGTCACGCACGGTATCTACAAGCGAGAAGGCAACCTGCGCGTCCCTCCCCGTGTTTCCGCCAATAACACTGATTTTGGGGAGCCTCCTGCCGTTTGATGATCTGGATACCGGCACCTGCACCCTCCCCATATGACCATCCTCATCAAACGGTCTATTGATGTTTTTAACAAGATCCATAATATCCCATACACGCTCGCCGTAGGGGTATGCTCCCCTGGCGGGCACAGCCCCCGGCGCATCTATGACAACAGGCAGCCGGTGAGCGGCGGCCATACCGACAAGTGCAGATTCCGAAATTGAAGTGTTGGGAATAATGTCCAGTCTCGGACTGGTCACTAACTTCATCGCATCCCTGAACGCCCCTGTTTTGGCAGGGACGTGTCCCGGAATAAATGAAGATATAGCACGCCTCGCCATGCCCCCCAACACTGCTTCGTCGTCATACAGCACAATATGGGCGTTAGGGACTGATTTGAGGATCTTTTCGGCCGTCCACATTGCTGCTCTGCCACCGCCTCTTATTGGAACAGGAATATTGCCGGTTTGTGCCCGGAAGCTTTCGCGTGCGTTGAGCCAGTCACCGTAGGAGTTGATGCCGTTACCATACGCCGACCAGTATTCATCCACAGCCTCCTGAGGGGTCCGCCGGAGCGACGGCTGAACACCTCGTAAAAATGGAGTAAGTAATTCACGTCCGAATACAGCCATAGAAAAAAGAAAACAGCCATTTAGTATGGCTGATAGTGATATATATTACATCTGTAAGGTATTGAATACAACAAGTAATAGACTACCAACGGGAGTGCAAACCCTCAGTGAGGAGTGAGGGGGTAAGCATACTGAGGTAAAGTGAGCCTGTTACTCCGGTTATGCTCTGAAATATCTATTTACTCTTCTTCTCTCTCTTCTGTCGTCTCTCCTGTCCATTGCCTGCTGTTCATGCATGGCTTCACGGGTAAGCTCTTCAATTTCCTCTTCCGTAAACGCGATACCGCTTTCCGCGATAAAATGCATAGTACGACCCGTCAGAAGATTTCTGCAATCAAGTTCATCAGGGGGATGTATGGCATCTATCTGATCCCGATATTGTTGGAGTAAAGATCGCGTCATAATCCTGCCCCCGCGCCTTAAACCATATTAGCTGCAGGAATGAGGTATTTTACTCTTCCGCACGGATGCGGGCAAGTTACCGGCTGATTTTATCTATGAGGAGATTACGTCCCCTCTTGCCAACTGCCGAGGTAATGCTCCTGATCTTTTGTCAGTTTATCGAGTTTCACCCCCATAGCCGCAAGTTTGAGCCGGGCGATTTCGCTATCCATTGCGCGGTCAATTCCGTACACCTTCACCGCAAGCTTTCCTTTGTTTTTTGCAAAGAATTCCGCTGCCAATGCCTGATTAGCAAAGCTCATGTCCATGACTTCTGCAGGGTGCCCCTCAGCAGCAGCAAGATTAATTAGACGACCTTCTCCCAACACAAATATTCTTTTTCCGCCTAGCATATATTCATCCACGAACGGACGAACCTTCCGCTTGGATTTAGCTTTTTTCTCGAGAGCGGCCATCTCGATTTCTACGTCAAAATGCCCGGAGTTGCATACTACCGCACCGTCTTTCATGCTACTCATGTGATCAAGGGTGATCACCCCTTTATCGCCGGTAACGGTAACAAAAATATCTCCTGTCTTTACCGCGTCCGCCATACGCATCACCATAAATCCGTCCATGACTGCTTCCAAAGCTTTAATCGGATCGACTTCGGTAACAATAACGTGCGCTCCCATACCGCGTGCTCGCGACGCCAATCCGCGTCCGCACCAGCCGTATCCGCACACCACGATGGTTTTGCCGGCAAGCAGCATGTTGGTCGCCCGCATAATGCCATCCAGTGTCGATTGTCCGGTGCCATAGCGGTTGTCAAACATATGTTTTGTATCAGAATCGTTAACCGCATACACGGGGATTTTTAAAGCCCCGTCTTTTTCCATCGCCTTAAGGCGTATTACTCCCGTCGTCGTTTCCTCGCTGGAGCCGATCATCTCAGGAAGCTGTTTAACACGTTCTTTGTGGAGTAGGGACACTAAGTCCGCACCATCATCCATGGTGACGTTGGGATGCGTATCCAGGACGGCGTTAAGGTGCTTATAGTATGTCTTTGTATCCTCACCTTTTATGGCGTAGGTGGGAATACCAAAATCTTTAACAAGCGATGCCGCAACATCATCCTGGGTACTCAACGGATTGCTGGCAGCAAGACTGACCGCAGCGCCGCCGTTTTTTAAAACAATCATAAGATTTGCCGTTTCTGCGGTAACATGGAGGCATGCCGCGAGCGTAAGCCCCTTGAGGGGTTTATCTTTTGCAAAACGCTCTCCCAGAAGTTTTAAGACCGGCATCTGGTTTCCTGCCCATTCGATCCTGAGCTTGCCCCCTTTTGCCAAATTAAGATCTTTTACATCATAATCAGTTTTTTTTGCCATAGAATATTCTCCTTTTCTGTCAACAATATTTTTGTTGACGATCAATCGGTAATAAGGGGCAGATATAAATGCACTTCACCAATATATTGTCCTTTGTAACTAATCGCACCGGGAGTCACTCCCGCTTTCTGAAAACCCAACTTTTCATACACATGGAGTGCCGGGGCGTTCGTTTCAAAACATGTTAACGTGAGCAATCGTAATCCCATGTCTCTCGCTTCGTCAATAAGAGATTTCATAAGCTCAGTCCCTATGCCTTCATCCCGGAATGCAGCCCGCAACGATATGCCGATACTTCCACTGTGCTCATGTCTCCCTTTGCCTCTGTTGACCCTGGCATTGCCGGCAAACATCCCGCCTACATACGCCATAATATATATGGATTCCTTTTTCTCCACTGACTCCAGCATCGATGTAAAAAAATCCCGCTCTTCCTTCTCTGTCGGCGGTGCCGCCAGGGAAACAAATGTATCCTCACTTCCGATATCGCAGGCAAATGCATACATATCAGCATAGTCAGACGCTTCGGGATACCGAAAAACGACATCATTTCCTTTTTTACTGCGGAATGATTTGACTAATTTGTTCATGAAAATAACTTAAGAAGGAAGCGGCTCGTTATAGTTTGCCAAATACCGTTTGGCAAATTCATCTTTCGTATAATGATGCGTAACCGTACCGTATTTTTCTACGGTATATACCGCAGCGACTGCTCCCATCTGCCCTGCGACCATAAGGTCATACCCTTTAAGATACCCCGCCAGAAATCCTCCGCGGAAGGCGTCACCCGCCCCGGTGGGATCAGAAACGTTTTTGGGTTTTGCAGGCTTGATATGTACTGCCTCATGGCGCGTCTCGATAATAGCTCCCTTAGCACCCAACGTGGTGATAATTGCTTTAGGTCCCATAAGAATAAGCTCTTCATGGGAAACCTCAAGCTTTTGTTCGATGAGGGCGATTTCGTAATCGTTACCGATAAGAAGCTCAGCACCCGTTATGGCAAACCGCAGATCCTCTGCGGAAAAGTTGCCGATTTGGAATGCAGGGTCATACAGATACCGCAGTCCCTGATCCCGGCACTCGGTAACAAACTTTTTCATGGCAGCAGGGTCGTTTGGCCCCACAATGACGAAACTTTCTTTGTCAGGCGTGACAACAGAAAGCTCTTTATTATATTTTGTCGCCCCCGTATAAAACGCACCTATCTGGTTATCATCAGAATCGGTAATAACGTGGTAGCTTCCGCAGGGTTCATTGGTGACCACTTTAATCCCGCCGCAATCTAACCCGTGTTTAGTCAAAAAATCACGGTAATCGTCAAAATCATTACCCGCGGTTGATACGATATAGGGATCCTCACCCAGAAGTTTAAGTGTATAGGCAAGATTTCCGGCAGTGCCGCCGAGATTTTTGGATAATTTATCTGCGAGAAAGCTCAACGAAATCTGATGAAGTTTGTCCGGCATGATCCGGTCAGCAAACCTGCCGGAAAAATTCATGATGTAATCGTAACCCAGGGATCCTGTAACGATTTCCTTCATTGTTATTGTTGGAAGTTCTTGGAAATTTCCGCGAGCTTCATGGCAGCTGCCTGCTGGCTTTTTTTGATTACCTCATTGAGCGCGGTCTTAAGGTCATCGTTGGCTACCCCGTCAATTTCCACCACCCGCACGTTCTGATTGCCGGAAATAACAATTCGCACGTTTCCGCGAACTACTTCAAATTCTTCTGCTTCCAGCGCCTGCTGGATTTGTAACGCCTGCTTACGCATTGCGTTTACGTCCCCTAATGCCTTGAATGGATTAAACATACTATATCCTCCTTCACTTTTTACCTAATACTATTTCTATTTTTACCTTCTCGCCGAACAATTTTTTAAGCACGTCCGACAGGATGATTTTTGTCTGGATGTCAGCCAACTTCTCCTGATGGAACTTATAAAACGCTTCGATAACAACTATACCATTCTCTACCGCTTTCGGTCTAGAGGATCGCAGCACCCCCGCCACAGAATGATTAGTGGGTTTTGTCGCCGCGATAAAATCTGCCCAGTGTTCAACAAGCTTATCCAGCGTCAGAAGTCCCAATGATTGGGACGCTGCTGTATCCGCTTCCCGAGCCGCAGCAGGAGGGACTACTTCTGCTGCAGGTCTTGACGTCGTGGCAACAGATGCATGCACAGATCTCGGTGCGTCTGCCGCTTTGGGCGCCGCAGCGCGGACATCACCCACCGGTTCATTCCCGCCTGCACAAAATTCAATAATCGCCACTTCAATAGGAAGTTGCGGGATGGGGCTTACCCTTAGCTCTTCATACGCTTTGCTAAATAATGCAATTGCCCGCTTAAGACGGGGCATGGGACCGAATTTCGGCTCTCCTTCGCCTTTGGCAACACTCACGAGCTCCGCTTCCAACATCTGCAGAACAAACGTGACAAACGAGCGGAAGTCTACCCCCTGCTGTCGCACCTCTTCCATGTATCCTAACGATCCCTTCACATCATTGCTGAATAACAATTTGATAAACGCATCAAGCTTGGCGTACTGGGGGGTTGCAAACATTTTCTGGAGCGATTCTTCGGTAATTTTGCCTGTCGCCAGACTCACCTGCTCCAGGTACTTAACCGCATCCCGGAATGAGCCATCGGCTAAACCGGCAATATATAAAAGACCTTCTTTGGAAATATTTATTTTTTCTGCAGCCGCGACCCTTTCTAATGCATGAAGAAGTTCGTCAGCCGTCGCCTTATGAAAGTTGAGCTCCAGACACCGTGACTTAATGGTAGCGGGAACTTTGTGGGCATCGGTAGTGGCCAGCACAAATACCGCGTGTGAGGGTGGTTCTTCAAGCGTTTTAAGAAGCGCATTAAACGCTTCGGTAGTCAGCATGTGTACTTCATCGATAATGTATATGGTATACGCAGATGATGACGGCGTAAGCCCGATGCGGTCCCGAAGCTGACGTATTTCATCTATACCGCGGTTGCTGGCAGCGTCCATCTCGATAACATCCAGGTTCATCCCCTTGGCGATATTTTTACACTGCTCGCATTCACCGCAAGGACCTGACTTGGTTAAATTCGTACAGTTAAATAATTTGGCGATGACGCGTGCGGCGGTTGTTTTTCCCGTTCCTTTAGGACCCGTAAAGAAAAACGCATGGGGAAGCTTGCTCCGGTCTTTGACCATGAGCCCCAACAGCTGATCGCGCACTGATGCGTTATCTATTTCCTCTATAACCTGAGGGCGGTAAATTCTGTAAAACGACATAAATTAGGGTACCTCGTTTATAGTGCAAGCAACCCGTATTCGCAACATCCGTTTAAATTATGTTAGGGAAAAAGAGCAGTAGCGCGTTTGTCGGGCAATGCCCGACCCGCGTCGAGAAAAAACCGTCAGGTTTTGTCTCGAGACTTGCTTATTCCTCGTGATGATTTCCTAATAAATGCTCCAGTCCGTGAAGGACAAGTTCCACTATTTTATCATCGACCAGTTTATTTTCTTCTGTTGCCTCCTTAACTGCCTGCGGGTAGGATACGACAATATCACCCAAGCGCAACACTCCGTCCGGCATGTCGACAAAGGGAGCAGCCGGCTGTGTCGGATCATACTGCGGAAACGACAATACATCGGTCGTGTGGTCTTTTTGCCGGTAATGGGAGTTAAGCTCCAGCATCCTGCGATCCCCCACGATAGTCACACTTACTTCAGTAGGACTGGTAACCCTGCCTTTAAGCGACGTTTCTATTGCTTCTGCAATAACGGATTTTTTAACGGGAAAATGCGATTCTGTCTGAAAAAGTACGGTGATCATTTGACTAACACCATATACCAAACCGGGGTTATTGGGAAGAGAGCAGTTGTTTAAGGATAGCCGATACCCGGCCGCCGTCGGCTCCCCCTTTGACTGCTGCCATGGCTTTACCCATCAGGGGACCAAAGTCACCGCCCTGAGCGGCAACAGGGGCAATAAGCGCCTTCAACTCTTCGTCAGACATTTGCTTAGGCAAATACTGCTCCAGTACGGCAAGCTGTGCTTTTTCCTGCCCGGCGAGCTCTGCTCTTCCCGCCTTAGTAAACGCTTCCACGGACTCATTGTGGGTTTTAACCTGTTTTTTAACGACATCAAGAATATCCGCGTCGGTAATTTTGGCTTCCCCTTCGGCGCCATATTTATCTATGGCAACATTTCGCACCGCTGCCAGCAAAAAGCGCACCGTATCTACTGTTACGGCGTCGTGCGCTTTCATAGCTGTCGTCAGCTGTGATTTAAGGGTGTCGAGTAACATACTAGGGTCAAATTATGACCGTCCCATTTTTTTGTTTCTTCGCATGCGGCGGGCGAGCTCTTTTTTCTGCTCTTTCCGTTTTTCTGCGGGTTTAACGTAATGTTCACGCTTTTTGAGGTCCTGCAGAATACCTTCGTTCAGGACTTTGCGCATGAACTTTCTGATTAACGCGTCTGATGTGTCACCTGGTTGTGCTTTGACAAATACCATAAGAATAAAAACACCTCACTTTCCAATGTGTGATCTGATTTTCTCAGCCACTCCGGAAAAATCGTTATTTTCGAGTTTTTTACCCGGAAGTGTCTGCATTATACCACCTCCGTCGCCTTCATAGCGAGGCATAATATGGATATGCAGGTGTTTGACCCCCTGCGGCTCCCCATGATTGATGCCTATGGATAATATAGTTGTCGCGTAGGCTTTTTCTATAGCGGCGGCTACTTTTTGAACCGAACCCCAAAGTTGCCCTAATTCTGCCGGCGTATAATCATGGATAGTGGCTCCGTGGCGCTTGAGGATAACCATTGCGTGCCCGTCGGTAGCACCGAATATATCTAAGAAAGACCGGGAATTGTCATCTTCATACAACGTGTATGACGGTATCTCCCCCGCTACTATTTTGCAGAAAATACAATCGCTCATGCGCAAACCTCCTTAATGACGTCGACTAGCTGTACGAGCGTCTTGAGACTGGGCTTCATGTCGGGGTTTTTAGCACTTCCGTTTAGTACCATGTGGCGGGAAGCATGCAGAAACCAGGTGGAATCGGGTTCATCTTTTTTGAGGCGTTCATAGAGTGCGGTTAGATCAATCTCCGGAAGCGGAAGGGTTTTGATGCGCACATATCCTTTTTTGGGGTCTTTTCTGATCACCACTTTGTATCCTCGTTTTTGCGCCTGGTGGATAACTTCGTCATTAACCGTTTCAAACCCCATGCCTTTGCCCCATTTTGTGTCAAAAATAACTGCGTTTTCCAGCTCCTTCTCCGCCCACATTTTGTTGAGCATCACTTTGTAAATGCCATCCAACGTCTGGAACCCGAGCTCCATGATTTTTATGGGGGCGTCGCCGTAGATCAACCGCCAGCCGTCTATCTGCCCTACCACCCAAAATTCCCAATAATCAGCGCTCGCATTTGGATAAAACACTTCGCGGAAATGATCGACATCATTTACCACCGCCACCATACGCTCCAACACAGGATCGGCGCCATGCAGCTTTTTGATTTCTTCGTAGACAAGTACGGATGCACAGGTATCTGCATCTGTCTGGTGATGGTCAAACCTGCCAAACCCCGTATCGACATGGATAATATCGGCGTCTGAATCAGGCGCCATTTTGTTAAGCGTGGTGCCTGCGGGTACAAACACAATTTCTGCTTCTTCCCACCCCGGAAAAAACGTCTTAACCAGCCAAGTGCTCGTGATGGCGTCAAGATCAGGACCTATGTGGGTGACAATGGTTTTCATAACGGTAAGTATACCGTTAGGTAAACGGTCATACAAGCACAGAAGGGAAAATCTTAACTCGCAGTTTCAGGTTTACTTTCAGTCCAGGCAGGCATTGCATCATCACTTTTTCCATGCTGGATCGGCAGCCTCACACGGTCACCCGGATTACCCGCAAGCTCACGAAGCCCGGGCTCATTTATCTCTGACTGTCTACGAACCGCTTCCCCCGGTTGGTAAGGACTCCATGGTGAAATATCTTCTTCCAAAGGTTTGCGCATAGATTAATATTGTAAAATAAATCACAAATATAGTCAACTATAGGTCGTTAATACGATTGCCCGAACAACCATCGGTGGGTGGCGGGTTTGCCGCAGTGGACACAGATCCCCTTGCCTGCTTCTGCCCCCTGTTCAAGACAGCGGGTGTTGGCTTTGGTTTTTTCTTTTATCGCCGCTTCACAGCTTGCTTCTTCGCACCAGAACGCACGGATAAATCCGCGGGTTGTTTTCATAACCCCTTCAAACTCATCAAATGTCGAGGCATCGGTAGTATTTGCCTTAAGATGAGCCACTGCCTTGTCATACAGCGATTTTTGTATGGTTTTGAGCAGCTTCTCAACCGTAGGCAGCAAGTCCTTGCGGTCTACCGTTATTTTTTCTCCCGTGTCCCTTCTGGCTATCGTCACGGTGTGATCAGCAAATTCCTTACCGCCTATCTCAAACCGCATGGGAATTCCTTTAACTTCCCACTCATTAAATCTACGCCCCACGCTTGGCTCTTCACGTTTATCCAACTTACTCCTAATTCCTGCATTGTCGAGCGCTTCCTTGATCTCGCCGCAATAAGCAAACAGCAGCTCGCTGTCCGCATCTTTTTTGAGGATCGGCATAACCACGACCTGGGTAGGGGCGATCATCGGCGGCACAACCAGGCCATTGTCGTCACCGTGTACCAGCACTAATGCCCCAATGGAACGCGTAGTGATGGCATAGGAAGTCTGCCAAACAAAATCCCGCCCGCCCTCGCGATTCTGGAATGCAATCTCAAACGGCACGGAAAAATTCTGCGCCAGGTTATGACTGGTAGCTCCCTGGAGCACCTTGCCGTCCGGCATAAGAAGCTCTACTGTGTACGTATCTTTGGCTCCTGCGAATTTTTCCGATTTACTTTTGGTTCCCAAATAAGCAGGGATTGCATAATATTCTTCATAAATCTTCCGGTACCACTCCTGCGCGGTAAGACACATAGCTACCGCTTCTTTTTCCGTCTCATGGGCGGTGTGCGCCTCATGCCACAGGAATTCCATAGTACGCAGGAATAAGTATGTCCGTTTTTCCCAACGGATCACATTGTTCCACTGATTGATAAGCACCGGCAGATCACGCCAGCTATGGATCCATTTTTTGTACATTTCATACATGATAGTCTCGCTTGTCGGACGCACCACCAGAGGATCTTTGAGCTTCTCGCCGCCGCCGATGGTCACAATAGCAAGCTCAGGTGAAAATCCTTCGACGTGCGCTTTTTCCTTCTCGAGAAGGGAATGTGGGATAAACAACGGAAAATATGCATTTTCCAGCCCGGCGGCTTTCATATACCCATCCATAATCCCCTGCACCTTTTCCCAAATAGCATAGCCGTAAGGCCTGATTACCATGGCGCCTGGCACCGGTGAGTAATCTGCCAACTGTGCCTTCAGGACGACATCGGTGTACCAATCCGCCAGATTTTCACTTTTTTTCTTAAGCTCTTTTTTCTCAAATGTTTGTTTCATAATTTTATAAAATTAATATAACTTCCCTCCCACCATTGCATCATCTTTATCCGGAACAATCAAGACACACTCGTGGTCAGCATCAGGAACCCCAAGGGTCAATACCTCACTAACAAACGGGCCGATCTGCCGGGGCGGAAAATTAACCACACCCAACACCTTTTTTCCCATCAGCATTTCTTTTGTGTAGTGCTTGACCAGCTGGGCACTGGATTTTTTGATACCGATACCTTCACCAAAATCGATAGTCAGCTTATATGCGGGCTTCCTCGCTTCCGGAAAATCATCGACTGCGATAATTACCCCGACACGTACATCTAACGCTGCAAAATTATCATAAATTGCCATAATAAAACCCTCCCCTTACACATATCAGGCATAATTCCTGACATGTAAGGGCGAGGGTAATCCCGCGGTACCACCTTACTTTTCGCTTCCGCCAACCGGCAGACTGCGAATCTTCATTTAAGCGTTAACGGGCTTTCCGTCTCTGTTATTAGCAGAGCCGCGTGCTCTATGCGAACATAGTCCCGGTCGGATCTCGGAACTGACGCGTTTACACAACTCCTGTAGGATACCTGAAATCAAGACGACTTGTCAATAAAAATGAACTGGGGTTAACAGCACATTCTCCTAGTCCTCATCATTATTATTGCCGTTATTTGAATTACCGCTATTGTTTATATTATTAATGATTTGATTCGGATTATACTCATCTTCTTCGTTTTGATTATTATTATTTCCGTTGCCGTTGCCATTGCCGTTGTTCAGCTGATCCAGAAGCGAGTCAATGTTCTGACCCGACGCGTTTTCAGCTTGAGCAATAACCTCCAACTGTTCGATGGTCTCCTGTATCTGCTCTTCGGTATTGGTCAGGGAAATTTCCAGCACTTCCTGTTCCTGCGGTTCCTGTTCATTCTCAGGTGTAGTGATTTCAGACACTATGGTTTGTGTTTGCTCCTGCGATGCATTGAGCTGCTCGACTATCTGCTGAATCTGATTGCTGCCAACTTCCTGATTTCCGGCAGATTCAACCTGTTGCTGCAACTGTTTAAGCTGCTGAGCTTGTTGTGCCAATTGAGCAAGCAATTGCTGGGCTTGCGGCTGTTGCGATACCTGCTGTTGCAATTGCTGTTGAAGCGCCTGCACTTGCTCTAACTGTAACTGCAGGTTAGCTTGTAGTTGTTCGCCGCTTGTTGAGCTGGCAGTCAATCTTCTTCTTGTGACCGGTTTGGCTGCAGTGACACGCGTTTTCGTCTGTTGGGTTTTGAGCTCATTGGATACTCCCTGAAGGGTTTTAATGTACTGCTTTGCGGCCTCGCGTTTTTTCTCCTGTGTGGGAGCGCGCTCAATCATCTTTTTTGTCGCAGTGATTTGTGCGGAAAGATGCGTAAGACCTGCTGATGACTGGTTATTCGCCAGTAGCGCCTTCGCTTCTTCCATGCGGCGTTTCGTATACTGGGCATTAAGACTTGCTTCCGCATCATATGACGGGCGAGCCATGACCAGTAGGGCGCCTTCAAACGCGCGCTTCACGCCATAACCGAAATCTCCGGGAACACTGCTCCAAGTGGCAATAATAAGGACGGTTGGTAATGCAAGTAATCCAATAAACCCCCAACTTGCGTAATCTAATATCTTCTGCACACTACTACCGTAAAACACTGGGAGCATCCTGTCAACTGCACGAAGAAATCAACCGTCAGGTCATTGGATTAGCAGCCTGAGAAAGCACTCCGCCTGCCCCACCCTGGGCACCGGTACCCCATAAAATGGCTTGGGTAATCTGATCGACTCGTTTGGCATCAAATACTTTGGCAGCCTCCTTGCCGCCGCTCGTTCTCAGCATCATTTCCTGCTGTTTGGCGGTCATAGCGATCCTTGAGCGCTCCATCTGCGAAGGTGTGGGAAGTGCGTTAGCGCTGGCTACTCCGATGGCCGCACCGACAAACGGGCCGGTCACCGGCTCAACAAATAATCCTCCGATACCGCCGAATACCCCAAAATTCACCGATGCGATAACCCGCTGGAGGAATGATCCTATGACGAGACTCCTATCCTGCACTTTAAGAAGATCCCTAAGCTGCGGGGTAACCATTTCCATGGATTTTTTCATTTCCCCCGGAGGAAGTACGGCGATGATGGAACGGAATGCGTCTTCGGAAGCGGATGAGGCCGGATGAAAAACGTGATCAAGCCTGCGCTTAATTCTTTCGGTTACGGAGCCTTTTGGGCGGTGACCTTCGATTTGTCTTTCCATACCGGCATAGACTACCAAATATACCCTATAGTGTCAAATATACGGAAATAATTTAGCCCCGCACGAGCCTGAGGATATCGTTTATCGACACCAAAACGATAAGCCCCAGGAGAATAAGCATGCCGATCTGATGAGTGCTCCGCTCAAATGCGGGGCGGACTTTTTTGCCCAGCATTTTTTCCAAAAAGACAAACATCAGCCTGCCGCCGTCGAGCGCCGGGATAGGCAGAACATTAAGAACCGCCAGATTAAGCGACAGGATGCTTGCAAATTCCAATACCGCCGCCCAGCCGAAACTAACCGCGACACCGGTCACTTGGGCAATACCGATAGGACCTGCTACATCTGCTTCGGGCGCCCTGAGAGTGACTAATCGCCACACAGTACCGCCAAGCGATGCCACCATATCACGGGCGCGGGTGACATTGATCATGAGGGCTTTCCCGGGCGCTTCGTGGAGGGGATACTTATGAAGTTCCAAATCGGTGATAGCGACCCCCAGCGGACCTTCGCCGGGAGGTACTTCGGTGCGGGGGGTTACCTTAAAGGCGCTCACTACCCCGCCCCGGTCTATAATCATGACGATTTCCTTGCCTGCATTATCTTTCACAAATGAAATAAGATCATTGGGAGTTACGGTTGTTTTGGGAGGATTTGGGGCAACCGCCACCGACAAGATAACGTCACCGGTGGTAAGCCCCACCAATGCTGCAGGACTGTTGGGAACCACCCGCTCGACGTGTAGCTTACCCGAGGGTTCTTTCACCCCGGTCAACAAAAGTGCCATGGTGATAACGACCGCCAACACAAAGTTCATAAATACACCCGCCACCAGAATAGCTGAGCGTTCTTTTTTGCTTCTCGCCCAAAAATATTCCTTAAGATGAGAGGGCTTAACCTTGGCACTGTCGTCGGGATCTTTATCCTCTCCGGCAAGCCGCACGAACCCGCCGATGGGAAGCCAATTAAGCGAATAAATGGTATCACCGAATTTTTTGCCCCAAATCCTGGGCGGAAGACCGAGTCCGAATTCCTCTACCCTCACTCCCACCATGCGTGCTACCAAAAAATGACCTAATTCATGAATAAGCACCAGAATGGTGAGGATAATAAGGAATGTTATGGCAGTGAGGATCATTGATAGATTAGACCTGCATCAGCTCCGCTTCTTTTTTCTCTTCCATGGCTTCGAGTTCAGCGATCATTTCGTCGGTCAGCTCCTGCACTTTTTTCTCCCCGGCTTTTTTCTCATCTTCCCCCAAGTCCTTGCTGGCAAGCGCCCCATCGAGTTCTTTCATAGCATCGTGCCGCACGCCGCGCACCATGACCTTGCCCGCCTCGAGCTTCACTTTGGCCAGCTTGATGTATTCCTGCCGGCGCTCTTCGGAAAGCGGCGGAATACTGATCCGAAGGATTTCCCCGTCAATTACCGGATTTAATCCCACATTTGCCGCGGCGATACCCCGCTCTATTTCTGCAATGATGGAGGGGTCGTACGGGGATATTACCAGTGTTTTGGCATCGGTCGTACCAATGGTGCCGATTTCCATAACCTTGAGATGCTGGGTGCCGCCGTAAACGCTTACAACAATATTTTCCACAAGAGCCGGAGTAGCTCTGCCACTTCGTATGGAAGAAAGATCAACTCTTGTCACCTCGATGGCTTTTTTCATCCGTTCGCGGGTGGAGTTAAGGAGGTTATCTATCATTGGTATTAGTTTAGGTGACAGGAACAAACCAGTCAATAGTGTCTTGTCTTAATTATTCTGAAAGAGAGCAGTACGACTTTCCTTTAGAGACTGCTTACTCCCCCAGTTGCATACGGGTAAATTTGGCGACCGTAATATTTTCCCCGACCTTAGCAATGGTAAGTTTGATCAAATCCGTAATAGTCTGCTTTGCGTCCCTGATATAAGCACCATCCATAAGGTCTTTGACATCCTTGGGATTCATGGCAGCAATCTGCAGCGCCACTTCGTGGGCAAGTGCTTTGAACTCATCGGTTCTGGCCACAAAATCCGTCTCGCAGCGGAGCTCAACGAGCACCCCTACCTTGCCGCCTGCGTGAACATAGGATTCTACAATACCCTGACTTGTTTCTTTGCCTTCTTTTTTGGCGGCTTTCTCGAGTCCCCGTTCCAACAGGAGCTTTTTGGCTTTGTCAAAATCACCGTTGGCGTCTTCTAACGCCTGGCGGCAATCAGATACTCCGGCTGATGTATCTGCACGGAGCTTTTTGAGATCATCGAGGTTTACTTGCATAGATACTCCTGTTCTCTCCTGAATTATTTCGCTTCCGGAGCAACGTCTTTTTTAACCTTTTCAGATTTTTTGGCTGGCTTTTCTTCTTTGGCTTCTTCAGCTTTCTTTTCCGTTTCCGCTGTTGTCTTCGCTTCGTTTATTTTGACCACCGGCTCGGTCTTTTCTGTACTGACCTGCCCCTGTGGCTCTGTCTTCGGCTTCGATGGCGCCGCTGCTTTTGCTGCCTGCTCTGACAGATGAAGTGCTTCTTTCTCGGCCTTATCATGCCCCGCTTTGTACGCTTCCGCAATAGCAGAAACGATAAGCTGGACGGAGCCCACTGCATCGTCATTGGCAGGGATTACATAATCGATGCCGGTAGGATCTGCGTTGGTATCAACTATTCCGATAACCGGGATACTCAGGCGCTGTGCTTCACGTACTGCTGACTGTTCTTTCCGGACGTCTACGACAAAAATCGCTTTCGGCAAATCGTTAAGCATCAATACTCCTTCGTAATCCACGTTTAAGCGGTTTAAGTAGCGTCCCATTTTGGTCTGCTCATGCTTGGGGAACTTCTTCCATCCGCCGTTTTTCTGGTCATCCATCATTTTGATGATTTTCTGGATATTCTTATGCACCCCTTCCCAGTTAGTCATAAATCCGCCGATCCAGCGCTGGGTCAAAAATGAAGCTCCGGCATTAACCGCTGCTTCTTTAACTACCCCTCTTGCCTGACGCTTGGTGCCGACGAACAACACCGTTCCGCCCGCTTCTGCAAGCGTACTGACAAATGCGATTGCAGCGTCTAACCCTGATTTAGTTTTGGCTAAATCAATGATGTGGATTCCGTCTTTTTCTGCCCAGATAAACTCAGATGCCTTGGGGTGCCACCGCTCTGCTTTGTGGCCAAAATGACATCCTGCTTCCAACAACTGCTCCAGTGTTATATCTTTCATAATTTTTTGTATAAAAAAACGCCGATACGCCGGCGCTTAAGCTTTTGGCGTATCTCTTGACCTTCCATCCGATACCCATTGCGGGAGAGATACTATTCGGATGTGCTAATAAGTAGGAGTATAAACGAAACTACGCTTGTTTTCAAGTAGTATTCTATCTGCGGCGCTTCCATACCATATCCCTCCCAACCGGACTAAAACCTATATTTTCGTAAAATTTTTTCCTTCTCGCATCTTCATTAGGATTTAGTGCGATTATTTCGTCAGCTCCCAATCCGGATGCTATCGCTCCCAACAATGACCGTGCAAACCCCTGTTTCTCAAAGCGGGATCCTGTGTCTAACCGGTGCACCCGAAATGTAGTCCCATCAAACTCCCCTTCTACAACAGACTTTCTGCTTGCGTCAGGAAATTCTTCATCAGTAGGGACAAATAGAGTTGCGCGGTCGCCTTCCCGGATCACATACGCGGTCGCCTCTTCGCCGGACTTAAGCCTGATCTTTCCCAGCCGTTTGATTTCACCTTCGCTCATGTAATTATATTATCAAAGCTGTACACGAATTTCATGTTAATTGTCGGAAAGCTCGGGGATTACCTCCTGTTCTGCGGCATCATACAGCAATTTTGCCCGGCGAAGCGTTCTCCCGCTTTCCCCGTGCAATAAATCAGCAACCGCAGGACAGCGCTGCTGCCCTGCCTACCTTTCCAGAGCAAAGGAGTCTTTCCACAGCCTCATAGCCAGATGGCGTTTAGCATCCCGCTGAAGGCCTAATAACTCACTTGTCCGTGAGGGCATAAAAATAGATTTAGGGTAGTGGAAATTTAGCACAAAGGCTTTTGACGTCGCGGGCGATCGCTAGTATCTTTTTGTTTATGGCAAGCTCCTTTTTGGTTTTTGCGATAAACGCTTTCCGCTGTTCTTTGTCTTCCGGCACCTTCATATCACCCACCTCATTGATAACTTCCATGATCCAAGACGCTATCAGATGCATTTCCGCCTCCTTCATACCGCGGGTGGTAATTGCCGGAGTACCCAGCCTGATACCCGACGGATACACGGACGAACCGGTATCAAAGGGCACGGTATTTCGGTTTACGATAATGTTGGCATACTCAAGCGCCCAAGCCACAACCCACGCGGAAGCACCGATATTTCGTAAATCGATTAAAACCAAATGCTTATCCGTCCCTCCCCCTACCACATCCAACCCTTCGTTCACAAAATGCTTGGCGAGTACCCGGGCATTGGTAACGACTTGTTTGGCGTATGCCATAAATTCCGGGGCGGCCGCTTCTTCTAGTGCTACGGCAATACCGGCGATGGTATGTTCGTGGGGACCTCCCTGAATACTGGGGAATACGGATTGGTCTATAGCTTGCGATAACTCTTTTTTGGAGAATATTATTGCCCCACGGGGGCCCCGAAGCGTTTTGTGAGTCGTCATCATCACCGCATCGGCGTACGGGAACGGCGACGTGTTGGCACCCCCTGCGATAAGCCCTGCTTCATGGGATACATCTGCCAGATAGTAAGCCCCGACACTTTTGGCAATTGCCCCCATTCGCGCATGATCGATTTCCCGCGGGTACGCAGTTCCCCCTGAAATAAGTAGCTTAGGACCAACTTCTTTTGCCTGTTTGGCAATCTGATCATAATCAAACAGCCGGCTATCGGGATTTACATGATAAAACGTGATATCCCAAATTTTGGATACCAGGGTTACCTTTTTGTCCGGCAGCTGCCAGCCATGGGAAAGATGTCCTCCGTCGGGAAGGTACATCGATAATATTTTTTCTCCGGGTTCTAATAACGCGGCGATGATCGCAAGATTTGCAGGACTTCCGCTTAACGCCTGGACATTGACCCCCCAGTCATTTTCGGAAAGCCCAAATAGACGGAGCGCGCGGGTTTTACACAAGCTTTCCAGCTCATCTACAATACTGTTTCCCTGAAAATATCGCTTTCTCGCCTGTCCCTCTGCGTACTTATTCATAAACACGGATCCCACGGCGGCACGGACACTGCGTGAGGCATAGTTTTCTGAGGGAATCATTTCGAGCTGGTTACGCTGGCGCTTGGTTTCCTGGGATATAAGTCGGGATACTTGTTTGTCCATAGCGGAATTATATCATTAATGCTCTATGTGCTTATGCAGCGCATGCATAATTTTTTCCTGCAGCGACCAGTCCATAACGGGTCTGATCACATATATATTTTTCCTCATAACTCCCCCGACAAACAAATGAGTTATATTCGCTTTGCTATAAACAACGAGTGCATTCCGCACCCCGTAGCGCTCAAGCCATGACGCATCGGTAGCATCCCACGGGTTTTTAATGACCACATCCGCCACAACTCGCTTCGGGGCTTTCGGTACCCAACGGTCTAACCCAAACACAGACCGGACGCCTATTTCCGCTAGGGGAAATAATGCCGCTTCGTCATATAAAAATGCTCCGCGCCGTGTCGCTCTCGTAAATACTTCACTCAGCCGTCCTTCCGTCTTATTACACACGGGAGGCACGAAAAATTCGTTATACGCAACTTGATCAGTCGGGATTCCTTTAAACGATTCGTAAGCGTTTTTGGCGTTATTTGCCCGGTTTATATACTCCTTGAGGGTGCTCATACACGGGCAGGGGCAGTTGCTTTGGTCTTTTGGGTAAGGCGCTCTATAGCCGGCTCGACAGCACCGCAGATAAAGGGCTTAAGGTCGGCACTGGGCACATCGTGCCAGGTTTCGTACCGCAGCAATTCAGTGGGTTCTTCATCCATAGAATCAGCCAACCCGATGATTAATGGCTTATCCATATCCAAAAATGACCGTGCCCCGTTTGCCATGGATATGCCTCCGGAAGTTTGCGAAACGGTGTTTCCCGGTTTTTTGGCATACGCCACAATTTCCTCACGGGTAAAAGGACGCATGGTTGCTTTAACGTGAAGGATAACGGTAGCAGGTTCAGATACTCCGTTTTTGCTTACCCGCACCCCGGTAAGGGCGTTGATAATTTCGATATCTTTACCCGACTGGATCATTGCTTCGGGAGAATGCATCGCCCACTCTACAGGGTCACCTACCGGTTTCTCAAGAATGGCAATCTCGTTATCCGAGACATGCACGAGTTGCACCGTATCGGTATAGAGGAGCATTTTCTCTTCTCCCAGGGTATACAGGTCACCGTTTTCTACGATGGCATTGGCAGCTCCCGAAATTGCCAGCGCAAGTGTCACATCATCCTTAGCTTTGTGTTCAGCAATCACCTGGGGGCGGTGTTCGTCCCGGGGGGCGGTTTCATGAATTTTTTCCTCGTTAAACAGTGGCTCACGGTGTCCAATCTGCCAGTCAGGGAGCCATTTTTGGAAAACTTCTGCCTTATTATGCCCGTCGGAGCTGGTCACAAACGTAATGGGTATTTTTTCTGCGCGCGGGTTACGTTGAGGGGAAAAAGAAAAAGAAGGCTGGTATTCTTGGTTTTTCATTTGGTGACCTACGTCCGGCGAGCCGGATGGCGTTACTTGAGAAAAAAACCTATTGTAAAATAAAAAATCGCTCAAAAAAGCTTTGAGCGCTTTTATTATTTATATCATGATGGAATCCTCTTGTCAAGCGACAACTATAGGATACACGCCCGGAGCCTTGTCCGCCTCAAATACGATACGGTATCCGCCTGCCATAGGCACATACGGCTCCATGGTCAAAAGGTGTTCGGTATCAATGGGTGAACCCCCATAATAGGCTGCGGCAAGCATGATGGGGTCCCCATGAGAAACCAGGCAAATACTCCCTCCCCTGTAGGTATTCCGGTGCTCTTCGATACACTCCTTCATCCGGGCTAAAATCATGGTTGGCGTTTCTCCGCCCTTTTCGGCATACCACGGGGTGTCATAAATGGACCAATTCCAGCCGCCGAGGGTGTGTATTTCTTCTGGGGTTTTACCCTGGAGCGGAGATCGCACCTCAAGCAGCCGCGGATCGACAACGGGGACAATCCCATGGGCTCCGGCAATAATCCCCGCGGTTTCCGCTGTCCGCTCCAAGGGACTGGTAAAAACAGCGCTGATGTCCTCCCCCGCTAAGCTCCGGGATAGGGACGCGGCGTCTTCTCTGCCCTTTGGGGATAGATGGAATCCGGGGAGCCTATAAGGAGCTACCGGCGCGGGACTGTCATAATGCCCGTGACGCACCAAAAAAACTGTGGTTATCATGTGATTAGCTTTTTAGCCCGGCGCGCCGCCAACACCCGCTCGAGGATAGTTTCCATGGGAAGTATTGCACTGTCTTCAACGCACTCGACCGTCACCCAGTTGCGGCGCGACTTGGCAAGCGAGAGGTACATAGCCTCTGATTCTTCGCGGTGGTGTTCGTTTGCTTCCAGAATATCTTTGTTGCTGCCCAAATACGCACGGTCGCCTTTCTTTTTGGTTAATTCCATACCCACCCGCCATGGCACATGGAGGTAAATGACAATATCCTCCCGCGGAATTTTATGCACTTTGTATTCCAGTTCATCGATCCATTCCAAAAACTCTTTCCGCGATTCTTTGGGGAGCCTTGCCCCCTGATGTGCCATATTGCTGGTCGCATAGCGGTTGCACACGATAACTCCGCCGTGAGACAACCATAAATCCATTTCTTCTTTCGCGCTTGCCCTGTCTAATGCGTACGCCAATGACGCCAGATACGGGGAAACATTCGCGCCAAACTCGCCTGCCAAAAACCTGCCGGCCATCTTGCCATGAAATGAACTGTAGTAACGGGGAAAGTCGAAGGACTTAACGCCGACCCCCTGACGCTCCAGATATTGGGTAAGCAATGCCGACTGGGTGGTTTTGCCCGAACCATCACCGCCATCGATCACGATAAGTTTGCCCCGACGGTTTTTTTCGACTTCCACCTGTTCCAGAAAATGCTTAATGAGGATAGGTAAACTGTCTTCGTCATAGTGCTCCAGATACAAATGATCCGACGGGTTGCCCGAAATCATGGTAGATAATTCGTTGGGAGCGTCTTTGTAAAAAAGAGCAAGCACCGGTTTGTGATGGGTAAGCGCATACACCAACTCGCCTCCCACCCCGCTGCTCGGCTTGGTCACTTCTGCTATCACGCAGTCTGCATCTTCCATCGCCTGTTTTTCCCGATAAAAAATTTCCTCCGGTGTATGTGCCGCATCGTTTGCCAGTTTTTTATGATCAAGTATCTGTTCTCCCGAGGTGAGGGTGTGACCCAATTTTTTGATCACCGCAACAATAGCTTTTTCCTGGGTGAGGAAATCCCCGTTATTAGTGGTAGCCGCTGTAAAGAAAATCCGCATATTGTTATCCTAGCACACTTACAACACCGTACACTTCGGGCAACACTACGTCGGCAATCGAGTCTGTAACCTCACTCCAGACAAGACACGTTTTCATCCCCAGGGCTTTGGCGGGAACAAGATCGACTGCCACTCTGTCTCCTATCATAAGGTGGGCATCTGCCGGAAACCCGGTCTTTTCCATTATATAGCGGAATCCGTCCGGCTGGGGCTTATTCACCCCCACCACTTCCGCAGTTACAAACTCCCGGAATATATCCGGCGACACTCCCAAGACATCAAGCGACTCCCTCACCTTTTCCTGTATGCCGTTCACCAAAAAATAATGCGTGTAGTGGGTAAGCTTTGCAAACATATCGATAAGCCGCTGATCCCGGGACAGAAACGGCCGGCGGTCTTTATATAACTCACACTCAATCGCCGCTTCCTGTACCGAAATACCGGCAAGTTCCGCCGCTGTCTCGGTACTGCTGGGGGTTTTCACCTTATATATTTTATGAAATTCTTCGACCGTCTTTGCCTTATCCCATCCTGTGTGGCGCATTATTAGCTCGTAATCCGCCTCGATGATCGCTTGGGTGAGTGCAGGTGTCGGCCGGTAGAGTGTGCCGTCAAAATCCCATATACATACTGATACCCCGGAAATTTTCTGCATAGTACTAGTTAGTGTACACTAACACGCTTGGTGAGCGCGCTCCTCACCATTGAAGCAAATTGCTCCTGCGCATCGCGGCTCCTTGTGATATCGAGCGTATCCGTGGCGATCCTCACCACCGGAATCGTGGTATTCTGCTCGAGCCATTTGCGGTTTAGCTTATCAAGCAGGGTAAGGTAATCGGTAGGGATCTCCTGTTCAAACTCCCTCCCCCGTGCAGCAATACGGGATTCTATAGCGGGAATTGATGTATCGAGAAACACAATAAGATCGGGCTGGGGAAAATGAGGAGTAAACTCATGATAAATTTTCTGGTACAGCGCCCACTCGGCATCATCCATGTGCCCCAGTTCATGCTGCGCTTTGGCATATGAATACACATCCTGGGTAATGGGCGTATCCTGAATGACGGATGATTTTCCCAGGATGTTTTTGGTTTCGGTCATCTGGCGGATTTTTTCCATCAGGAAAAATACCTGGGAATGAAACGCCCAACGGCTCATATCCTTATAAAACCGGGGTAAAAATGCGTTTTCTTTGACGTTTTCTTCAACGAGGGTGAACCGGAGTTCCTTGGCCAGCAGATTGGCGGCAGTAGTTTTTCCGCTGCCCATCGTACCCATTACGGCGATGTATTCGTTGCGCTCTTTCATTGCTTATCTGTGTTTCTACCACATAAAAATCTATAGGACAAGACACTAAGAAATATAGCCCTTCGCTGTGCCTCTCTGGAATTTGACAACTACATAACCCGGGGGTAGCATAGGGATACAGAAAGGCACATTTACAGAGTACGGCAACTGGAAAGATGGTAAGCGTGTGGCCCCGCCGACTGCGGGGATACGAGGAAGGGGTCTCCGCCAGCTGGCGGAGAAATCGGACCCTCGCCTTCGATTGAAGTATCAATTGATTGGCGGGGAGTATCTGCGGAAACCCCTCGGTGGCACTCCCCACCGCAATGTTTGCGAGAAACCTCTCCGTAAGGCGGGGCATAGAACGACAAACAACGGAGTCCGTATCTCTTCTCTATATCTTCATAAAATATTTTCAATAATCCTAATTTAGGACTATTGCTCTTAAGGAGGGCTAACTATGTGTGGCATTTTCGGATATATCGGGGATAAAAAAACTGCCCCCAGTATGGTACTCACCGGTTTAAAAACGCTGGAATACCGGGGTTACGATAGTTGGGGGGTTGCTGTGGTACCTGATTCGGCGGATGAAAAAAAAGTTATATTTGTAAAAAAGAAGGCAGGCAAAATCGGTGCCGCTACAGTAAGCGATCTCCCGCCCGGCTCACTAGCGTTCGGTCACACACGATGGGCCACCCACGGCGGCGTTACGGACAAAAATGCCCATCCGCATCTTGACTGCACCAAAATGATTGCCGTGATCCACAACGGCATTGTGGAAAACCATGAGACGCTAAGAAACGAACTCAAGAAAAAGGGTCACGTCTTCGTGTCGGAAACAGACACAGAGGTAATCGCGCACCTTGTCGAGGAATATCTTAAAAAATTCTCGGTGCTCCCCCGGGATGCAGCACCTGCTTTTTCCAAAGCAGTACAGGCTACATTTAAGGATCTGGACGGTTTAAATGCCATCATTGTCATAAATACCATGGCAGATGAAATGGTGGCGGCAAGAAACGGCTCCCCCCTGGTGGTAGGGTTCGGCACCGGAGAAAATTTTCTCGCCAGTGATCCGGTAGCGCTACTTCCCTACACCAAGCAGGTGCATTTCCTGGAGGATGATGAAATGGTCGTAGTCACCCGGCAGAATATCCATATTTTCAATGCACATTCCGGCGAACGTATAAGGCCCAAAAAACAGCTACTCACCTGGACTGCTGAGGAGACGGAAAAAGGGAAATTCCCGTACTTTATGCTCAAGGAAATCCATGAGCAGCCGGGTATGCTTTCAGAAATAGCTGCAGATTCGACCCAGCAGGCTTCAGCATTGGCGCGCGAATTGCAAAAAGCCTCGCGCATTTACCTGGTGGGCAGCGGTACCAGCGGGTATGCGGCACGGGCGGGATCATATTATTTTGCCACGGTGGGACAGAAAATAACTAACTGGAGCAGTCCTACGGAAATGCATCATCATATAGACATTTTGCCGAAAAATGCGGTGATGCTTGTGATGTCGCAATCGGGCGAAACGATGGATCTTCTGGATGTTGTTAAACGGGCAAAAGAGCACGGCACGCGAGTGCTGTCGCTCGTTAACGTCGTCAACTCGTCGTTGTGGCGCATGTCGGATTTGTCGCTGCCAATAGGCGCCGGTCCCGAAAAAGGGGTGGCGTCGACGAAAGCATTTACGGCAACAGTCGCTCAACTTATCCTCATGGCATATGCCATGAATAATGACACGAAGACGGGACAAAAATTAGTCGCCCAAGCGGCAAAAGCCACCCGTGCGGTTTTGACGGAAAAAAACGTCAAGCTGATTAAGGATGTAGCGGGATCACTAAAAAACGCCGAGCATCTGTTTGTCGTCGGCAGGGGCATATCATATGTCACCGTCATGGAGTGCGCGCTCAAAATAAAGGAAATTTCCTACATCCACGCGGAGGGAGTGTCCGCAGGCGAGCTCAAACACGGACCTTTGGCACTTATTACCAAAAGTGCCACCTGCATCGTGTATGCGCCCAATGACCAGCACCATGCGTCGGCAATCGCCAATGCAATGGAAATGAAAGCGAGGGGTGCCCACATCATCGGAGTGGCGCCGACAAAAGAAGATGTATTTGATGAGTATATCCCGGTTCCCGATATCGGAGAGGCATCAATCATCCCCAATGTGGTTGTGGGTCAATTGTTGGCTTACTACCTCACCCTGGAACGGGGCTTTGATCCGGATATGCCCAGAAACCTGGCTAAAAGTGTCACGGTCAAGTAAGGACGTTTCGAGGAGAAGCCAAGGCTTCTATCGACACCCACCCGCTAGTGGGATGATTACTGGTGCGGCTTGGGGCATAGCTTGCTATTTTGCCTTGCGAGGCGTATACTATGGGTCTTTGCAAGACCTATGAGTGTTATATCCTACGAACGCGTCGAAATCCATACGCTTCCCAGCACGGGAGGGGTGCCCCTTGGATTCTGGGAAAACCGGATACTTGAACTCAAGAACCCGGAGCTATCCCACGTCTACGTACTCCCTACCCATGACGAAGCAGCCAGACTCACGGCTGAAATGATTCTGGAAGTCGTCAAACAGAAGCCTGACGCAGCAATTTCTTTCCCTACCGGCAACCAGGCAAAGTCAGTTTATGAAAAGCTGGCTAAATTAGCGGCTGAGCGGCAGGTATCATTTGCCGATGTTAAGGCGTTTCATCTGGATGAGTACTTCCCTATTTCTGCTGATCACCCCGACAGCTTCCGCAAGTATCTACGGGAAAATGTGTGGACTCCGCTTGGGATAAACCCGGCTAATATCCACGAAATACCCGCTGATCCGGGCACAAACGGTGAAGCAGTCGCTGCAGGATACGAAGCCTTACTGGCCGCCCAGGACATCGATCTGGTGCTCCACCCCATCGGATGCGGCGGACACATAGGATTTAATGAAAAAGGCACCCCCAAGGAGCTCCCCACCCACATTACGGCACTCTCGCCGGAAACCGTACACCGTGACCAGGTGGTGCGCAAGCAAACATCCCCGGTGCATGCCATCACCCAGGGAATTTCTACCATCCTGAAAGCTAAAAAAATTATCTTTATCGATTTTGATCCCCAATACAAAGAGTCAATGAACGAAGCACTCAATGGACCCGTATCTTCCGACAACCCATCATCGTTCTTGAGAACCGTAGGAGACAAAGTGACGGCAATCATGACAAGTGACGTTGGCAATGCAATTTCCCCCCGCCCGGTGCGGACTGCTTAATCTACCCTATAACCCCCAAACAGAGTACAATAATACCCGTGAATAAACGTGTTGCAATGATTTCTGTCCATGAGTGTCCCCTCGCCTCCAGCGAAGGAAAAGAGCGCGGCGGAATAAACGTCTATGTCTATGAACTTTCCAAGGCGCTGTCCCGGATAGGCTGGCAGGTAGATGCATTCACCCGCGTACAGGATGACGTCAATCCAAGGATTGTCCGTGTAAACGATAACTTCCGTGTCATACATATCCCGAATGGCGCCCACACGCCGTTATCTAAAGAGGATATTTTGTCGGCACTCCCGGAATTTACCCAAAATCTTCTGGACTTTATGCAAAGTGAACACATCATCTACGACACCATACATGCCCATTATTATCTGTCGGGTATGGTTGCCCGTGAGATTAATAAGTCCGTTCCCCGTCATATTCCTACTGCCATGACGTTTCATACCCTGGGGCTCATGAAGCAATTGGTGGCCCGGTCAAAAGATACGGATGATCCGGCAACTCGCATCCCCACCGAACGGGCACTGGCTGCTGAGCTGGATCTTTTTTTCACGTCAAGTGCAATGGGGCGCGATTATTTATCCACGCTCTATGATTGTCCGGAACAAAAAATTGTCACTATACCTCCCGGCGTTGATACCAAACTTTTCCGCCCTATCCCCATGGCAGAAGCCAAACGGCATATCGGAGCGGATAACACGCACCATATTGTGCTTGCCGTAGGCAGAATTGATCCTGTCAAAGGATTTGATGTGCTGCTTGTCGCGCTCAAAAATCTGATAAAACAGCATCCTGACTACCGCGACCAAATCTGTCTCTGGATCGTGGGCGGCAATATAGAACAGGACAAGTCACAATGGCCGCGGGAGCTTAAAAAGCTTGAAAGCCTGCGCCGTGACCTGGGGTTAACCGCCACGGTAAAATTTGTACCTCCCCAACCGCAGGAAGAGCTTCCGCACTATTACAATGCGGCTGATGTGCTCGTCATGCCGAGCCACTATGAATCATTCGGTATGGTAGCGCTGGAAGCGACCGCGTGTGGTACCCCGGTGATAGCAACGGACGTTACCGGTATTTCCCCCATACTCAAAGAACTTCCCCAGGGGCATATCGTGAGTGCGAACAATCCCCTGGCGTTAGCCGAAGAAATACATCATGTACTCAATGCGGATCTCCGGAAGGCTGACGCCACGAGCGCGCTAAAAGAATTTGATTGGGACACAATCGCCCAAAAAATTGCGGATCAGTATACGGCGATTACTGCATTAAAGCCCTGAAGCATCTGACTCCAGCGCTTCTAAACCTGAACCAGTCGCATCGGTGGTACCCTCGAATTCCTGGCGCAGATCAGAAACAGGGGTAACCGGCTGCAGCCCGTCAAAGCCCACCTCCGGTTTGCCCGTGGGAACCACGAGCTCCGGAAACACCGATGGCACAGGATTAGGGGCGGCCTGGCTCTCTTCCGGCACCGGCGAAAAATACCGCACCACAAAAACACTGCCGACGATAATTGCCGTGATAACGAGCGGAATCACAATGACCAATACTGATGATTTTTTCATACCGGGTTGTGAAATTTCGACCGTTGCTTTTTACGATATCGAAATCTCAGAATCCTTCCATTCTACTGACTAATTTGTATATATAGGTAGTATGTATTCCGGCAACGAACGAAATCGTGTCGAAATTCTACTACCCGGCATACTTATTTCTCCGGCCATAATCCAACCTGCACAGCATCCGTAATACTCTCCAAATCAGCAAGCGCCTTGCCTACCGCCGCATGCGCTTCGGCAAACGCCGTATGTGCCTCCTGCATCTGGGTCTTAGCCGAAGCAATGGCTGCCAGCACGTCAGCTTTTACCTCTTCCTCTCCGCTCACGGAAAACGAGGTGGGAACCGATTCGGCAAGCGCATCTACCGCAGAGAGGGCGCTGCTGACTTTTGCCTGGGCGGCTGCCACATCTGCTTCTATCGCCGATACGTTTGTCCCCTGGGTCTTAAGAGCGCCGCTTGCCGCAGTGATACGGTCAAGTAGCGCCAGCATAGACTCCAGCTTGGTATGCATGGCGGTTATACGTGCCGTAACGGTGGTTTGGTATTTATCTGCCAGAGCTATTACTTTTTGCTTTTTTTGAGCATCCTTAAATGCTGCCACTTTGGCCTCCAATACCTCGCGGGTCACATTGTCTTTCTCTAGCCTCGCGGCTTTCTTTTCGGCGAATGATTCTTTGAGCTCACGGGTGCGCTCATCGGTAATTTTTTTGATATTCGCTTCCTGTTTTTTCCGCTCCTTCTGGAATTTCTCCTGCTCTTCTGAAGTAAACCTGGGGCGCATCAGCTTAAGTTGACCCTGGGGAGGGGTTGCAGAAGGAGTTGATTGCTCTCCCAGCACACTGGGGCGGCTGCCGATGCCGAAAGCAAAAAGGAGCAGACCGAAAAGATAATCTACCATTATTCACCAGTATGGAGAAATATATAATGTTCTGTCAAGCCAGAACGGCAAAAAAATCATCCGTGGAACGTGGGGCTCTTTATAACGCTTTGTTTGCCGCCGGATCCTGGTTATATTTTTCCGGCATACCCAGCTTAATATAAAACTCCGCCCGCTGCATTTCGGTACCTATATAAATGGCATGGCTTGGGAGCACCAAATACTCACCGATATTTACCATATCGATATATATTTCCATAGCCGTCTTGCCCCGCCATTCCTTAAGCAGCAGCCCTCCGTTGGGCGCGTATATTTTGACAACGATTTCGTATTCCTTATCCGTCGGCTTCTCGGCATATTTGGTCGGTCTGCCTACCGGCTTTTTACCGACCTCCTCTATTTCCACCGTTACATTGCCGCGCGGGTCATCCTCGAACATCTGGCGGCTGGTGTATCCTAACTCCTTTTCATAATTTTCTTTGAGGATTTTTTCGACCAGCTCATAATCGTCGCTGTAAATATGCGCGCTGTGGGTGATCATAACAAACGACCCCATGGGAACCCCTGATTCATCGCAAATAAGCTTCTGGAGTTTCCTGAGACTGAATACATTCCGCGGCCAGCCATGCACCATGTCCTGGCTACGGAAATGGGTAGTCATAAACAATTTGCCGTCCTGGATACTGCAGAGGATCTGGGTTAAACACGGGGTATCACCTTTGTTCACCACCGACCAGTCTTCTTTTATCTTTGCGGTAAACGCCACCATTTTTTTGGAAAACGGACGGGTCTTAATGAGGTCAATAATGTTCTGAATCTGGTCTACCCCGTCATGATCGCGGAGACGCTGACCATAGGTGTATGCGATACCGGGAATCTGTTTAGCTGATAATACCTGCGGATAATAGGTAGCCAGATCTTTTTCTGAAAACGGAAAAAATGACGGAAGGTACGGTTTCTCCGGATCTTCGTTGTACACAACGGCCATTACATTTAGCAGTTCCTTAAGTTCGTTTTCCTGCGTATAGCGGGTCGTTTTGTTCCGCCCGTAGCGCATAATATTCTGGAGGATTTTAAGCCAGGTCTGTGCCGTTGTTTGCCCGTGAATCCTAAACCCAATCTGCTCCGAAGGATACGTAAAGGGCTTCGGCCTGCTCGTCGGGAATGTTTTGGGTTCGGTAAATGGCTTGGGAGGTTCTTTACTGAGTTCCGAAACCACCCGGCGGAGTTCGTCAGGTGATTTGCCCCGAAGGTTAATTACCTCCACCGATTTCCTGAAGAGCTCTATGGCTTCGTGTCCTATTTCCTTTTCTATCTGGCCGCCTTTTTCGTCGCCCTTGATAAAAAAGTTCTCGTCCACCCCATTTGCCATGAGTGCCATGAGCGCCGTACCGCTACGGGAAAGATCAGCTCCCCACAAGACAATCTTTCTGATATGCGGGTTGGCGTAGACATTCCGGATCATCGCCGATATACCGGCAGATGAATAGAGGTTCCCGATGGCGCAGTAGTTTTCGGTCTTGAGCATGTCGGCGACCACTTGCCGCTCCGTCCACATGATAGAAACTCCTACCGGATTTTTGGGGTCTTTGACATGCAGCACCTGCTTATACAAAATAGGCCAGTCGTTCATAATCTTCAGGTTAGGCAGGTTACTTTTTATTTACTTATCATCACCGATTTTACTGGCGAGCGGGGCTTTTTGCCCGATATATTTTGCGGTTTTTTTCTTGGTATACGGCACCTGCGCCGGGGAGCTTAATTCCTCAAACGTCATGCTGCAAATCCTCATGCCGGGGTAAAGAGCTACCGGCATGCGCCCCATATTCCCCAATTCCATAACAATCATCCCCGACCAGCCGGGGTCAAAAATGGAAGCGGTAGAATGTACCACAATCCCCAGCCGTCCCAGACTGGAACGCCCTTCTAATCTGCCCACCAGATCATCCGGAAGCGTAACCGTTTCCATGGTGGTAGCGAGCACAAAATCCCCCGGCTGGAGGATGAAGGGTTCATTATCCTTAAGCTTCACTTCGCCCATCATGCCTGCCGTGAGCCTGGGGTTATTGGTATCGATGTAGGCTATCTTGCTGTGATTAAATACACGGAATTGTTTGCCGAGCCTAAGATCGATGGAACAGGATCCGAGCTGGGTTTTTTTGTCTATCGGAGGGGCAATTTTGATACGCCCGGATTTGAGGGATGCAGTAATATCGCGGTCTGACAAAATCATGGGGGAAGTATATACAATTTATATTACCAAAACAAGAAAAGGTTAATTAGTCCATCCAGATAGCTTAACGTTCACCATGAACATAATCTGGTATCCGCCCTGTAATGATTCGCTCTTTCAGAATTTTTGCTCCTTCATTTAGATAACTATCTCCAAGTTTTTGAGAAGTCTCAATGACTTGATCTATTAATATTTTTGCCTCCTCATTCTCACCAAAAAAACGAAGATTATTAGCTATTGTATGCAATACATACGCAACCGCTATTTCATCACCAATATTCGCATAAATATTTTTTGCTGTAGCAAGTGTATCAAGACAAATTCTTTTTTCTAAATCCGCCCTATCTTGAATTCCGTAGGCCGCTAAGTGAATTGATCTATTCCCTGCTGCAGACCCAATTTTCATCAAAACCGTTGCAATAATATGAGCCTGTCCAGACTGTCTAGCTTTCTCTAACGCATTAGAGAAGTCTAATTTGAATGCTTTATCAAGTGCGTCCAATTGTTGTAATGCCTTTTTCCTATCAGCCTCATTAATTAACGGCATACCCACTGCATTCCCCATTTTTATCTGAGCAGTCACATTCATGTCTAACTCACAAAACTGCATTGAGAGAAAATCTGCACGAGAAACCAAAAAAATCGCTTCTAGATCAAGTCTATTCGCCTCTTTAGATAATTGAACACCTCTATCGCAAATTCCTATCATCTCTTCAGGCCGCTCCGACAGTACATCGTACCATTGTATTAACCCCATTGCGCATTGCATTTGAGCCAATTTGTCCGTTGATGAATATAGAAGGGCTCTAAGGGCGACTTTATTGCCCTTGTCACGCTCTCCACTAGACAATTTCTGAGCTTTCTTTAAATCCTCTGAACTTTCCCTTTCTTTTTCCGACGTTTTCTCGTGGGTTATTGATGTATTTTGTTTATCTTGAAGGCTTAGTGCATCTGCTTCCTGCTCCTTCGGGGTAAGCTCTCCAATCTTAGTTATCTTTGGTAATCGATTAAGAACTTCGCCAATATCTTTTTTTATATCAACGACTTCCAAATTAGGAAATTTAGATATTATTTCTTTGTGGTGCAGCAATATAACTTCTATCGACTTAGCACAAAGACTTGACCCAATAAAACCTCGTTTTCTAGCCTCATCTTCAAGAAACTTAAGTTGCCCCTCAGTAAGCTCATATGGTGTGACGAACGTCCAACGACTAACCTCTCTTCGCAATTTAACCTTAATCGCTTTATCCAAGTCTTGGATTATCTTTTTTTTAATTTCTTTATCTTTATCGTGAATGGATGGCTTCTCCTCAAAACAATGTTTTGCAATCAATCTTTTTTCAGAAATGATGTATCCATCCATCCCATTATCTTTTTTGGATTTTACTGTTTGGTAATTTAAGCCAAATTCAGCCAAAAAACAAGCATCGCATAATTCTTCCCATTCTCGCGGAGACTGTATGCTTGATAATTGATCGATTAGCTTCATAAATACTGCTGTAACATTACTCCTTTTTGTACTGAAGTCAAGCTGATTCACCCATGCACATGTTATTGACACCGGCAACCCAAACCCCCTACTATCGCCCCATGAGTGCCGCCAAAGAAATGAGTCTCATGTTGCAGGATGTGGTAGTAGTGGAAGAAAGCGGCGGCTTCAGAACGCGTCCCCGTACAAATACCGGGTGGGTCCGGGGTTTTCCGGATTCACGGATCAAAAATTACACCGGTGATGCGTCTGCAGTAGAAATAGTAGTAACCGACGGGCCAGATAAAGATCTTACGATAACCTATACTTTTCAGACTAAATTTCCGGTACGCATCGATGCGTATGCACGGACCATCGCACGTATTCCCAAAGATGCGATGGCAGCGCATGATATGGAACATATCCGCATTACCCGCCTCTCCCGCATGATTGTCCCCCGCACGTAATCACCGGAACATTCGCTGCGCCAAAAACTCCTGCACCCGGTCGGCGGCTTTACCCATACCCGCGCGGTGCATAAGAAACGGCGACATATCAAGAAGCATGGAGCCTTTTGGAACGCCGTCAAGATGCTTCTTACGGTGCAATTCGTTACGCTGTCTCAAATATGCTAACTCCCCATCAAAAGTAGGAAACACATTAACACCATGCCGGAACCGGTACGCTGTCGCGGTGATATCATCTACCGTCAGTGCTACTACCGGCGCTTCCGGCATATACGCCTTGGGCGTTTTGGTCACGACTACCGCTCCTCCAAACCGCGCTATCGAATCCCGCCAAAATCTGTACATCGCCTTCCGGATCAGGGGATGTGTAGCTATATGTGCCGCAAGTGGCTCCAGATTTTCCCCGGTGTTGCGCGGGTGAATTGCTTTGTTCAAGTCACGGTCGCCAAAAAAAATGTGTGCTTTAACGCCATCCCCCACCTGCTCGAAATGAAAACCGCGTGATCCCCGGTTAAACCAATCATGGATAATATCTGCCGCGTGTGGCTGAAAACGCACCGACCCGTCACACACTGTCAGCAAATTCTGTTCCCGAGCCTTAAGTGCTGCAGCACGCACCGAATTACCGGTGATAATCGCCACCTCTCCCAAACGGGGAGCAAGCTCACTCACCGAAAGCTTCTCTTTGCCAGACGCAGTAGGGCCGATTACCGCGACAGATGCTCCCATAGATATCTGCTCAGTGTTCCGGATCATAACTTCGGCAGATTATAACACGCAATAACAAATATCCAGAGGGTTTGCTGGTGTACTACAGGAAAATAGTTAGAATGACAGGAATCCGAGGATGGTAGAAAGAATAGACTGTGTCTCGGATAATACCTCGCCGCTAAGGGCGGAAACCGTCATTGTCTTCGGCATGGTCACCGGCACTAATCCCAGGAACTTCTCTTTTTTACTCCCTTTTATTTCGTATACCAAGTTCCCGTTGTTAATCTTTAGTTCAAATGCGCCCGCCAAACTAGCGGAACCGCTGGCATCGGCAATCGATCCTGAACCGGAGGCGATTTCAGTCAGAAACCCTTTAATAAACAAATTTTTCAGTGCGGCATCGGGCAGAATTGCCACCGTCTTTTCCCCTGCGGGCGTTGTCACAATAAGCTCGCGTGTCACCGGATCAATAGACAGCGGGAAATTCACCCGTGCACGTACGGCATTGTGTGTAAGCTCCAGATGTCCTTCGTCACTGGATATTTCTATCTCTTCATCCTCTAGTGCATCCTCCAGCTCGTCCACGATACTCAGGTGGGAGCGCGTCTCGGATTCTTCTCCTTCTTCATTTTCCACCTTAAGTTTCACTTCACCATTCTCTTCCTCAAACTTGAAGTGTACGCCCTCTCCTTCCACTTCTATTTTCCGTGCTCCATTGTCTTCTATCTTAGACTTAATCTTTACGCCGCTTTTGGTTTCTGTTTCCATTTCCGTCTTTACCCGTGTTCTGCTGCTGCCGGAATTTTGTGAACGCTCCTGTTCTTGCTCCTGCTCCTGTTCCTGCTCTTTTTGTGCATCCTCCAACCTCTTCGCTTCGTCTTCTCTGCGTTCCTCTTCCTCTTTTTGCTGATCTTCCGCTTCTTTTTGCTGCTCCTCAATTGCATCATCCTCATCACCCAAAATGTCACTCCGGTAACTCTGGGTATATGTAAGCTGTGACCCAGCCAACAGTGCTAAAACAGCAAACCCTAAAGGAAGATAAATCCGTTTAATACTCCAGGAATCTTTTGAGGCGGAGGAGGCTAACGCACGCACTTTGTGGGGTTTCTTAATCGGCTTTTTCTTTTTCACTGCTTTTGCCATATCTATATATACTCTAGCACACACAACGAAGTTCCTGTCAAGCGATCACCTCTGGACACGGCGGTGTATAATTGGCATTGGTATGTCATGGACTGAACATACTCCGCACGCACACAATCTGCGGGAGCCAACAGCGCTACCCGACCCCCCGAATTCCCCTGAAGAAGCCGCGCCGCCACCCGAAGAAGTAGCCGATAAAGCGAGCGCCACCGTCACCACCACGATACAAACGCGCGAAATCCATTTGTACACCGTACCCAACCGCAGCGTCTCCGGCCACTATGCGGATTCGGGTCTCTACCGGGATATCATCAAAAACCCCGCTCTATACATGGACCGCGCTGATTTTTAAAATTGCCGTAGTTTAGAGTATAATACCCTTCTTACTATGGCAAACCATGAAGTATCGCCCGTCCCCAAAGAACAATCGGTGTGGAAAGAACACACCAACGCATCTGCATCGGTATCCATATTCTTAAGCGATGCAAACGGCCGGCTCCTCATGGTGCAGGACGTGGATCAATACGGCGGCAAATGGTCACCGATAGCCGGATTTGTAGATGTGGCGTTTAACGAAGAACCGGAAATGGCAGCGCTGCGGGAAGCCAAAGAGGAACTTGGTTTAGACATCCGCCTCGATGAGCTTATCGGGGTGTGGCACTACTACGCCGATGATGACAAAGATGCTGTCGCCTACGGCAAAGACAAGAACGGAACCAGCGTAGATAAGGCGCATATGCACATCGGTTATTCGTACCGCGGAACTATTCTCGACGGCACTTTCAAGATGCAGGCTGATGAAATCCAAAACTACGGATTTTTCACCCCCGATGACGTAGAAAAAATGTACCGGGAGGGACACCTCAAGACGCCACAGTATAACTATGTGGGCTTTAAACTCTGGGAAAAAGGCACCAAGCACCCCCTCACCGTCGTACAGTCAAACAGCAGGGCAAAACTTATCTAATTTCGAAACGGCTATCGATACGCTTAACAATCTGCGCTTCCAGCTCCGCCAAACCCTTACCATCACCGCGGCTTATATACGGACTCGTATCGATCACGATTGCCCCCGCAGGTCTATCAAGCAATCCATTTATTTGATCCTGCCCGTCACGCTCACGGATATACAATTCCTCTGTCGTCTGGTGCATGGTGGCTGTCGGATCGTGGGTCACCCGATAGGCAGCCGACGCTTCCGGACTTGCGAAGAAATACAGCTTCACCGGTGCATTGGGGAACAAATCAATACCGGTCTTCCGGCCGATCACCACTACGCCTCCCAACTCCTTTGCTGCTGACCGCCATAGCTGGTAGAGCTTCCACCGGATAACGGGGCTCGCAGCGATAACAGCGGAGAGATTTTCGATGGCTTTTTGTTTTTGATAAGTAAGCAATTCACCCCGCATGTCACGCGCTCCCACCATAACTCTCGCCGTCCGTTCACCTTCACGGGGTTTGGTAATGGTGAGCTTCTCGGGCATTTTGTCATACAGCTCGACGATACGATCCCCGAAATCCACCGGTATAGTGGTCACATTGGTATCATTTGTTTTAACCAGATTATTTTCGATGGCAAGGAGCGCCATGGCGCGGATGGAGGTGCCGGTATTTAACACGTTAAGATCATACCGGTCAGCCAGATGCTCGCCCAATACCCGCTTACCCGCTGTAGTCGAGCCATCAATGGTGATAATAAGATTATTCCTATTGAGAAGTTCTTTTTGAGGCTGAAGTTTCCGTTCTGCAAATGGGTTCATACGCGGGAGTGATATTGCGGGGTATTATACGCCTTTATGTAAATATTTGCACAAGTCAGCTATACAAGGGCCTGCTGATGAAGGTGTTTACGCAGTATCTGCACAGAAAGCAAGGCGGCAACACCCATCGCTGCCGCTGACGCCAAAAACGGCAGCGGAATAAATATGGTCGACAAGACGCCTCCGATAATGGGTCCTATAATCTGGCCGATGCTCTGATACGACGCGTTTACGCCCATAATGGATCCCTGACTTTTCTGATCCGCTTCGCGCGACAACAACGCCTGGATGACCGGATTGGCAAAACCATTGGTAAATGCCTGGAGCATGACGGCTGCTAAAAATAACGGATACGAACGTGCGGCAAACAGCACGAGAAAAAGAATAACTGAACTTAATGCAGAACCTACCAGAAGCCTCCGCTCTCCGAACAACTTAAGTGCACGGGGGATAACCGCCCCCTGGGATACCAATCCGATAATACCGATGACCGTAAAAATAATCGAGATCTGCTGTGCTGACAGATGGAGCACAACTACCGACATCGGCTGGAACGCATAAATGTATATGGAAAACGCCAGCATGACCAAAAATGATACGGTGAGCGTTTTGCCTATCGCAGGATCGACAAGAGCATGGAACAAATGCCGGAAATCAAAAACGTGCCGGGTCACGGCAACCCCTTTGTGCGTATTGGTCTCCTGTAAAAACACCGCCGTCACCAGAAATGCCGCGAGTGCGACAAATCCCGCGATAATAAACGGCACTCCCGCCCCAAGGTGGATCGTGAATGCCGATATAGCAGGTCCGAATGTAAAACCCAAACCAAAGGACGCCCCAATAATGCCGAAGCCTTTTGCGCGGTCCTTTGGTTCCGTCGTATCCGATATGACGGCTAGTGCTACGGGAATATTGCCTGCAGTGAGTCCGTCAAGCGCACGGGCAATAAACAGCCACGCCGCATTCTGTGCAAATGCCATGATAAAAAACGACAGTGCGGTTCCAAACAGCGATATTAAAAGAAGCGGCCTTCTCCCATATGCGTCGGACAACCTGCCGATAAGCGGAGTTGCCACAAACTGGAAAACGGAAAATATCGAAAACAACAATCCGTTGTGGAAATCAGAAAGCCCGAATTTGTGCGAGTACGAATAAAGAATAGGAATGATAATCCCGTATCCCAGGGCGTTTACCACCGCGATAAGTGCAATAATCCACAACGTTTTTTTCATATTCCAATCACTCATTGTATCAAATACAGCACCGATCCCGGCAACGAGGGTTTCCTACCTCCAATACACCACCGATGTTGTCCGGTTGCTCCAGCTTGCTCTTATCCACCGTTTTTCCTATACTTACTTCACCCTATGATTACTGAAGTCATTTTTGATGTAGAAACCAAACGGTTGTTTTCAGAAGTGGAAGGAAATGATCCCTCATTGCTGGGTGTATCCATTGCCAGTGCCTATATCCGCCAGGTGGATGATGAACAGCATGAAATATCGGGAGAATTGAAAAGCTTCTGGGAAGAGGATTTCCCCGAAATGTTCCGCATTATGGGTGAAGCTAAGCGCATCATAGGATTTAACACGATAAAATTTGACGTGCCGGCGTTACTCCCGTATGCTCCTGAAAATTTTTCCAAACTACCGCATTTCGACATCATGGTACACGTGCGCGCCAAACTGGGACACTATCTGAGTCTTTCAACATTGGGAAAATATACACTGGGACGGGATAAAACAGATGTAGGCACCAATGCGGTAATGTACTGGAACCAGCATGATCCCGAAAGCCTCAAGATGCTCCAGGAATATTGCGAGGCAGACGTACTGCTCACCCGCGATTTATATGACTTTGGTGTAGCAAACCGCGAACTTAAGTACATCGACAATTGGAACAATGTGGCGAGTTTTACCGTCGACTTTTCGTATCCTAAAGAAGTCATCGATTCCACAAGACAGATTGGTCTGTTTTAACCCTACTACTTCATCGGGCTCATGAGCTGGAAATAGTTGCCGTCTGGATCGGCAAATGTGGCTATCTTCATACCGCTTTCCTGTTCCGGGTTATACGGATCAGCAATCACTTTGGCTCCCAGCGCCTTAATCCGTTCGAACTCCTTCTCAACTTCTTTGGTCTCAAAGTTAAACATAAGCCGTTCGGGTTCTTTTGCGTTACCCTTCACCTTGTCGTGCGGCCCGATGGTGAGCCAGCTGTTGCCAATCTCATAACCACCCCAGTCATCCTGACCCCAGGAAGTGGACTGCATGTTAAGCACCTTGCCGTAAAATTCAATAAGCCGCCTGGGATTTGCCGACGAGAGCAGTAACGAATTAAGATTAAGCATGTATAGAACCCCTTTCTTTACTCACTATACCAATTCGTAAGATAACTTACAAATTAAGGACGACAGAAAAAAAGTGATACAATATTTTTCTTCCATGAACCGTATTGTCGCTAAATATCCCGCCCTTCAATCTACTGACTATATCCTGCAATGGATAGGACAGTTTATCTCCAACGCCGGAACCCAAATGCAGGTAGTCGCCATAAACTGGCAGCTTTATGAAATGACGCATTCCCCGTATGTGTTAGCACTCATCGGAGCCACGCGCATACTCCCGGTCATTCTTTTTTCCCTCATAGGAGGCACTCTCGTTGACGCACATAACCGCAAAAAAATCCTCTATGTAACCCAAGCATCCCAAGCCTTGGTTGCCGCAGCCCAGGGAATTCTCACCGTCACCGGGACGGCAAACCCTACCAACCTGCTCATCCTCAACGGTATACTGATTGCCATTTACAGCCTTGATGGACCTGCCAGAAGCGCATTCCTCCCCAGTCTGGTTGCCCGTGAGCATTACGGCAATGCGGTAAGTCTCAATATAATTGGCTACAACATTTCGACGGTCACAGGCCCTGCAATCGCCGGATTTGTCATCGCCTATCTTGGAGTGGGAGCCGTCTACATTATCGATGCGTTTTCGTATCTTGTACTATTTTTTGCACTGCTTGGTATGAAAGCGCACGGCAGGATTGAAGGCGAAAGACAGCCAGCCAGCCTCACTGCTATTGCCGAAGGATTGCGGTTTGTCAGGTCAAAAACGCTTATCTGGTCGACCATGCTCCTCGATTTTTTCTCCACACTGTTTGCGGAGGCCACCATACTACTACCGGTATTTGCAAAAGATATTCTCCGCATCGGCCCCGAATATTTGGGATTCCTGTATGCGGCACCTTTTGTGGGAGCAACCCTCATGGGATTTGTGGCCGCTTCAGCAGGAAAAGCAATGCATACGGGTAAAATACTGCTGTTAAGCATTGTGGGCTACGCAGTTGGCACCATATTATTCGGTGTATCGACAAACTATTTCCTCTCTGTTTTTGCCCTTGTCATCGTAGGCGCCGGCGACGGCATGAGCTCGGTGATCCGCAATATTATCCGGCAGATGACTACCCCTGATTATATCCGCGGCAGAATGACTGCTATTAACCAGATATTCTATACCGGAGGCCCCCGTCTGGGAGAGGTGGAAGCGGGATTACTAGCTGGATTTGTAGGAGCACCGCTTACCGTGGTTATCGGCGGCATAGGTACGCTTATCGTCGTAGCAGTCATGGGAACGACTGTTCCGCTGCTGCGAAGATACAAAGAGCAGTGATGCTGTATAATAACGGCTACTACCCCCTAACGATCCTTATGACCGAAATATCACACCCACCTCCCCCCAAGGAACGGTCGTTATTCATCACCCACCACGTGCCTGATATGGATAATGTCAGCGTTGCACAGTTTGAGCGGATCGCTCCGGAAATAAAAAAACTTGGTTTTTCCAAACACCGGTTTGATATCCGATGGAAAACAGCAACCCCAAAACCCGGTGAGATAAACGAGTCATATCTGGGAAAATCCGCACTCCTTGCCCAGGCGGCTCAGAAGCATGGACTGGAACCTATTATCATCCTCTCCACTCCCCCTGCCTGGGCATATAAGGGAAAATCACCGGAAGCCATCAGACAGGCATATACGGATTACGCAAAAAACGTAAAACGGCATTTTGACCGGCTTAAAGTTCCGGTTAAATCAATACAGATATTAAACGAACTTAATAATCCCGTGTATACACCCAAAAAACTTATCAGGGAAATGCCGTCGCTCGCCGCCGCAACCCGCGAGGTATTCGGAGAAACTACCGATGTAACAGCAACCGTTGTTTTATCCAAGCCCTGGGTAAACGCGGAAAAATTTCTGAAAAAATACCAGACAGAATTATCCTCTCTTACCAGTATCGGGCTGGACTTCTATCCCGGTACGTATCAGCACAACCGTAAAATGATATCACCAAAAGGAGCCGCTACTATCGCTCATCAGACGCTGGAAGCCATTGCTACCCGTGGCACACACGATGTACGCCGCGACTTTCTTACGCTTCTTACCGATCAGTTAACGGACGTACGCCATTTCCGCTCGCTTCTGACTACCACTAAATCCCTGTTTCCGCATATGGCCATCGATATAGGAGAGTTCGGGTTTCCCACCCTCGACCCAATACAACGGACCAACCCGAAACATGAAGCTCTGCAATCCTATGCAGTAGATAAAATCACCAAGGCAATGGCACCGGTAGTAAATGAATTTGATATCCGCAATATTGGTTTCTATGAACTCTTCGATGACAAAGAATTCGGTGTCTTAAACTGGGGAATAATTAACGATAAAGGGGAAGCAAAACATATCCTCACCAAACTCCCTGCTATTCTTCAGTCACTGCAGGCAACCGAGCCTCACCAGACTATTTCCCAAATTGCCCCGTGAGGCCGGTTCTGGTAGCCTAATAACATGAAGCGGCATGTCCTCCACGCGGTTAACCACGCACGAAAAATCACCCACCACCTGCGTCAAAAGCGCATTCTCACACGGAAAAAAATCCTTACCTTGTTTACCGTCATAAACATGCTGTTTGTGCTTATGATCGGCACCAACATTTTAAGCTTCCCCAATACTATGGTAGGAAGCGCTAACCTGGGACTTATGACGAAAGAAAAAATCCGTTCGCATTTGTCCGCCTATTACGCCACCTCACTGCCGCTCATCATAAACGCCCAGTCCTATGACCTCACTTATGAACATCTAGGGATATATATGGATCCGGACGCGGTAGAACAAGAGATCTTTGCCCCGAACAGGAAACCGTTTTTCCAAAAAATTCCCGCTATGATACGTCAGCTTTTTACCCCCCGCAGAATACAGATCCCCCTTTCGTTCTCCCAGGAATTTTACGAGTACGTCGATAAGATAAATGATGCAGGTTTAACCGGCACGGATATCGTTTACATAGATCAAAACAATAAGCAAGCCACGGTATACGCCCCCCAACAGCGCTATACCGTTGATCTTCTGCAATTTCAGACTGAACTGCTGCACCATTTCGGCAGAACCGATACCCCGCTCACCGTTCCCCTGGTGGAAGCTCCTAATGAGCTTATCGAAAAGGTAGCTAATACCAACGCCAACCTTGCCCGAACATATAATAGCCCGCTTACCGTGATCGTGGGCATGAACGGAACAAATCAGTTTATAACTCTTTCTCCGGAGGACCTGAGAAAATACACCACTGCAAGCATCACTGCAGAAACGGGAGACGCAAAATTTACTTTAAACACGGAACTGTTCCTTCCTGATCTCACCACCGCACTCTCCGTATATGCTGCCACGTTTAATCCGGTAACGGCAGTGGAGCGGGTCGGCAACGGAATAAAAAATGCACTCGTCACCCGCTATGAGGGGGGTCCCGCGGAATCGGTTAAAGTGGGGGTCGATAGCGGACCCAATACCGAAGGAGAACTTGCCGATAAATACATCGAAATAGATATTTCCCAGCAAAAATTATTTACCTTCCGCAATAAAACACTGGTAAAAACCTACCGTGTGTCTACCGGCAAGGATTACCCCACTCCGGTAGGGACATTTAAAATACTCAACAAAACAGGGCTCGGGTTTTCTAACATTTACAACGTGTGGATGCCGTACTGGATGGGATTTGAGTACTCTAAAGAACTCCACGCATATTTCGGCATCCACGAACTACCGTACTTCTATACCGGCGGAAATAAAATCCAGCGCCCCCGCGAGTTTATCGGTGTTCCGAATACGGGAGGTTGTGTCGCGCTTGATATCGGAGACTCCAAAGAAGTATATCAGTTTGCCGACATTGGCACCCCGGTTGTTATTTACCAGTAACCGCCGGCGTTTTGCGGATTTTACTCACTATCTCTGTGGTGGAAGTCACATACGGCAGCACCATAACCACAGGCTCTATGTGCTTACCCAGGTGCCGGTTTGCATAATCCACGGTTTTTATTTTCGGGAAGAAATGCTCATCTTCAATTTCCATGGCCACCTTATCCGGATTTAGCTGCACCAGCACCCGCGCGTTCTCGGAAACGTTATCGGGTGGGATTGCTTTCTCTTCCACAAATACCGCGTCTACATTCTCAAACTCTGAAACGATCATATCCCTAAACCTCTCGATCGGCCTGTCTTCCCCTTTGTACTTGTTGGCATACTCCGCACTCGCCAGCTTCAAGAGCACCAAATCCGCATGTTTTTTGGCTTCCCTGATATGCTGCACATGCCCCGGATGAGTGAGATCCCAGGTGCCTTCAAGAAGAATAACTGACTTTCCCCGTTCGTGGGCGAGGCGAACAAATTCACATGATTCATCCAGCGACAATAACTTATATATCGGGGACATCTCAACATTGCGGATACTGATGCGGGATTCAACCAAACGCTCTACTGCCATATCGATACAATTGGGGCAGGGAGTTTAAATTCCAGTGATATTGGGTGGGTGCGCATAGAATCGAACTATGGACCTCTTTCTTATCAGGAAAGCGTTCTACCACTGAACTACGCACCCAAATCAACTCGATAATTGTATCACAAGCCGGGCTTCAGCCTCAATTGAAAGTTAGGAGTGTTGCTGATACGCTTAGGGCTATGCGCGCGCCTTGGAAACAGTTTGTACCCATTCTCATTATTATTTTCTTTTCTTTATTTCTTTTCCGTGACTATTTTGTTAAAAGTTTAGTCCCGTTTCCCGCAAACCTACTCGTCTCCTACTACGAACCATGGCGTTCATATCCTGTCCCGGAATACCCTAACGGTCCGCCTAACAAAGCGATGGGATTTGATAACGTACGGATCTACTTTCCCGTAAAAACGGTTGCGGTAGACTCGCTAAAGCGCGGCGAAATACCCCTATGGAACCCCCATAATTTTTCCAATCAGCGATATTCCACCCCTTGTCGTGGCTATTTTCCGTAATCCCTCCTATCGATGCGTGGAGCATCATCATGCTACTCCAGCCAATACTTACCGCTCTGGCTATGTATGTGTTCCTTGGCTCGCTCCGGTTTTCCCGCCCGGCTAAGTTTGTTGGATCAATTTCATTTGCGTTTTCCGGGTTCTTCATGACATGGTGGCAGGAAAGCTATCTGTTCGGTTATTCATCACTATTCCTGCCGGTCGGGCTTACCGCTGTTGAGCGGTACATGAAAAAACCAAGCGGCGTTTGGGTCGCACTTCTTGCTGCTTCTCTGGCGCTTTCTGTAATGTCGGGAGCTTTTCAGATGACATTTTATGTGTATCTGTTTACCGGAATTTGGATACTCTACCGGAGCTTAGATTCCCCAAACAGCATAAAAACGCTCGCTTCCTTGGGGAGCGCTATACCCTTGTCACTGCTTTTAAGCGCTATCCACCTTATCCCGAATATGGAAGCATATACACTCTCAACACGGGTATCGACCGATGTCAAATACATTTTTGACGCGTATCTGCTGCCGCTCACCCGGCTGGTGACGGTATTTGCCCCGGATTATTTCGGCAATCCCGCAACGTATAACTATTTTGGTGGTGGATTCTACCATGAGCGACTTATGTTTCTTGGGGTGGTGCCGTTTCTTTTTATCATTTCCCAGCTGCTGCAATGGAAGTCGACGGCCATACATGGAAAATTTTTCCGGATTACATTTTTGATTTTTCTATCGCTTACGCTCTCTATCCCCACCACCTGGCTTATCCTGTATTATCTGAAGCTTCCATTACTGTCCACCATGACGCCGTCACGGATAATGATGCTGGTTACGTTCACGGGATCAGTGCTTACCGCATTTGCGGCAGAACAATACGGAAAAACACTCCCGAAAAAAGTACTCATGTGGATGACAATTATCGCAGTTCTCAGCTTTATCGCTGCAGCTGCAGTACCCGTTATCAGCAGGTACATTGATGACAAAAACACCACTTACGTTATAACCCTAAGAAATCTGGCAATACCAGCAGCCAGCATGATAGCCGCGCTCACCATCCTGTGGATTACCTATCTTAAGAAATCTGTAAAAACGGCTGGTTTTGTGGTTCTCACCCTCATACTGCTTGGCAATATATTTATGTTCGCCAAAAAATATATGTATTTTTCCGAACGGCGGTTTGTATATCCTGCCTCGCCGGTCTTTACGGAGCTTAAAAAGCATAGCTATGACCGGTTCTGGACCTACGACAACGGCTACATAGAAAAAAACTTTGCATCGCAGTATGGCGTGTATTCCCCTGAGGGATATGACTCCATCATCATACGGCGGTATGCCGAATTTCTGGCGTATGCAAACTCACGGGGCACATCGCTCACCCCCGACCGCGCAAACGCTCTTATCCAGTCAACCGATCATCTCGACGACATCTTTGCTGACCCATACCGGAAAAAGACGCTTGAACTATTGGGGGTAAAATATATCGCCCGCAAGCTTACGCCGGACCGCAACCGCCAGACTGTTGCTGCAGACCCTTCTAATCTTCCGCGTATATGGGATGACGGCACCTATGCCGTCCACGAACATGAGGGTGCATTGCCCCGGGTGCATCTGTTTACCGATATACGGATCGAACCGGACGGAAATAAGATCCTTACATCCCTCTATGCTACCGGCACTGACATCAGAAAGACGCTGTTTCTGGAAGAACGACCCGCTGAATCACTCCGCAGCGAATCAACCGGTTCTGCGGTGATTACCGCGTATACCGCAAATACCGTAACAGCAAAAACGGAGACAAATGGCCCCATGATGTTGTACTTGTCTGACACTTATTATCCGGGTTGGAAAGCCTATGTGGACGGTAAACATACCAAACTATACCGGGCAAACTATGCATTTAGGGCTGTTATTGCACCACAGGGAACACATACGATTCAATTTAGATACGAACCTTGGTCATGGAAAGTCGGGTTAGCGGGTACGATTGCCGGAATTTTAGCTCTCGGTTATCTTGTGTGGTTGTCCCCTAAGCGTCATTCTTGATACAATAAAGAGCGTTCATATGGCGCGTTGGCGAAGTGGTAACGCAGGAGTCTGCAAAACTCCCATGCGCCGGTTCAATTCCGGCACGCGCCTCACGTATTTTACTTCCTCCGGTAAATATAGATACCCCATACGATAAGTGATAAGGCGCTCACCCAAAGACCGATACGCAATGACTCCGGCTCATAGCGGAATTCTACGGTATGCTTACCTTCCGGAATTACAACGCCGCGGAAGGCGTAGTTAGTCCGGTAAATTTTCCGCTCAATGCCGTCAACGGTTGCCTTCCAGCCGGGATAATACGTGTCTGATAACACGAGCATTGATGTCGTAGAGGCCTCGGCGCTAATTGACACCCTATTGGGGGAATAACTAAGCACTGCCGCTTTCCCTGATGGTGTACCAACACCCTGCAATCCTTCTATGCGATCCTCTACAAAAGCCGTGTGAGTTATATCCAATTCAGGATCGAATATCTTGGATAATTGTGTTGCACTGTCCGGCTCCACCAGCACCTTTTCTGCGACATATGCCCTGGGAAAAGCTGTCATCCGCCTGCTTATACGCCAAATTTTGTCCTCCCACACCGCGTTACCAAATGCCGGCAGCGAAGCATCATTTTTTGTTAGTATTACCGCCGTTCCGGTCATATCCCAAAACCGGTTGCGACGGTTAGCTAACTCTGCGCTTACCGTTGCATCGGAGTTAACCAATATGTCGCTCCTTGATACCCCTTTTGTGATATCGGCATGGTTTACGTACGAAACCAGCTCCGCATACCGTTTGACGTTTAGGGGATCAAAATATTCAGTACTATGCACTCTAAAGCCTGTCATTAAATTGGTGCGGATATAAGCGTCACCTATACCTGCATACCGGTCAATTCCTGTTTCTTTTTGGAGCTCTGCGATCATAGGAATTTTCGGTGATACCATTTCCGGCGGAGAAAACGGTAAAAACTTCTGTCCGTTATAAAGCCCGATACATGCAATAAGCATAATAGGCATGCATCCTGCAGCCATACGGACTAATCCACGGGTTTTCGCAAAGACCAATCCTGCAAAAATGAACGCTGCAAATACCGATAGTTCAACCGCGGTAGTCCGGAGGCTTATCAATCTGCACTGGGGCACTTCAGTTGACGGACAGGGAACCTTCATCTGATACACGACTACTGTCACAACGGCAATAGCGGCCAGCACTATACCCATTATGGTAAGCATTTTCTTCCGGTATGCGGCTGACGCACCTTCCCATTCGGAAAATCCGAAGCCTGCAAGGATAGAAACAGCGAAGGTGGTCAGTACAAAAATCCGGCTCGGAACATCTGCCGACAACACCGGTATAGGAAGCATAAAAAACAACCGGGCACCGAACCAATCAATGGTGGTGAGTATAGATAAAACCGCAAGGACGACAAAAAATCTTACCCTTACATCCTTCCACTGCTTCATGACCGCAACCAATGCAAGAAAAACCGGGATGGTTCCGACATAGGCCGTAGTCTCTGTATAGTCATGCGGGCCGAAATAATTGTACGTAGCCTGGTTGCCGAAGAAATTCGGAATAATAATGGTAATAAGATGAGCAAAAGGCAATAAAAACCGATCAAAAATGAATGAGCTTGATTCCTGGGTAATGGTCGAAAGCGTATACAATTCGACACTGGGAATTAACTGTATTGCCGATAGTCCGACGCCCAGCAATGCGAGTCCCGCAACCCTGAATGTTCCGGCAAGCGGCAGACGCGTAAGTGTATAAAACGCAAAAACGGAAAGTGTATAGATAATCATGTGCGGCTGCCCGGAAAGCATCATTATGACGACTATCATGGGCACCACAACAATACTCCTGTGTGCATTGTTATCCTTCCTGAGTTCGATTAATCCAAGCAATACCGGCAACCCGGCCAGGACATACAGGAACTCCCCATATTCCAAGCGCACCACGGAAAAACCAGACAACATGAGTATTACTGCACTAACAAGCGATGCACGGGGTGACAATCTCATGGTCATTCCGTACCAGTACACTGCTGCCCCCAAAGTAATAAGCTGCAGCAAAACATACCAACCCCATGCTACGGGAGAGGGCATAAAAAGAAAAAATATACCAAACGGCGTTAAGTACCCGGGATGCATAATACCCAAAAGTGGGGTTCCTGCCGCATTATAGGGATTCCATAACGGCCACTGGCCGTCTTTTATAACCGCGGCGGCAAGCTCCCGCAGCGGATACAAATGCCTAAACGCATCGTCGATAACCGGCTTGTGAATGATAGTGGGTGCGCCATTCACCATCGTTTCAGACTTCCAAGGCTCATACCACGCCATCATGTAATTCGAAGGAAGCGGTATGTGTCCGCGGATAATAAACGGCCGGAAAAGCAGTCCGGTGATCATGGCGATGACACAAAACGGGATAAAAAAACGGATCAGTATATCCCTGAGGTATGGGTTCATGCACCCACTATTCTACTATATCGCGGAGGCGATCTCTTTAAAGTTGGTGAGTATGGCCTCAGGAGGAAACTGCTGATGTTTGGTAAAATGGTTGGGTACTGCAAGACAGGGAATTCCTGCGGCAATAGCAGACATAACCCCTACGAGAGAATCTTCGATAGCAATGCATTTAGCAGGTGTTACATTGAGCATCTCGACTGCTTTCGCGTATATGTCTGGTGCAGGTTTCTTTTTAAGTCCAAAATCACCGCCGGAAACGATTATGGGGAAATAATGAAGCAAGCTGGTTCCCCGCAGGTTGCGCGTTACTTCCTCGCGGTCGACCTGAGAGGCTATTGCCATAAGCACCCCGTTGTTATAAAGCCGTTTCACAATCGTAGCTGCGGGATTAATGAGCTTTATCCCCTGTTCACGCTGCATCTTCTGATACAACTCCATCTTGCGGTAATGGACTTTAAGAAATTGCAAATCATCAAATGGTTTACCGGCATCGGCGAATGCTTTTGCATAAAAAATCTGCGGATCTACGGAAACGCCGTATTTTTTGTAATAGTCCTCGGTGAGCGTGAGGCCAAACTCGGCAAATGCCCGGGTGTGAGCCGTAAAATGATACGATTCCGAATCGACCAGGATGCCGTCCATGTCCCAGATGACGGCAAAGGCATCGGTAAATAGCTTTGTGAGATCAATTTTTCGTTTCATCTAGCCGTATTATGTCAGAAAAATCGCTACGCGAAGCAAACCATAGTATTCAGTAAGCTCATGAATAAGAATTCATTCGCTAACATGCACAATGGTTATGCTAAATAAAAATCGCTACGCGAAGCAAACCATAGTATTCAGTAAGCTCATGAATAAGAATTCATTCGCTAACTGAATACTAAAAATCCCACCGGTAAGAGTGGGACTGTTGTTGCCTTTAACAACCGAATGGTGATAGGGACCGGTTCAGAGCAAGTAATTACCGTCACACCGCATAAAGCGGAAGCAACCTGTAAAAATATGCATAGAACCTTGGGTTTTGAGAGAAAAATATCAAAGACCATTCCGCTAAATGCGGAATATCTCGATCGATCGATATTTTTCAAATAGAAAGGAGGTGATCCATCCCCAGCTTCGGCTAGGGATACCTTGTTACGACTTAGTCCCCATCGCTGAATTTACCTTCGACTCGCAAATGCGAACCTTCGGGTACCTTCAACTTTGGTGGCTTGACGGGCGGTGTGTACAAGACCCGAGAACGTATTCACCGCAGCCTGCTGATCTGCGATTACTACCAATTCCAACTTCATGAGGGCGAGTTGCAGCCCTCAATCTGAATTGAGGCGAAATTTCAGAGATTTGCTTGACGTTGCCGCCTTGCGTCTCATTGTTGTTCGCCATTGTAGGGTGTGTGTAGCCCAGGGCATAAGCGCCGTGCTGACTTGACGTCGTCCCCTCCTTCCTCCCCCTCTCCAAACACAGAAAATAATTCTGTACTTAGTGAGGGGGCGGTCTCCGATGACACTTGTAACATCGGATAGGGGTTGCGCTCGTTGTCCCACTTAAGGGAACACCCCACGGCACGAGCTGACGACAGCCATGCAGCAGCTGTGCTACCATCCTTGCGGATAGGTCACCATTTCTGGCGACTTAAAACGGTAGCATGTCAAACCCTGGTGAGGTCCTTCGCTTTGTCTCGAATTGAACCACACGCTCCACTGGTTGTGCGGGTCCCCGTCAATTCCTTTGAGTTTTAAGCTTGCGCTCGTAGTCCCCAGGCGGTCTGCTTAACGCGTTAGCTTACGACACCCCACCTTGCGGCAGGGCATCTAGCAGACATGCGTTTAGGGCTAGGACTACGCAGGTCTCTAATCTGCTTCGCTCCCCTAGCTTTCGTGTCTCAGCGTCAGTTAGTGGCCAGAAAGGTGCCTTCGCCTTCGGTGTTCCTCATGATATCAACGCATTTCACTGCTTCACCATGAGTTCCCCTTTCCTCTCCACTCCTCTTAGTTTACCCATCTCGTGTCCAACGCCGAGGTTAAGCCTCGGGCTTTCAGACACGATGCGGCATACCGCCTACACGACACTTTACGCCCAGTGAATCCGGATAACGCTTGCACCCTACGTATTACCGCGACTGCTGGCCTTGCACAGGTAATACTTTCTTGTGCAAAACTTTGGACTATATCATCATCCATCACATTGATGGAGTCTCGCGTGTAGTCTCTGAGGACTCTCTCCGATTATAAAAAAGGAGGTTGCCTGCTGATTGTCTTGATACATGTCCCGCCCCCGTGGCGGAAATAATTCGCGGTATATCAAGGTGTTCCAGCATATAGCGAGATTTTCTTTCATTACATTGCTGTATGACTACGCACCAAACCCCTTACCGGGGTCACGTAGTTTGTAGGTGCTTATTCTCCAAGCATCGACTGCTTGGCAAAAGAGGTTTACGATCCGAAAACCTTCATCCCTCACGCGGCGTCGCTCGGTCAGACTTTCGTCCATTGCCGAATATTCCCAGTTGCTGCCATCCGTAGATGTATGGCCCGTGTCTCAGTGCCATTGTGGGGGGTCGTGCTCTCACACCCCCTATCCGTCGTAGCCTTGGTAGGCAATTACCCCACCAACTAGCTGATAGATATAAGGCCGCTCCAAAAGCGAGGGGTTAGCCTCTTTGAACTTGCGTTCACATACCGTATTACCCCGTCTTTCGACGAGCTATGCGATACTTCAGGGTACGTTCCTTACTTATACTCACCCGTCCGCCACTGATTTCCGTCTTGCGACAAATTTCCGTTCGACTTGCATGCTTAAGGCACGCCGCCAGCGTTCATCCTGAGCCAGGATCAAACTCTCAAAAAAATTGACATAAGGACTTTTGTTTGACCAAAAATCTGCTTACATCAATAAAAATTCCTATCACCATTCGATTGTTAAAGGGCTATATAGTTTCGAGAAGAAATCACACTGATTCCCCGTCGACCGCAATAAAGACAAAAAACCCGACCATTCGGTCGGGATATGTATCCCAAGTCCAATGGTCAGCTCTTAGTCACTCATTGTATGGGTATTATACGGGGCATGTATCCTATCCGTCAAGGTGCGCCTTATGCGGACTAATCCGGCTCTATTTACCCGGGAAATGGCAGTCACGGACAGGTGTTATCCGCTACCGGCAAACACCCTTCCCGGCATCCAGCTGATGGGAGTATAGATAGGTATAAATATTTTCCGCGATTTTTTTATGCCCGGCAACACTAGGATGCCCATCTGCCAGCAGTTCCCCCTCGGACTTTAACGGATCCATCGGGTATATTCCGGCGTTATCCCGGTACAGAAGCGCCTGCTCAAGACTGTTTTTTGCTAAAGGCCGCCACAAAGACACGTCATTAACCACAATAAGTAGCGGGCCCTGATACGAATCCAAAAACTCACGAAAATACGCAACCTGTTTCATAATCCGCATCTCCTCCGGCACTTCTCCTACATGCTGAATCCACGCAAGCTGACCGGGGTAATATGTTTCCCTTCCGTTTATCTTTTGCCAGAGATCGCTATCCTGTATTTTTGCCAGATATTCGGTTTCCAACTCCATTTTGCGGTCGGCGTCGATAAGAAAGGTAAAAAAATTCATAAACCAAATTACCAGATCGGGATTATACTTTTGACCGCGCAATTTAAACCGTTCGGCGGCAAACCCCACATCATAGGCGGGAACCCCCAAATTGATCACATCATAATGCGTTTCCGGACAACGTCCATCATTTAATTTATCTTCCAGACGCTCGGAATAATTTTCATAGGTGTTTACCAATAATCCGTAGGTGAATGAGTCACCAAGAGTAATAATACGGAAGGTACCCGGGGCTTTTGTCACGGAGTAATCATCCCGTTCATTAAAACTGTCGGCATTTATTGAATAGGAAGCCTCATAATCCAACCAATCAGGCTGATCATTGATAATTGCATTTATTTCCGGCTCAAAATAATGTGGAAATCTGTCGCTTGTTATGCGCGTGCTATAGAGGTGCCGGGGAAGCCGTGCTGCATACCGCATGCTGTTATTTTTCTTCTGCAGCGCTTGTAGCAGAAGAATCCCCAATACGAGGACTGCTCCTGCTTCCGCCAGTACGACAATACCCAGAATAATCCGTTTTATTGCAACACTCATATGTGCTTACGGTACAGTGCTGCCGCGCAGCAAAAACCGGCAGCGATACCCAAAAACCATCCCCCTACGACATCGGAAAACCAATGATGCCCAAGATAGATCCTGCTTACCGAAACGAGAAGAACGTACACTGCCATACACCCGATTGCAACAATCAGATGATTCTTCCGTGCTGGCCGGGCTGCAGCAACGACAAGAGTTACCAGGATAGCCATAAACATTCCCCTGGCCGCGTGACCGGAGGGGTATGAAAACTGATCATTGATATAGTCTGCAGGAAAAATAGTAGTTGGGTGCTTTATCATGGCAAACGGCGGAGAGGGATGATGGACAATCGTCTTTCCATAAATTTCCAAAAGCACAATAGCCGCCAAAGCAATAGGAACAATAGCAGCTTTATAATTCCATACTTTTTTCTTTCTGTCGTAGGCAAACAAACCGGTAATAAACAGCGTCACTATCACCGTAAATTCCGGGCTGGCAAAAAAAGTGGCACCCTCCATAAGGTTACCGATAAATGCAGAAGCCCTTAGATGAGCTGATTTGTCGACCCGCTCCTGTACCCTGACCGTTACGGAAAAATCAAAGTCACGCATAAACGCCCTATCTTCGTATTTGGATAACCCCGCAAATAACAAAAGAAGTATGCTGACAGCGATAAGACCCCATTTATGCATATGTATAATTGTAGCGTATCAAACCGGATTTGGGAGAATTTTATCGGCTGCACGGCACGATGCCCAATGAAGTAAGATACTTCATCATATCAAACGCCATCTGTTCATACCCGACTGCCGTTGGGTGTCCGTCAGGAAACCGCCACACCCGGCTGTCCTTATAGGTGAGGACATCAGCAAACCATGTATTTGGTCTGACCCGGGCAAATGACGCCATGATATCCTTATATTCCTTTTTAGTACTCTTAAATGTAAAGATAATGAGCTTCCCCTGATACGCCGGCATAAACGCATCGAGGTAAGATCGCTGGAAAGAAAGGATTTGCGACGGCGTATACACCGCACGGAGCCGTTCTTCCGCCATTACCTCCGGGAAAAATATTCCCTTCTTTTTTGTATATTCGGCAGTCTTGCCTGCTGCCGAAGCCTCATTTTCTATGATGCCTTTCTGCAGCAGGGTATATTACTGGATATCGTCAAAATCATCGTCCTTAAGTAGCCAGAGAATAAGATCAGGATTATAGTATCTCCCGTGTGTCACAAACCGCTCTACTGCATACTGTATATCGTATCCAGGCACCCCAAGATTAATCATTTCAGGTGAAATACCGCACATCATATGCCGCGACAGGGCGGCATGCAAACGTGACGGATAATTTTTATCCCCGGAAACATACTGCCCGAAGGTAAAAGAATCGCCCAATGCCACTACCCGGTAGGCACCAGGCTGCTTAAAAATCATTCGGTCAACCGGATCATTATGACCCTGATTATTTATCTTGTGAAAAACAGCTTCCCCTCCCCACGGCGGACGCTCCTCAATGATTACCCCCGGCAGGATTTCGTAATAATTGGCAAGATGCTCGGTCGGCACCTGCTTATAATCCATCGGAGACAATCGCACCGCGTACTGTTGCACCACAGCCCTGCTGTGTGTTGCTCTGATCAGCGCCACAACACACCAGACAATAATGCCTATCTCCAGAAACACTATACCTATAAGGCATAACCGCTTTACCAGCATATAATTACATCACAAATGGTGAAAAATCATGATTTCCTGCAAAACAGGCACCGGAAATTCGGAGAGTATTTATTCCATTTGTTCATCAATGCTAGTGTACGGCGATAATACTAAAACGCAACAGATCACCATATATGTCCTCCGCTATCTGCCGGTATCCTTCTGCAGATGGATGCATATCAGGCAAACGGTCAAAGGCGGGTAAGATACTGAAATATATATCGGATCTGAGTGTTGTCATTGTCCGTAACTCGAGGACTCCCCGCGGACTGGTTGAATCATCAGTCAGCAAAAGCACCGGCCGGTCTACTGATTTAAGAAACTCCTGCAATTTTTCGAGTTGATATGCTTCAATTCTATTATCGGTCATGCGTATAAGGTCGTCATGAGCTTCTTTGATTGCCTGAGCTTTACGCGCCATAGTGTTAGTTATATTCCCTGTCCTAAGCAGGGCATATTCGTGTTTGTCTACCATACGATCCATCACTCCGGCAAGTTCGGTAAAGTCACATTCGCACAATAACATAACAATGATGTCAGGATTGTATTTTTTGCCCCTTAACTCATAACGTCGTATCATAAAATCAACATCATAGGCGCTCTCACCCAAATTCAATACTTCATACTTTTTTCCACCTGCCGCCTGGATACCAATAAAAAATGAAAAGATTACCTTTTTTTCCGGCAGCGAGAGTATCATAATTGACCAATCTAATGCCCGGGAGCCTGCTGCTTCATGATTTCGTAAAGGATAATACCCGCCGACACCATAACATTCAGTGAGGTATTTATTCCCCACATCGGCATCTCGACAATAAGATCTGCCATATCAAGCACCTCAGGGGAAACGCCCGATGTTTCGTTACCCACAATTATGACAAGCGGTAATGTGTATTTCACCTGATAAAACGGCTTGCTGCGGCTATCCTGCTCCACCGCAACAACGGCTATACCGGGGGTTTCTTTTTTCAGCTTTTCCACCGCTTCTTTTGCGGTTATGCTATATTCCCAATTAACCCACCCCGTGGTATTAATGGATGCTTTTTTTATACGGGAGTTAGGCGGCGTAAGGGTTGCTCCGCATAAAATTACTTTTTCTGCCGCCACAGCATCTGCAAGCCGAAATATTGATCCCACGTTATAGGTATCAAGTACATTGTCACAAATAATGGTAATGCGATTTTTCGCGATAGATGCAGCGATAGCCGGATCCACCTCTGTAGTCCTTAACTCCTTTGCGTTCATGCGTATCATGGGATTCATTATATCAATCTGGTATGATGAATGTCATGGAAATAATTCATGTCGTATTTCTCTCGATTATTGAGGGAATTACCGAATTTCTCCCCGTTTCTTCGACAGGGCATCTTATTTTAGCCTCAAAATTACTGGGTATTCCCGCTACCGAATTTACCAAGAGTTTTGATATTTTTATCCAGTTGGGTGCGATAATGGCAGTGGTTTCGCTTTATTTCCGCAGGATACTGGGTGAACCAAAAATAATTAAACCAATTTTTATCGCATTTCTGCCGACAGGCGTGCTGGGAGTATTGCTTTATAAAACAATTAAAACCCATCTTCTGAATAATGACATGGTAGTCGTAGCAGCATTAGCCGGAGTAGGCTTGGTTCTGATCGCGATTGAGTGGTACTGGCGGGCACATCCCCAAAAAAACACTGCAACGCTTATGACCCTGTCTACTAAAACGCTTATCACCATAGGTCTATTCCAGTCTTTTTCCATGATACCCGGAGTTTCACGGGCAGGAGCAACTATTGTCGGCGGTATGCTTTCCGGTTTATCCCGCAAGGACGCCGTTGAGCTGTCGTTTCTGCTTGCAGTTCCGACTATGGCCGCCGCTACCGGATTGGATCTACTTAAAAATGCGCATGCATTTACCCCCGGCGAGCTCGGTATTTTAGCCACCGGTTTTGTAGTATCCTGGATCACCGCATTTATTGTCATCAAAGGATTTATCCGGTTTGTAACCAAGTCGACATTCACGGGATTCGGTATTTACCGAATTATCGTAGCAGGCATCTACTGGACGATAATTTCTTTATGATAGTGCCGCTTATTCTGACCCTTACTGTATTATTGGTCCCGGGGAGTATCATTATTTTCCAGAAAAAATTCGCGGAAGAGCTTTCCGTCTTAGAAAAAATTCCCTTAGCCGTTGCCGTATCCCTCACCTACTGGATTGTTGGATTCTGGTGGCTCTCCATTACTCCGGTCTCTCTAACCATATTTATTGCGGCAACGCTTGGCCTGACACTCGGTGCCAGTGTATATCTTTGGCGCGGACAATACCCGGCATCCCAACGGAACAAGCACGCGTTACTACACAACGCCGCGATCCTTTTGTTTATTGGCGCTCTGCTTACCCCGCAGCTATATCTTATATCCCAGCAGATAACTCCGGGCGGCAAGGATATGTCTATGCATACCTATATCGCTGCACTTATTGCGAATACTGATGGATTCCCCCGTACCTTCATACCAATCCTGCCTGTGAACGATTTCGGGCTGTATCCGTTCGGATTTTCTACCATCATTGCGGCCATGACCCTATTCAATACCCTGCCGGTCTATACTAACGCACTCATACTCTCCGGAGTAGCCCATTTTCTCTTCGACTTTTCACTCTATGTAATCCTCCGGTCTCGGTTTCCTTTTTTTATCAGTGCCGTGACTTCTGTTATCGTTGCATGGACGAGCACCAATCCTCACTTATTTATTGCCTGGGGAGCAAACCCTTCCGTACTTTCGCTCACGTTATTATTTTTTGCCGTTGCCATTTTCCTGCACAACAAGGGCAAATATCCCTTACTTATCGCTCTTGTTGTATATGCGTCTTTATTAACCAATTACATGTTTGTCATTACGGCAATATACCTATGTATACCGCTTACGCTCTTAATATTCCCGGCAGGCCGCCGGATACAAACGCTGATAGCGCCATATGCCCGGAGCATAATAATTGCCACCATGACTGTTTTTCCGTTTATTATAAAAATTCTGAGATCGGGCTGGAAACTACCCGATGCCACCCGGCAATATATACAAACGCTTCACTGGGAAGAAACATCTGCATGGACGGGTACTTTTTCCTGGAAAGGACTCACCGAAATCTCGGGAATAATAAGCGCTCTCACGGACACACAGCTCTTGTTGCTTTTTACTGCGGCGGGCATACTATTGTTTAGATCGCACCGGAAGCTAATCTTCTTCTTTTTGTATATTACCGGGATTGTTTACTTCTTTACCATAAACGCAAGACATTGGTGGCTCCCCCTGTCTTCAATCCTGTATCCGTACCGTACTTCACTTATTCTGCTAATCCCCATAGCCTGGAGCGTGGCGTTACTCCTGTATGAAACAAGGAAATATAGCCGCGCGCTGTATCTAACAAGCATCGCGCTTATGCTTTTGGTGTTTATACCGCGTCTCCATGTAACCCAGTTCCTTGCGGAAGCAAAAAATAATGAAGGAGTATCAATAACCTCCATGAAGGCATTATCCTGGCTTGCCGCACACACAAACGTACATGATGTTATATGGAACCGCTATGATGATGCAGGGCTCTGGATACCGGCGGTTATATTTCGTCCAATTACGCTGTATCATACTAACCCTGTCGATATGGCGCGACTTCGCGCGGCTAGGCATCGCTACCCATCATATGCCTTCAGAAACGAAGCTCCCACGCCGGGCGTTACGATTCAGGAAGATGTGGCGGTGAGCATTCCCGAGGCTATCAGCTGGAAGTTTGATGTCGTTTATGATGACGGGGTTTCTGTCATTTACAAAATTACCCGTTGAATAGATACACTACCTGCTCTTCTTTTTTTGCGACGATACACGCTTCAACCGTGATACTTGTAAGGCTACGCGGACAGATCCGATACCAATACACACCCCGATAATGGCTCCTGCTGCTATATCTACCGGAAAATGCACTCCCATATATACCCGGGATAAAGAAACAAAGGCCGCCAGCACAAAAAATACCTCTTTCAGCCGCGGTTCAAAATAAGATAACACTACCGCCATCGCAAATGCCGTGGTGGCATGTGAAGACGGAAATGAATATCCAGACGCTTCGCCACCCACAACTATCACCCCATCTATCGCGTTCACAAACGGACGGGCTCGCATAACAATATTCTTAAGCAACAGCTCAACAATCATCCAACTCATCCCCAGTGCCAGCCCAATCGGGATAAAAAAACGGTGATCCTTTTTTTCTTCCCTGAGAAACAGGATAAGTCCGATACCCACCCAAAGGAGTGCTCCCAAACCCACACCTGATAAAAAAAGCGCTATGGTATGAAAAAGCGGTGTATGCGGAAGCCGGTTAACCAGATAAAATAATTTTTGATCATACGCGAGCAGGAATTCCATGGTTAAGGCGTTGGACTGGGAGTAGGTGTGCGTGTTGGAGTCACGGTAGGTGTCGTACTCCCCGCGGTAGGTGTTGCGCTGGGACTCGGTCTGGGAGTAGCGGTTGCCTGGGGCTTTGCTGTTGGCTTGGTTGTTGCTGCCGGCTTAACGGTGACGGTGGGGGTTGGCTCAACCGTAACGGCTACGATTGGGGTAGGGCTCATAAATATGACTCTGATTGCCCCTTCATCAGGTACCGGCGAAACTACTTTTTTTCCGGAAACAATAATACCGATAATGATGACAACAAGGACGATTACCCCGATAATGATCGTGAGTGCGGCAATGGTTTTTCTGCGATCATCCATAGATATAACTATATCACAAGTAGGCAACGTGAAACGGACTCACTTAATATCTTCTTTTTTCCAGGCGGCAAACGTACACGTCGGGTAATTACTGCACCCGTAAAATTTCTTCCCTCGTTTACTTTTCTTGACCACTATATCGCCGCCGCACCGCGGACATTTGATGTCTACTTTTTCCCCGTACTGACGCGTGTAAGTGCATTCAGGAAAATTTGTACAGGCAATAAACTTGCCGAACTTGCCTGTCCTGATTACGAGTTCGTGGCCACACGTCGGACACTTCTCATCGATCATCTCTTCTGCTAACTTCACCTTATCTGCTTCCACGTAGGTCTTTTCGATACTCTTGCTGAATGGCGCATAAAATTCCGCAATCACCGGAACCCACTCTTTCTCCCCGTTAGCGATCGCATCCAAATCATCTTCCATGTGGGCGGTAAATGGCAGGTCTAAAATATTTGGAAAATACTGCACCAGAAAATCCGTCACGGCAAACCCCAATTCCGTAGGAATCATTTTCTTTTCTTCACGGATCACATACTGCCTGTCCACAATCGTAGAAAGAATGGGGGCATAGGTACTCGGTCTGCCGATACCCTTCTCTTCCAACGTTTTAACCAAACTTGCCTCGGTATACCGGGGTGGTGGACTGGTGACATGCTGGGTGGGAACGACAGCCGATAATACCAACTCCTGCCCCACTGACACCGCCGGAATTACCGTTTCCTCCGCATCCCTGCCGATAACTTTGAGAAACCCCTCAAATTTAATCACCGAACCTGATGTCTCAAACTGATAGTCATTCCCGCTGGTTATCCGGATAGTAGTCGAATCAAACACTGCTTCAGCTGCCTGGCTGGCAACTGCCCGTTTCCATATAAGGTCATAAAGCCTTAGATGATCACGGTTAAACTCCCCTTCCTGTATCGCATCATATTTTCTCGTGACCACCGTAGGACGTATGGCTTCGTGTGCTTCCTGCGCCACTTTGGATTTAGTTTTGTATCTCCGGGCAGCTGAGGGAACAAATGCAGCACCGTATTCACTGCCAAGAAAACTTCTTGCTTCATCGATAAATTTTTCCGATAAATTAACACTGTCGGTTCGGTGATAGGTGATGTAGCCTTCTTCGTATAATTTCTGTGCCAGCTGCATAGTTTTTTTGGAAGAAAAATACAGCTTTCTCCCCGCATCCTGCTGCAGGGTGCTGGTGGTATAGGGAGCCGCCGGGTTACGCCGTACCTCCTTTTTATCAACAGCGCTCACCGTGTAAGGTTTACTCAAATCCTGTATCACCGCTTTAGCCGATGCTTCATCCGGGATAAGCGAACTCATCGTCGTATACGTTCCGTCAAAAAGAGTAAAAGTCAGAGGCTTCTCGTATTTCACTCCGTCATGGGACACCAGGGCGGCAGTAAGCATTTGTCCGCCGGAACCAAACTCACCGGCAATCGTCCAAAACTCAACGGATGCAAATTTTTGGATTTCCCGTTCACGCTCTACGATAAGCCGGACAGCCACTGACTGCACTCTGCCCGCCGACAACCACCGCTTGGATAATTTCTTCCATAATAACGGTGATAATTTATATCCTACCAGGCGGTCCAGAACCCGGCGTGCCTGCTGCGCGTCGACAAGCTGAAGATCCAGAAACCTCGGATGATTAAGTGCCTCTTTGATTGCCGTTTCGGTAATTTCATGAAACACAATTCTCTTGAATGTTTCCGGGGATTGCTCCGGTTCTTTTTTGGATTTCTTTGCTTTCTTTTCCTTCATACCGCGAAGTATTTCCGCTATATGAAATGCGATTGCTTCTCCCTCACGGTCAGGGTCGGTGGCAAGGATCACTTCATCTGCCTTTGCGGCAACATCCTTGAGGGCATTCACCTGTTTGGTTTTGTCCCGGGGGATAATGTAACTGGGGGTAAAATCATGTTCCACATCGACACCAAGCGCGCTTTTGGGCAAATCCCGTACATGCCCCATAGACGCTTCGATGCGGTAGGCGCTCCCCAAAAACCGCGACAGAGTACGTGCTTTGGTTGGTGATTCAACAATAATCAATTTCATATCATTCTGGATAGGACACTAATAGTTTCCTCTCCACGCGACTCGACTAAGTCGATTTTTGCTCCCGCAAAAACTAGGCCGCTACTCTCTTTCCTTCCTAAAAAAATTTATACTAGCCCAAATAATTTTTCACCGTAATCCTTAACTAACCCCTTAATTTCGAGAACGGTAAGGATACCAGCGGCTTCAGGGGCGGTCAAGCCTGTGCCCCTTATGATGTCGTCAATATGGCCGCGCCCGTTCGATAGATAATTGTATATACATTGCTCACCGTTTGACAATGTCGGGTGTGTTTTTTCCGGCTTTTCGGTATTGCCTGAAAGACCGATTTCAGACAAAATATCGGCGGCAGATTCAATGAGCGTTGCCCCGTTTTTAATAAGTTTAGCGGGTCCCCGGCTGTTGGGATTCGTGATGGCTCCGGGCACGGCAAAGACTTCCCTCCCTTGCTCAGCGGCGTAGCGCGCTGTAATAAGCGATCCGCTATCCTGAGCGCCCTCCGTAACCACAATGCCAAGGCTTAACCCCGATATAATCCGGTTTCTGGCAGGAAACAATCCCCTGCTTGGCCGGAACCCAAGCGGCATTTCCGATACTACAGCCCCCCTACCGCTTTCAATAATATCCCGGTATAACCTGCTATTTCCTGCTGGCGCAATGATGTCCACCCCGCACCCCAATACGGCAACCGTTGATCCCCCTGCATCGAGTGCCGAGGCGTGTGCAATAGCGTCAACCCCATATGCCATACCGGACACAACCGTACAGCCTGACTGCGCCAAGCCACCGGCGATGCGCTCGGTCACCTCGGCGCCATACCCGCTTACTTTCCGCGCGCCGACCACCCCGACAGTACGCGAAAGGTTTATGGGTGTTTCCCCCCGCTTGCCTTTCACATATAACACGAACGGGGCATCGGTAATTTGTTTAAGCAACTTGGGATACCGTATATCAGTAATCGCCACCGCGGCCACATGATGGCGGGTCAAATTGTCCAATGATTTTTCCGGATCGGTAGTACTTCTGAATGCGTGGAATTCTTCAGTTAATGTAGAACCCAGCCCGATATGGGTTAGCTCCATAGCAGAAGCTTTCCACGCAGCCATGGCTGAACCGAAATACTCGTACAGAAGCCGGAACCGCATGGGTCCGATACCGGGAAATTCACTAAACCCCACAAAAAAGGGCAGGTCAGCGTCCATATCTTACGACAGTAGCATATCGATAATCCGCAGCGTATACCGGATAACCTCTTTGACAATCCGTTTCGCATGCGGGCCTATTTCATCGGCGTATTGGGTAAGAAGCTGCAGTAGCAATTCACGGATTTCTTTTATGTACGTAATAAACGCGTCGGGAAGTGTTTGCTTATCGAGCTTACCCAAAATAAACACATGAGGAAGCCGCACTGTGCGTACCCGGAGGCTTTCGTGTTTTTTGTTCAGGAATAATTCGACGCCATACCCCAAGCCACGCATGTCAGGTATATGCGGCATAATATGCTTGCGCAGTATCACCCGCTGGCCGGTAAGACTATTGAACGGTTCAAATTTACCCGCCGACCAAAACCTTGCCGCCCCTAATACCATGTCTGCGGACCCTTTTATAACAGGTGTTACCATGGCATCCAAATCCCGATGGGTGAGCCCCACGGTGTCGGCGTCCAAAAACATAATAATATCCCCCCGGCTTTTGACCACACCATCCACCATCGCTGACGCCTTACCCTGATTTTTGGCGTGCCGGATAAGACGGATATCGGGAACAAATTGCCGCACACTTTTACTTGTCTGGTCTGTAGAGCCATCATCGACAACAAAAATCTCCGCGGCTTTACCCCAGCTTCTCACAATCTCTACTACCGATGACAGGGTGCGTTCTTCATTAAAAGCCGGAATGATGACGGTAAGCGTTTGTTTCATATTATCCCTCCAGTATATGCGATGCCCAAACAAATAATCCCGATGACCAGGCAAAAGGCTGTTCTGAACGGTAAACCCACCGCTTGACGGGAGTACCGCTCCGTTCATATACCTCATGCACTCCCCGCGTCCTGATTACTTTTTCTGCGATGTGACGAAATACCGTTTTTGCCTCCCGCCTGTTACCGGCAATACACTGGGCAACAGCATAAAGAATCCCCGGCTGCAGCCAAATAAGGCCGTTATGATAATCACGCATACCGATAAGCATATGTAAAAGCGGCACACGCCAAATCGGATATACGGGAAAGCTGTTTTCCATAGTCCAGCCGTTCCATGTGTGCTTTTTTGCGAAAGCAAGAATGGATGTGGCTTGTTTTTTGTCCGCCAAACCGAAAATAACCGCAAGCATATTGGGGTGGACGGCAAAATAATCCTGCCGCTTCCAATCTTTCCAATCGGCGTAAAACGAACCGGTCCATAAATGCGTATTGATAAGCGTCCGGATTTCTTCAGCGCGTCTAGCAAAATACTCGACATCGGGTATGAACCTCATCTTACGTGCTATCCAGGCCATATCTGTTGCTGCCTTAAAATACAGAACGTTGGTATATAACGTGCGGCCCGACTTAAGCAATGCGTCCGCCCATTCACACTGGAACCATTCACGGATAAGGCTGCCCCCCGACCGCTTTTCATACCACATAAATGCATTCACCAGCTTGGTGTAGTGCTGCTTGAGGAACGCCGTATCGCCTGAATTCTCCCGATAGGCACGCGCGGCGATTATCGTCATAACTCCTCCGTCAGGCACAATACCAAATGACATATGGGAACGGAAATGCGCTACCGGATCTTTATAATACACATGCCGGTTGAAATATTTTCCCAGCCCATGCTTGCTGCGCAAAATAAGGTACGGCACTAATCCATCCGGCTGCTGATAGTGCAAAAACGTCTCGATTGTTTTCCGGGAGATTGCGGATTGTCCTGCCATATTTGCTCCAAGCGTGGCAAACAAACTGTCCCGCGCCCACAGATCGACAAAATGGTGTGCCCCCGCGATATATCCCGATGAGCTGACACAGGCTGCTAAATCAGCGCGCGCAATGGAGTAGGCGGTATTTTTTATATTTTTCATATTGCCCGGATATGTATTCTACGATACTATTAACCAGTTTCCTATGGCAGCAAGACCTGTTGTATCCGTCATTGTACCGGCAAAAAATGAAGAAGTATTGCTTCCGCAATGTCTTGACGCATTAACACATCAGGACACGAAAATTCCGTACGAAATTATTGTCGTTGACAGTAACTCCCGTGATAACACTCCGCGTATCGCCAAAAAAGCCGGTGTGCGCTACATCAATGAACCAAAAAAAGGGAAAATTTACGGTTTCATCCGGGGAGTTTCTGAGGCACGCGGATCCATCCTTTGCTTCACCGAAGCCGACTGCGTGGTCCCCGCTTCCTGGATAGGAACCATTGTCGGTTATTTTGAAAAAAATCCCTCTGTAGCGGCAATTTCGGGAGGATATACGTTCCACAAGGCGGCAGCGCACGAAAATATCCTGGTACGCATATCACTGGGCATCACCCACTTTTTAAGCCTTCTTTGGTACAGGAATGCGACATTCCGCTGCAGTAACTCGGCAATCAGAAAAGCCGTATATGATACTATCGGCGGTTTTAATATAAATTTCCATGAACTCTATGATACCGATCTCGGCAAGCGGGCAGGACGTGTGGGCGCCGTACACCATGTAGAAGCAATGGAAATAAAAAATTCAGACAGGCGTGTCCGGGGAAGATTTTGGCAATACCTCACTGAACTTATCCCGACCGTAATCCAGGTTGTGCTATTGGAACGGCCGCTCCGCAAACAAAGCTACAAAGATATCCGCTAATATTGCGGCTTCATGGCGGTAAATTCGTTAAAAAGATACTACTGAGCAGGACGTTTCACCGCTTCTTTGGGCAGAAGTGAAGCAATTTGCCAGTACATCCATAAGTCAGCGTTGCCTCCTGCCAGCGATACTGCCTGTGTTACTTTCTCCCGGTCATAGCACCCGCCAATTTCTATACGCATTTTTTCTCCGAAATGGCCGCCCTTCTGCGGGCGCCCTTCAGCGGCTGAGCGTGGGTAAGAAACGCCGATAGGCAAAACGGAATAATCAAGGCCGGGGTACTGTGCCATATAATTTCTGAATTTAGAAAACGCCTTGCGCTGATGGGTGATATCAATTTTATCCATATTGCCTTGTGCCTGGGGAGCCACTATCACAATACCGCCGGCTTCCAGTGCCTTTTTTGATTCTTCCAGATACCGCTGCAGTGAAGCTTCGACGTCAAGGTAATCTTCTTTCGGAACGGTTATCCTGTCCATGAGTGTCAATTCGCGGGATTTCATATTTTCCTTGTACTGGGCGTGCTTTTTCCTCACTTGCGGAGAATGCACAGGAACGAATGTAATATCCATCATTTTTGCGCCCGGCCAATACGCTTTATACAGCATGCTGTTGATGGGAAGTACGAACTTCTTGTCGGCAAATTCAGGCACTTTCTTGAGCATAACAAGGGCTGCGAGCATATCGTTTTTTCAACTATCACCTATTCACGCGATATTTTCAATAATACCTACTGGTTCCCATACACTACTTTATTTACCCACTCCACTCCCTGCATGAAGGTATGATCCTGATTACTCATCTCATACTTCCACATCCCGAAGCGCCCCCGGGAATAGATACCTTGCTCTTCTAATTGGGCAAGTAATGGATCTATAACCATATCCCGTCCCAATGTCGGCGTAGGATACCCATAATCACTGCTCATCATAAAGCGGTCAGTGATAACGGCATCTTTTGGAAGAAGACCTATATGCAGTGCCGTACGAATAACGTGTTCGACAATATCTCCGTGGGGCAAGGGGGTTTCAGTTGATGAAGAAATCTCCGTCATAAGCGACCACATTCCCGGAGGCGCGTTGTGTGGGGAATAATTGGAAAGTACGGTAGCCCGGAAAAACGGAACAGCAGCATCGGGAAAATATATCCAGCATTTTGTCCTGAGATGGGCGGGGGTTGCTCCGCGTATACCGATTCCTATTACCGTTACCGCCGAGTGCACAAGATCAGTAGCGCGGTTGGGCATTGCTACCCCCGTAACTATTTGAGCTAACCGGTCGAGCGGCAGGGTGGTAAACAACCCGTCGTAACGGATAAATCCGCTGTCCCGCAGATGAACAAATCTATTCTTTATGTCTATGGCAATTACTTCCGAGTTGCAACGGATTTTTTTTGCAAAACGCGAAGCCACCCGCTGCCAGATGTCCCCGGTTCCGCCCCGCTTCGGGTACTTAAACACTGCGTTGGGACCCCAGGAAACATCATCCTTCTTTTTTCTCATGTTTTCGGAGACCCGCTCTATGTCTACCGGAGCCACCCTGTCAGCCACCCACTGATAACTCATTTTCTCCAGAGGATACGCCCATACTTTCCGGTTGTAAGGATGCATGAAATGCTCAGCAATTCCGGTGCCGTAGGTAGACACAATCCACTCAGAAAAATTTACGGGTGCTTTCTTTTTTTTCCGGCTTGCCTCCTTAAGCCCATGAAAACACGCATCCATAAGCGGCTTCGGAAGCCTATGGATATTATTCTGAAACGGAAACGGAACAAATGATCCGCCCACCTGGACCCAGCTTTCCCGCTGATGGGTAAAATACTCGCCCTGCATGACCGACTCAAACACGCTATCGAAATACGGGTAGTGGGAATGGATCACATGCCCGCCGATATCCCAGGTAAACCCGGCTTTATCTCTAAAAGATGCTGCCAGTCCGCCGACATATGCTTCGCGTTCCAACACGATAAAATCACGAAATCCCAACTCAGTTAAGCGCCACGCCGCCCCTAAACCGGCAGGTCCCGCACCGATAATGACATAACGGGGGTTTCTCACACGCTGATTATAACAATACTTACCGGGAGAACCATTCCTCAAATATTTTCTTTGCTACGGGTGCTGCGACGCTGCTTCCTTCGCCGGCTCCTTCCACAAGAACGGTTACCGATATTTCCGGCGCACCGTCTATGTAGTTTTCCGTTGCCTTTATTTCATCAGAAATGTAGTCTTCCGGAATGGGTGCCATTGCGGTAAACCATGCATGCGTTTGATTTTTTGCCGGATCACCAAACTCAGCGGTGCCGGTTTTACATCCTACCGGTACATGGACGAGGGTACCCGATACTGAGGCTTCCGGTGTGCTTTCTGAGTCCGCCAACGGTTTCCGTACCCCAAAATTAAACAGTGGCCAACCGGTACCACCTGTCGCACACGCCCGCTCCATACCCTGAAAAATAAGCGTAAGGGTTTCTTTTTTTAGGTTAAGGTTCCGGCAATTATTCCGTTCCGCCTTAGCACTTGTTATTTTCCCGATTGTCGGCTTGCAAAGCAGCCCTCCGCTTGCAATAACGTTCGTCCAGGTATTAACGGCAAGCGGCGTTGTAAGGAGGTAACCTTGCCCGATGGAGACATGATAGGTGTCTCCCACATACCATTCGTCATTGCGTGCGGTTTTGTCGGCGGGAGAGTCAAACCGAGTCTTTTTCCAGGCGGGATCCGGCATGAGTCCGCCTGCTTCCCCGGAAAGTTCGATTCCCAATGGTTTCCCAATTCCCACCTTTTTTGCCCAAACCGCAAGTTTAGTAATACCTATCCACTCTCCCGCCTTATAGAAAAAAATATCATTACTTCGCTGAAGCGCCTTTATGACATCGACATTCCCCTCTGTCTTTCCGTATTGAAGGAAATACCAATTAGGAAACGAAAACGGACCGATTTTGATAACTCCGGTATCTTCTACCAGCGTCGTTTTGGTAATTACCCCCTCTTCTATACCGGCCATTGATGTAACTATTTTAAACGTGGATCCCGGTGGATAGGCGCCGCCAATAGCACGGTTGAACATGGGAAGATCAGGATTTTCGGTAAGCGCGGTATATGCAGCCGTACTCATGCCGAGTGTGAATGCATCAGGCGAAAAACCGGGGCTTGAAAACATCGCAAGGATTTCCCCCGTGGATGGTTTGGCCACAATAACTGCCCCTTTTTGTCCCACAGGAAACGCTTGGGCAGCAACCCGGGAAAGCCCGGCATCAAGGGATAAATAAATATCCTCACCGGCAAGTTCTTCAACACGCCCCAGCGTCCGGAGTATCCTCCCACTGGAATCTATTTCTACCAGTTCCCGCCCGTCGCGCCCGCGGAGGCGCTCATTATATACCTCTTCTGCACCCATCCTGCCTACCCGGTCACCCAGGCCGTAATTGCGGGTTTTATAAAAGTCGCTCGCCAGTTCTTCTGCGGAAAGCTCGCCAATATAACCCACCACATGGGATAACGCGTCCCCATAGAGGTACCGCCGGAGATAATCCACCTCGACGTACTCACCTGCGGCAAGTGTGCCTCCGTGCATAAGGCGGTTACCATCTTCCTCTGACAAAAAAGAGACGCAATTGGTTATCCCGCCTGTTTCGCATGGTTTAATTAGCCGATACTGCGGAATGTTTTCGGTAAGTGGTTTACCCGTCCGGTCGAGAAGCAAACCGCGGGGAGCATGCCGTACCAAATTGCGTGTTCTGTTACTGTCTGATAACTGACGGTACTGCCGTCCATTGATAACCGTAAGATCAAAAAGCCGCCACACCAGCACAAAAAAACCTACACAGAGAACGGTGGCAAATATGAGTGCCCGACCGGCTCCTACCCACCAGGGTGCTTCATCTTTTTGACGCGACCGGCGCCCTGCCCCCGCAATAACGCTATCTGAAAAAGCTGAGCCCAGTTTTACCATACCGGAAAGTGAAATTTCGACCTTTGCCTTTTATGCTGTCGTAATTCCATAGTCCTTTCGTATTTACACTAGTTTATATGTTCCGGATAGTCTATTCGACGGGCAAAGCGGTAAAGCATGTCGAAATTCTACTTCCCGGCATAAATCACCTCATGATAACCTGAAGCGCCAGAAGAAAAACAACTGAGTACAATACTCCCCCAATCACTTCAATAATCGTATGCCTTTTGAGTATTAAACGTGACCATGCCACAAACGGAAAGAGAACCAAACTAAGCCACCAATATGCTCCAAACCATATAATCATATACCCAAATAACAAGGTAAGAACCGCCATGTGACCGGAAATTTTGGTGCGAAGTGTTATGAGGGCAAATCCAAGAAGCCACGTTACTAAACCGATGCCGAAATGAGTGAGTCCTGCATTGTTCCAAAAAAGGATACAGGAAAAAAATACCGCACATATCCCTAAGAAAGGTACTAATGATTTCACCCGTTTTTCCCTATCGGATATATCCCAATTAGTTTGCAGTTTTTTGACGGCAAGTATGCGCAACGCCAACGAACCCAAAAAGAAAAAAACGATATACACGACAAAATACAAAAACGGCATTCCCCGAAGTCCCTGCTGCCATGCACCCAAAGTCATAAGCCCCACGACAAGAACCATGGGTTCGGTGAGCTTGGATATCCATGACGCTATCTGCATTGCTCCTATTATACCTTGCGTGCGGCAATCTTCACCTTTGCAAGTAATACGGGGTCATCCAGTAGCTTGCCGCATCCGCGGACGACGGCTGTTTGCGGGTCATCCGTAATCCATACCGGCATCTTTAATTCCGTGGCAATAAGCTTATCAATACCCCGGACCAGACTGCCTCCTCCTGCTATCACAATGCCGTGTTCCATAATGTCTCCGATAAGTTCGGGTGGGGTTTCTTCTATGGTTTCTGCAATAGCTTCTATAATTTCGTGTACCACCGGCGCTATAGCCTCGCGCACTTCGGTTTCTGAAAGGCGCACGCTCCGGGGCAATCCTGTTTCTATATCGCGGCCCCGCACCACCGTCTGCCGGTCTGTTTTTTCGGTGGGATACGCACTCCCCACTGCAATCTTCACGTCTTCGGCCGTTGGCTCCCCGATAAGCAGCGAGTGCTTAAGGCGGACAAACGATACAATAGCCTCGTCCATTTCATCTCCTGCAGTTCTGATGCTGCGGTTTACGACGATGCCCCCCAAGGATAATACGGCAATTTCCGTCGTCCCCCCACCGATATCACAGATAAAACTGCCACGGCTCTCCTGTATAGGAAGACCGGCGCCGATTGCCGCTGCCATGGGCTCTTCGATAAGATAAGCCTCGCGCGCCCCAGCCATAATCGCGGCTTCTGCGGCGGCCCGCCGTTCCACTTCGGTAACTCCGGAAGGAATTCCCACAACAACCTTGGGCTTGGGAATACTTGGAAAACCGGAGCGCTTGGGCTGCATGTGTACCAAACGGATATAGTGGGTAAGCATGGCTGCTGTCGCATCAAAATCCGCAATCACCCCGTCTTTCAGCGGACGGAGCGCTTCAATGGTTTCTGGAGTCCTGCCCAACATCTGTTTAGCCTCACGACCTATGGCAACTACCCGTTTGGTTTTGCGGTGTCTTGCTACCACCGAAGGTTCCCGGATCATTATTCCTTTATCTTTGACGTATACGAGGGTATTTGCTGTTCCCAAATCGATCCCGAGATCGTGGGACAGTAAGCTGAAAATCCAATCAAACATACCGGGTAGTAGAGTTTCTGGCAAAACGCAGTGAGAAAAGATATTCTTTCACCCTACGCTTTAACAGCCTCCTCCCTTCACTAGTTTTAAGATAGTCTTCTCTGCGTTTTGCATCAATGCGGTTTCGGGAAGCCTCATAGTAAATAAGTTTCCAGGGTCGATATGGCTTTGTTGATTGATTCAATCCAAGATTATGTTCTTTTACCCGACGAACCAGATTACGCGTGCTTCCGATGTAAAACTCTTTACTCTTTATACTCTGCAGTACATAGACATAAAAGAACATAATCTTCTGAAATTTCACTACCCGGCATATTAACAATAATCCCTATGCCGGGTGTATCGAACCATTCTATCACATCGGTTATATCACTAATCCGTGACTGACAGAGGTATAATGTGGGTATGGGATTCTTCTCCCTTGTTTCTCCGGAACAGAAGTATGAACGGCCCGACCCGGCAATAGACCAACGGACCTTTGACAAACATGGCGCCGTGGTGGAAATTGATGATAACTCCCATGAGCAAATATGGTCCGATGCCCTCAGCGTAGGAATCCCCTTTAAACGAAATGTTGCAGACAAAAAGCTTGGGATCGCTATGCAAGGAAGACGCGGGGAAATTCTGGTTACCAGAAGCCAGCGCACACAGGACACCAGGGCGGTAGCGTACCGCGCCAGAAGACACGGGCAGCCAACACTCACCCTCTCCCACCGCGAAACCCGCGAAAACCTTCCGCGGGAAAATGAGCGCCGAAGCCTTGAAACCGCGCTGCATGGCCGACACACCCGGGGGTATACCCCGATTCCCGAAGGAACAAAAGTAAGCCATAACCAAAAACTTGCCGCGGGAGGATTCCAGTCTAACCTTGGAAGGGAATACAAATTGTTAGCTCTCGCTGAAGAACTTGAAGCATCGCAGCAAAGGGAAAAAGCGGCAAGAAGAAAGTCGCAGCCGCCCGCTGACGATATACCTTTTTAATATGTCGCTGTTACGGGGAGAGTCACCACAACCTATAAGAACACCAGAAGAAATTGCCCGAGACGGCGGTAATGTTGGTAAACCGGTGCGCTTGATCCGTGAACGCACAGGCGAGGATGCACTAAAGGAATGGGAAAAGGATCACGGGAACACGAATATCCCCGCATACCGAAGAAAAGGCAAACGCACAGGACGCGAAGCATTTACCGATAATTAATGGGTGAGGTCAGGCTGAAGGTCCACACCGAAATACAGCCGCATGATAAGACGGTTTGCCAAAAATCCCGACGTAGAACCTATCCACTGTTTGGGCGTTTCGCTTTTTTTGAGCCTCAGGAGTCCTTCATCGATTACCTTAAGCTTCCCTTCCTTGTCGATAAGAATATTGGAAATCTCAAATTCGCTTTTGTTGGTTACAATCTGGCGGAACTGATGCCTAAACCAGGTAAGCATGCCGGGAACCCCGATAAAGTCCATACTATATCCGGTTTGGCGCATCATTTCGCGGTTTAACCTCGCCATATCTACCAATTGCGAACGCACCGATTGCGTCTCTAGTTTATTCGTCACGGCTTTCCCCTCTATGGCATCCTGGACAATAAGGTATTTGCCGGTTTCGGGATCACGGTGAATTTCGGTAGGTACTGCGTATTCGCCAAAAAACTTTTTGACCAAAGCGATATTTTGCGCATCCTGCTCATAGCCGGTACTCATAAACCCCTTGCGTGCTTCGCGGGCGAGCTTGACCACTTTGTTGGTTCCGTCCGGAGCAATATAGGCAAACACCACATTGGTTAACCCCTCTCCCAGCGGCGTGGGATTTACATATTGGGGGTCAATACCGCACCGGCGGAAAAACTCCGCGGTAGCGGGCAAAAATTCAGCCCGTTCCCGCCACAGCGGCGGCGGCATTTTCTTTTGGATTTTTTTGGCTTTGATTGCCTCGTGGGAGTGTTTGTCTACCTTAGCCATTTCTATCTTACCGCGCTCCAGCCGCCCTTCCCCGCTCATCTTGGGGGCTTCTTTTCGTGCTGACATACGCGCAAGGCTATTTAACGGCTGCTCCTGCCGGGGCTTTGCTACGGATGTTTCTACCATATACGGGGGATTATACCATTCTCATGGAGTCTTCTTTGGTCTGCGCCGGCCAAGAATTACCTCAAGTAAATGATGCACTTCTTCCTGTCCTTCTTCAACAGTAACTTTACTTGCGGGCTTATGCAACTTCCGTCCCACATCCTCTGCTGCCACAGTGATCACTGCGGACACAAGCTCCGCATGCTCTTTACTATTTGGTTTTGCTCCTATCTTGGAATCCATAAGGTGAATATAACACGCATAACGTGTTTTTCCCAAGGGCACGATTACACTCATGCGCTTAAGAAAAACCAGACATAAACAAAACCCAAAAGGGCGTTGCCGTATGTCTGGCTCTCTCGAAACAATGGTCTCTCCTTATAGACCGGGTGTTGGCATTTGCGTCGGCGGTGTCACCGGCGTGGTGTTGGGCGCGACTGACGGCAACGGAGTGGGTGAAGGCACCGGAGTCGGCGGAACTGCCAAATTCTCTGCTTTCTCGCACTGCGTCTTAGCTTCTTGCCATTCGCCTTTTTCCAAAGCGCTTTCACAAGCCTTCAAAGCCTGATTTTGGGCTTTGTTGTATTTTGGTAATGTCACCACCACCTTATACAAATCCAGAATCTCCTGGCGCTCGATGTACATCGCAACCTGATCATCGACCAGATTGTTGAAGCGCTGACGGATGTTTGCCATCGCTTTTTCGATGTCGTCGGTGTCTGCGTCAGCGTCTATCGCCAAACGAAGCTTCATCTCCTCATCGAGAAGCTTTGCCTGCTCGCACAAGTTTACGACAAGCTTTTTGGCGTTTTCGACATCGATGCCGACAGCCGGTGTGCTGACGCGCAATGCATCGAAGGCGATGTTTCTGCTGACGACTTTACTTTCGAACTCTACCTGTGCTTGCCCCCCACACAGATATTGCAGGTTCTCTGCAAATGAGGGTGTCATCGCATTTCTAGTGACCAGTAAAGCCACCAAAATAAGTACCGCGATGATACCTTGGACTATCCTGTTACTTAAAAGAGTTTTCATTTTCGTACCTTTTTACCTTTCATCTTTCTGATTGGATTGGATTTTTTCTTGCGTACTATTTCCCCGTACCTCCGGGCACAACTATGCCCAGGGATACGGGGAAATCCGCATTCAAGGTAAAAAGTATGTTTCGAGAGATGTTAAAGAGCGTTCCGGCAAAATCCTGAGTAAAATCCTCGCAATTGAGGGTACTCCAAATATGCCGGCATCCATCCCGCACAAAGCGGTTTGGAATTAAATATTATAGGCTATTTTAAGGGAAAAATCAAGAAAAGAAGGTTATTTTTGAGGCTAACTTGAGGCTAAACAGCCCCGAACACAGACAGCTATGGAAGCTGCCGGCGGGGACGGACTTCTTTGGGATACACACGGCGGACATCTTCTTCCTCCCGCTCGTAAAGGAGGCTCATCCGGCGCCGTACAGCGGATTCATCCACTTGGCGGACAGGGATCCCCGCTTCCCGTGCCATCTGGGCACGGATCACCTCAAAATCGATAACTTTCAAGCGCTCTCTCCATGGAATTTCCTTTAGACGGATCATGGAGACATGATATCAAAAATTATCCCTGCTGATGATCCCCCTCTGTGAGACGAGTCGAGCGAAACCAACCGGATAACCCTACTTCGTACGGCACATGCGGCCAGGCATAATTGAATGCCCGCTTTGCAATATCGGTAAGCACAGGAATCTTGGTAATTCCTAACTCAGCAAGGTGCCCCCGATGCTTATTCAACCCCGCAAATACAACCGCGAATGCTGATTCCTCCAGCCGGTCCATGGTGTCAGCAAGCGGGCGCAGCCTGGGAGTCCAGGCACGAACCATTTTTTTCCGCATATCCGTGTCTAATCCATTCGCGCGGAATTGCATTTCCAGTGCTTCGTACAACCCATCCCAATCAAACCCGACGGTATTTGGATGCCCGTAGAGGATACTGAAAGCAATATCGGGCTTTCCTATTTCCCTGCGGTGACGTCCGCCAAAATCCAGCAACCCGGTCGCCCACTGACGGGAACTGCTCAGTATGCCCGTCATCCAGACCGGCTTACGATTACTCCCACGGAATACACCAATGACATCATAGTTGCCATCGTCTCTCTCTGTAATACTCGCTGACCGTGACAACTCCCGAAACTGAGCTGCTTCCGGATACGGAAGAACGGTGACAAACTGTTGATGCGGCAACATCTGTTTCCACCGCTCGGGAACATCGACCCCCGGTACATGCACTATTTGGCGCGATGCACGTGAAGATAATATTGCCCCATCGTTCGTCAGCAATGAGACTCCTGATGGTGAATCACACGCTTGCGCCCCCCGCTCTGTTGAGCGGAATCGGACAGGTGACAGATAGGTAGTTTCGGGCAGTGCCATACATTTTCCCCTCTTTTCAGGTACCGCAAATGGTAACTGGAAAGAACGGGGAAAGAGAGGCCAGCGAGTGCTGGAATGTACATTGCTGTACCCTCTCTTTCCCGTATGTTGCCGTTCCCGGCACACTGTTGTCTATCCCACTTTCGCGGGTCCAACAAGTGCCGGGCTTCCGGCTCCGCCGTTCGACGGGCACCAATTCCCCACCTGGGGGTGCCCGTCGTTGTGCAACGGAATTTTGTGAACGAAGGAAATCAATCATCTTCATCGTCATCATTGTCATCATCGTCGTCATCTTCATCGTCGTAATGATGGGTCGGTCGCTTCCCGGCAATCCACTCAAGAGCGGCCCACGCGGCACCGAGAATCACTTCTTCTCCGGTAAAACCGCCGAGCGCCAGAGCGCCGATAATGAGAACGATAAAGCCACCCCGGACAATCCACATGAATCCTGTGAAGATCCACGGAAAGTACTTGTCCAGGAGCCGATATGCGAAATAGCCAACGAACGCTCCGACAATGAGAAAGATAGTGATGCAGTCACCCATATCACTCCTCCTCATCCAGTACCCGACCATGGTCTGCTCGTTCGACGAGTTGATCCATAGCTTTGGCACCGGATTCGATTGTCGCGCACCACCTCCTCAGCCTGCGATGGGTTTCGAGCGGATGTGTGAGCATCGGCAGGATGAACACGTCACCACCGGTGCCGCTCTTATACACAAGAGCCCCCCACAAATCCAGCCGGTCTAACTCCCACCCGAATAGTTCCGGGATGAAGTAGAGGATCGATTGGATAAATCGGATCCCGTCAACCAACCAGATGTAGTGGATTTCCGGCACGTTCGACGATGCAATCTGCGATGTTGAAAATCCATCGGAATCGGGAACCTTATGTCCGCCGACGGTAAGCCTAAGTCCGCTCACTTCCGTCTGATACCCAGAGCTGGCGAACCACCGCTGTTTGACGAACAACAGCATGTCCGGCCTGCCGCGGAGTATGGCACCCAAAATCGGCACACTGAGATCGAGCGGGTCATGGTCATACCGCTCGTGCAGTGCATCCGCGCTGAGAACTTTCTTGGCGAGGTTGACGTTCAGTCCTTTGGCTTTCTTACGAGCCCTAGCGAATACGTCGTTTACTTGTGTCATAGCTTCCTCACATGGAACTAGGCATATCTTCTTTGCCTTTTTCCTCTTCAGTGGGTTCAGGCTCCTGATACAGGTATGGGATTTGCTTCCACACCAACAGGTGCACCACCAACGCTAAGCCAAACTGCCACATCGAACCCAGCAACGTGAGCGCTGGTGGAATAATGCCGATGGCACGTGCCACCCAGGGATTATAGGCATCTGCCTTTCGGGCATACACCTCCCGGGTTACCGCGCCTCCCAGCACCAGAGCCACACCGAAGTCGCCAAACACAACGACGCCGAGAAATGCACCGATGATGAACGCACCCACATAGGTGGCGACAGGGGGCAGTTTCGGCGACTTATGGCTCGGCGTTGAATCCGTTTCTTCCGGTTGACCACCACCGCCTCCCTGACCAGAACCTCCGCCTGCAAAGCTAAAAACTGCAAACGGTGCGGAAAACATGCGCTCGAAGAACTGACGCCACGCTATGACCTTCTCAAACGCGTCACGCTTGTTCTTCTTCTTTTTACTACTCGAAGACGTGGATGTGACGACCATTTCTGTCGTTTGCACACCCATCAGCGCATCCGCATAGGCTTGATAGTAGGCGCGCTCGGCAGCGTCGTACTCTGCTTCATCTTTCGCACGGCGATAGTAATCGGCCGCGATTTCCTGACGAGCCGGGGCATCTTTTTTCAGCTCTGCGCGTTTGGCGAGACCTTGATCCTGGCCATACTTGCGCGCTTCGTTGATCTTTGCTGCTCTTACAGCATCTGACTTACCTTTTCTTGACATGGATTACCTCCTGAAAGGAGACTGCTGTATAGAAATAACAGTCTCCTCTCGATATTTAACATCTCCACCCCTCACGGGATGGGTTGCCCAGGGGTCCACGGATTGGTCGCCGTATTCCACAAGGTGGGTTGGAGCGGAAATTCCACGAACTTGTCATGCGCGCCAAAATCAAGACCAGGCACGGCTTCGATGGCAACCTCTGCGGTGACGCGGAATTGGTTTCCGCCTTCGTCGATGAACACCACTACGTCGCCTTCGCCAAGGACTCCGGATTGACCGCCAATTTCATCGGGAACGAGATTCCAACCGCTGTTGGGCTCTTCGATCCAGACTTTCACGGTCTTCCCACTCAGACACCACTGGACATCAAGCGCAGTTCCAGATGGCTCCTCTTTGCCCAAAGCGCTGCACCCCGATTGGATGCGCAACGCCCTTGCCTGTTCAAAGAGTTGTCCCACCAGCTCGTCCATAATCTCGGGAGCATTCGTGTTCTTGGCGGAATCCACCAAGTCATTAATCGCATTGACGTCCGAGATAACCAGGGCGAGCCAATCACGCAGTCCGGGCGGGTTTTCGATAGTTGTCGTTTGCACGGGTGCCCAATCGCGCACACAAGTCAGGTCCTGCACTTGGAAACAGTGTTCGTAATTGCTGCGAACCTTCGCTTCCATCTGGTCGTTCCAATTTTGCGGCGTCACCAGATCAATTCCGGTGGCTTTCATATTGGCGATGAGCTGGCGTGCCGTTTGGACATTGGTTGCCTTCAGCATCGAAAAATCAGGCGCGCCCGGTACACCCCCCACCAACGCAATGTACTGTTGCTGATAGCGCTGGAAGGTAGCGTTCGGGTCTTCATTCTCCGGAGGAGTCTGAGGCGGAAGGTCTTCGGCTCCGTCAGAAGGCTGAGTATTGGACCCGCCATCATCGTTGCCACTACCGCCAGAATACTCAATACCGGTCAGTTCACGCCAATCTTTACCGGGGTCCACGGTTCCCCAGATTTGATGCTCCTTGCCGTTCCAGACAAAGCTAAAGCCTGGCACACCGGGACTGAAATTCGTGACTTCTTCCTTGGCTTGCTCGAAATAGGGTGCCCCTGCAACGATAGTGTCCTTTGCAGCAAAAACCCATACACGAAGCATGCCGGAAGCGATGAACAAAATCACGCCCAGCAACACGAAAAAGTTGGTGAACGTGACGACCTTCTTCCCGGATGTTGGACCAGGAAGTTTCGGGTGGTCTTTATGGTCGGACATTATTAACTCCTTTTTGGTAACTTACGGATGAAAAAACGGATACGACTGTACTCGGACTTCTGGTTAGCGATTGATTGGAGCCTCCTTTACTAGGTAATCGGACCGCTTCGCCACATCGGTTGCACCCGGCACGTATGGGTCAAAATATGGCGGTTGACTTTCAAACCACTGGTAGGATGTACCGGTGGCATTTAACAAGACAGTCAGAGGGTAATCGGCCCACGAACCATCTTGGTTTCTAAGTTCCAGCACCACGTGCAGGTGTGGACCATTGGGACGGGCAATAACATCACCTGCCTGTATAGGCTGCCCGATAGTAAGCTTGTCCGCGTCTTCACGCCGAACATTCACCAGGGCAAACCGCACATCTTTCGATGATATCCAGACAGATGTAATACCATCTTCTATGATGATGTTTTCCACCACCCCCGTCACCGGCGAGCGAACGAACGCTTCAGGCGGCAGGAGCACATCCGTACCAAGCCAGCTTTTCAGGTTATTACAGCTGTAACACTGCTCACCATGTAAGCCCCACGGGTTTGTGTGTCCGCGGGCATCGCTGACTAAGCGTAATGAAACTACCTGTCCGTCTTCGACGATCGGATCGGTGAAGTCATACTTGACCAGGATCCAGTCATCCTCTGTCATGTACTCAGTCGGCACAAGGTACACCTGTACCTCATGTGAAACCCAACGGAGCACCGGCGTAAGGATCGGATCGTCTCCCAGCCAAATGAAGAAATCCAGCCAGAAATCCCGGACTCCCTTCACTTTCTCAAGTGGTTCGACAAACTGATCCACCCGTTCCTGCCACTCTTCCGGCAAGTACTGCTCTGTCTTGGTGATGAACTCGTCAGCTTCGTCGATAAGCTTCGTGTTGTTTTCGATCACCCGCCGCATGGTAAACGCCGTATTGTTGTAGGGCAGTATCCCGGAGTCCATCGCGGTCATTAACCGAAACAGATTTAGCGGGAACCAGAACAAGACAATGAGCGCTGCAGTAAACCGCAAAACCCATGGCCCCCATCCGGTTCTCACCCGTCGCCTTTCGCGTGTAATGCGGTTTCTGATGATTTTCCAACCACCAAAGTAATACAACACACCGCCAAACGCGAACATCACGATGAGCACCATGAACGGTGGCGCATCTACCACTATCTTATTGTCTTGATACAAGACCGCTGTGTCCTGTCGAGGAACGGCCGCACCTTCGTAGGTTTCCGGTGCAACACCGCCTGGCTCGTTGTCATCCCGAGGATGAGCATATTGCCACTCACGAGCCTGCACGCACAAACCGCCTGGCCGACTACACCCAGACACATGCTGCTCAAACAGCGCGTTGGTTTCAGACGCAGCGAACGCATCTTCAATCCAGCTAAACCATTTGACATATGACTTCGTTTCGTCGGGCCAGTAGGCCGGGTCTTTGGAAAGCAGACTTGCTCCTCCGTTATAACAGGCAGCAGCCCGGATTGGATCATTATCCGCACGCGTAAGACAGGAATTGTAGAAAATCATTCCCTTCCACGCGTTGAAATCCGGTTCATACAGATCCGAGTCGACTTCTCCCTTGTCATAGTTCAGATGCCACTTTGGCACCACCTGGAATAATCCAAGGGCACCTGCACCAGAACCAGCCGTGGGAAGGCCTCCGGATTCAATCTGCATGAGCGTTGCGATGATGTTCGGATTGAGCTCGTACTCTTCTGCCCACCGGTAAATGTCATTGCGCCACCACCATACTGACGGAGACTTTCTCCACATCGGGGCAAGCGGCTGTGTTGTGTCCTGCACAGGATTACTGCTGTTTGCCACACGCGGATTATAGGTCTCCGATTGTCGTGGAATTACTTCTTGATCTTCCGAGGCAGTGGATCCAGATCCATCTGCAGGAATTTTCAATACCATCGTAATTCCATGACCGGCACCCGCAGATTCTGACCATGTCGGCCACCATGACGTCCAAATAACTTCCCCGGCCGCGACAGCGTACAATTTCGTGCCCGTCGAGGCTTGGTAGTCAATACCATTATGGTGCTCCTGATTGCCCGCAGGATTTGCAGCATAATATGCGGCACCGACTTCCACAGGATTTGCAAGGGGCGAGACCCATCCCGGATGCTTTTTCCAGTCAGGATTTACCCAGTCCCAAGCTATTGGCCAGAGACGGTCTTGCTGTTCCAATGGCGGAAGTGTACTACAGGCAAAATGCAAATGCGGACCAGTGCCGAAGCCTGTTGCTCCGCTGTATGCAATCACGTCGCCTTGTCTTACCTTTGATCCGGGCTCGATGCCTTCTGCTGGTCCGCTTGTGTGTGCGTAATAGCAGTAGATCACATCGTCCCCATCCGCTGCATATGCAGGGATAAATGAAACGAACAACGCCGCAAGGACAAGTAGTCCAATGAGACGCTCGAAGCGTAAACGTTTGGTAGCCACTGGGCCACTCTCCTTTCTTCGTGTGTAATCACCACCAGGCTGCTTCACGCCGTGATGGGTGGAAGGTATAAACAGACACAACCCGCGGTTAGTCTGGTAATTTTAGAGAAGCCAAGTGCCCCCTGCACTTGACTAAACA
>JACRMP010000025.1:0-26524 GCA_016214885.1 Candidatus Gottesmanbacteria bacterium | reverse complement strand
AGAATTATTTCTCTTCTTTCTTTTCCTCCGCTTTCTTCTCTTCTTTCTTTTCTTCTTTCTTTTCTTTCTTCTTTTTCTTCTTTGGCACACGGTCAAATTCCCTTTCGTCGCTTTCTTCTTCAAGAAGTCGCTCAATATCGGTCTTGCTGTGTGCCTTGTTTTTGGTGGCCATGTTCGATGGTCTCCTCTAAAATGGATTTCAAAAAACGTCTCAAAAGACGTCTAATGATCTGTTACCTATCCCATAATGGGTAGGGATGCTCTACGTCACGCCTAATCGGCGGACGGTTCATAATGAGAGGTTATGAACATATACGACATTCAATAGTCATGAAAAGAAACGCATACTGAATGTTTTCTTTCTTTCTCTCAAGGATTCTAAGTTGTCATATCCCTATGACGAATAGTTTGCCCCGCTTTCCGTTGGTAGCCCCCAGCAATGGATGCTTACTTTGCCCCCACGTACTAATTCTTACTCTTTCTTTCTTCTTCCCCTATTTCTATTCAATTTTTCTTTCTTTCTTCTTTATTTCCCTCTAGATGTAACTAGAAAAAGAATGATTGTTTACCCAAATCATTCACTCAATAGTTACATCTAGATAGATACAGACAATCCATACTCTTCCATTCACACTCGATCTAAAAGGATTACGTATCCATTCTCATACCATCAGGAGATATCCGTTATGACCCGTATTCGGCATCATCAGGTATATCCTCCATGCCTAGTTGTAACACCCCTCATCTCACACTCTTCATCTATTTCCTTCGTTCACTTGTTAATGTGCGGCTTTCATACAAGGCTGCTGGCGGGCAAACCCGCCGTCCTCATATATATGCCTCAACTATTTTCACTATTTCATCCCCGCCTCCGCATATGGAGGAAGGATGAACCCTGGTCTTTAAGACCAGAGTTGCGGATCTTCCTGTCCAAAAGACCCGCAACCCCAACCTCAAGACGCTTTATTCTTCTTGTCTTTTCCGCCTGTCCCCCTCCGCTTTCGCTACGGGATCGGTGGCAGTAAACTCACCCGATATGATCGGGTTCGTTAACTGACCAACGTCAACAAACACATCCCGCTGCTGCGGGATTGATGGTTAGTAAACTCTCAAATATGAATTTGATCGTTAACAAACCAATCATCAACTCCAACCTCAAAAGCGCTGTTTTAGGCAACGCAAATGCACCCACTTAAGGGCTTTTTATTCCGCGCTTCCGCGGATCCGCCGGCAGGACAGTAAAAGAACGGCGTATATTGACTTTGCATGGACAGAACAACCCCCGGCAGAGGATTTATGTAGACAGGAGTGATATCCTATAACATTCGACATTCCAGGTCAAGTGAAATACCTCACATTTAGCTTAATCTGAAGCCAAAAATCATCCGAAAACAGCGTGTTTACGAGCCTCACGGTATGCTATACTAGCCCGTATGGGACCCATTGCTTGGTGCAACCGCATTATCAGAATAGGATTTTATCTGTTATTTGGGCTGACCCCACTGCTCCTCACCCCGTGGAATTACGAATTATTCGAATACAACAAAATGATGGCTGTCTACGGTATAACCGTAGCTATTGTCACCGCCTGGCTTATAAAAATGGCGGTGGCAAAGGAATTCCGCATCGCTAAAACCCCGCTTGATATCCCTATCATGCTTTTTACCGGTTCACAGCTTATCAGCTCGATTTTTTCCATAGATCCCCATGTGTCATGGTTTGGCTACTACAGCCGGTTTAACGGTGGCATGTGGTCGGTCATCTCCTATGTACTCTGCTACTATGCCCTACTCACCAACCTGGATATATTTTCACCGTCAGCGCAATCCGTACAAGATGAATCGCAAAAAAACCATTCCATTCTCAGGCTGCTCCGTTTGTCACTCGTTACAGGAACACTCGTTGCAATATATGGAGTGCTTGAACGGCTGGGCATTGATAAAAATTTGTGGGTGCAGGATGTACAAAACCGCGTATTTTCTACCCTAGGTCAACCGAATTGGCTCGCAGCCTACCTCGTGGCACTCATCCCCATTATTTTTGCATTCCCGGTATCACTGTTCACGGCTAAACACCCACAAAAAGAAACCAAACAGGCCGTTTCACTATTGTTGCCCGGATTATATGCCGCTGCAGCACTGCTCTTTTTTGTCGTTCTGCTGTTCACCCGGAGCAGATCAGGCATTTTTGGATTTTTGGTTGCAGACATGTTGTTCTGGATCCTTTTGGCAATTAAGCTCCGCATTACCACGATCCCTGCCATCAAAAAGCAGCCGCTTACCCTACCGGTCGGAATATTCCACGGTATGCTCGCGCTTGTGATTTGGATAAACGGAACAGGAACCCCCGCTGTCGACCGATGGGTGACCTTTAACGGTTGGCGCGAAGCAGCGGCCAAACTCACCACCCAAAAAACCGCTACCAATAACACCGCAACCCCGTCTGCCGTTGCCGGACCGGCTCTCGAAGTCGGGGGGACCGAATCAGGAACTATCAGAAAATATGTCTGGCAGGGGGCAGTAAACGCATGGAAAAGCTCAACGAAAGCACTATTTATCGGCACCGGAACTGAAACGTTTGCCTTTGCGTTTTACCGATACCGCCCGGCGGGACACAACCTTACATCTGAATGGGATTTTCTTTACAACAAGGCGCACAATGAATATTTAAATTATCTGGCTACCACGGGACTCATTGGATTGGGAAGCTATCTGTTTCTTATCGCTACATTTGTTCTTTGGTTTATCAGACATTGGCGCAAAGAAACGCTCAGTAACAGCCTGATTGTCCGGCTGGCATTGTTTGCCGGATGGTGTTCTATTCTGGTAACAAATTTCTTCGGATTTTCCGTGGTCATTTTACAATTGTTTTTCTTTTTGTTCCCCGCCCTTGCGTTCAGTATCACCCCGCATGCGCTTACTGTGCGGCACAAAGAAATGCGGATGCCTCAATTTGTCACATGGCTTCTTTTTGCCGGAGGCATGTTGTTGTTTATCCGGATAGCGCTTTTCTGGTACGCCGACACCCGGTATGCCCAGGGGTACCGGCTGAGTCGCTCAGGATTATATGGCCAGGCCGTACCCGCACTACTATCTGCGGTACATCTTAATACCTTTGAACCCACCTACCGGGATGAATTGGCGGGTGCGTATGCCACCCTCGCGATTGCTGCATTTGAAGGCAACAACGCCACTCAAGCCGCCCAATTAGCCGCGCTTGCCGTGCAGGAAAGCAATATCGCCCTTACCACGTCGCCGCAAAATGTGAACTTTTACAAAACCCGCACAAAAGTGTATTACACCATCTCGTCGTTGGAGGCATCATTCAATATGAAGGCAATCGAAGCGCTGGAGACAGCGCTCCCCCTGTCGCCCAATGACCCCAAAATTTACTACAACCTTGCTATCCTGGTTGGCCGCGAAGGTGATACAGCCAAAGCCATATCGTATCTCAATAAAGCCCGCGAACTCAAACGGAACTACCGCGACGCCTACTATGCGCTCTGGGTATTTTATACGGAAGATAAAAATCCCAAAGAAGCCCGCGCCATTCTTGAAAAGTATCTAACGGAGGTAGATCCAAATGACGCAGACTTTAAGGAGCGCTTAAAATGAAGCCTATTGTCCTTGTGCCGCATCCGGTGCTCACCACACCCGCGACAGTTGTCAAAACATTTGATGACAAACTACTGCGTCTTATCAAAGACATGGAAGAAACACTCCTTGCCACGGTAAACCCCAAAGGGGTCGGACTTGCCGCTACACAAGTGGGTCAAAGCCTTAGAATATTTCTTACCAAGCCCACTGCAAAAGCAAAAATACGTACGTTTATCAATCCGGAAATCATAAACAAATCCGGAGCACTCACTCAAGGAGTACCTGAACGCAGCAATAAGATGGAAGGCTGTCTTTCAATTCCTAACGTATGGGGAAATGTGCATAGATCAAGCACCCTCACCCTGCGGTATCAGGATGAAACGGGGGCTATACACCAGGAAGAATTTTCGGGATTTTTGGCAACCATTATCCAACATGAAACGGATCACATTAACGGCATTCTTTTTACCCAGCGGGTGCTGGAGCAAAAAGAAAAATTATTCCAGGTGGCTACAGACGACGATGGAGAAGAACTGCTGGAAGAAATAAAACTCACCTGATCCTCCCAATATGGACACAATAAACGTACTTTTTTTTGGTTCCACTGATGACTCGGTTATCGTCCTCGAAAAAATCGCCGGTATAAAAAACATAACAATAGCAGCAGTAGTTACCCAGCCTACCCGTCCCGTTGGGTGCGATCAGACACTCACCCCAACACCGGTTGAAGAATGGGCTAAAGCGCACCATATCGCTTTTCTTTCATTTGCAGCAAGCGCTGAAAAATCCTGGCAGTACCAAAACCCGCAACAAGTCGTCGATGCCCTCCAGCCTATTCAGGCGGATCTCATAATTTCAGCTTCTTACGGACAGATGATACCCGCCGAAACTATAGCTTCCGCTAAATACGGCGGACTCAATATCCACCCGTCCATCCTCCCACGGTGGCGCGGCGGTGACCCGGTACCCTGGGCCATTATGACCGGAGACCATCAGATTGGGGTTACCGTAGTAGCGCTTTCCCCGACGTTTGATGCAGGGGAAATATATGCCCAGGAAAAAATTCCCATCGAACCCACGGACACCAGCGACCCCTTACGGACAAAACTGTTTACTATCGGAGCTGATCTTCTTGCTGCTCTGCTTCCTCAATACCTGCGGGGAAAAGCAAAACCTTTGCCAACTCACAAAGAAACGGAGAAACCTCCCTACGCCAAACGGTTTACCCGCGACAATGGATTCGAGGCTTGGGAAATTGTGCAGTCAGCGATTACCCAAGGCACTGACGCTGAAAGAATCGAACGGAAATTCCGCGCCCTTCATCCCTGGCCTGGTCTTTGGTCAACGGTGAATGGTAAGCGCCTTAAATTACTCTCGCTCCATATCGCCGATGGAAAACTGGTGCCGGACGAAGTGCAGCTGGAAGGAAAAAAGCCGGTGCCGTGGATGCAATTCAAAACCGCCCACCTTGCCCCTTGACACATTTCACGCTGTTGCCGTAGTCTGGTTATACATCCAATAAAGGAGGAATTATCTATGGCTCGCAAAAAATTACGATCAACCCCAAAAATCAAAGCGTCACTTCCTTCTGCTATGGGGAAAGAATTGGGCTCATGGAATTTTGTTATCTTCCTTACTCTTGCGTTTGTTCTCGTAGTTGTTGTCGTCGTTATGATGAAAGGGGTCGCTATTGACCTCCGCAGCCGCGCTGGCTTAGCATGCCCTGATCCACTGGCTGCATTTAACGGCAAGCTTCCCCAACCTGCGGAATGCAACGGGGAATGGAAACTCTCCGCCGACAGCAGGGGTTGCCAAGTATTCCTTTGCCAACCGGAATAAGCCTCATATCCCAAATATCCAAATTGTGAGTTGTCTAACAGACAACCCAGGCAATCTCCTTTAGCATCTACTCCTGTCCTAGTAGTTTAGGATTATCATTTGTCCAAAAGGAGGTGATTCAACCATGCCGACATCATTAAAGGAAGCAAAGCGCTTTGTTAAAGATGCATCGAATTTTAGACCTGGATTCCGAAGCGCTGCATCACGATCATGTGATGAACCGACACCTGTGCCAACATGTGAACCACCCGATTGCTGCCACGGAAATAGTTTTAAACCCGTGAGAGCACGACGAACGAAGTAAATATAATGAAACATTTACAAACCCCTCCGGATTCGGAGGGGTTTGTAAGATTAAGATATGCAAACAGATCGATCCAATCTCTCAGATATCGATAGGTTTATCAGCCTCATAGAGGACTACCCACGCCTCTATGCCGCCTGTGAATGGTATACAAACTATGCTGATGATCCCCCAGTTACCGGATTTCATATAACCGGTAACCCGGTAACACGCAACGAGACTGATGGATCTTTGCATGATATTAACGGTTATGGTTTTTCATCAAACCCGTTAGTTGCGTATTGTAAGGCTGCCGGCGAAGTGCTTGAGCGTTACTGCTCCGTCTGTTATCGGACAAAAAAATTGCTTTTTGGGTCCCGGCACGACGTGCCAGACAGTATCGATCCAAAAATGATACCTAATTACTCGAATAAGCAAAAAACTAAATTCAGATATGAATATAACCCCGACGCTACCTATTATTGGCAAAAAACAACCCAGCTGCAGACCGGCGCTACGACCTATATACCCGCACAACTAATCTACACAAACTATGAATATCACAATGACGAACAATTTTTACGTTCTCCGATCAGTACCGGAGCATCCGGCGGATGGACGATAACGGATGCGACCCTTGGCGGCATATACGAAGATGTCGAACGCGATGCAATGATGATCTTTTACCTTAACATGATTAAACCCCCCAAAGTTCGCATTCAGAATATCCAGGACAACACCACTCTGGAGATAATAGATCTTCTCCGCCGCTACAGCCTTCAAACGCATATTTACGATATCACAACGGATATTCCGATCCCCACGTACATGGTGCTCTTAGAGGACAACGGCGACACGGTGCCGTTCTCTTTCGGCACAAAAGCGCATCTGGATCCGGTTATTGCTCTCCGTGGTGCGATAGAGGAAGCCATTCAAACCAGACGTTCTGCACGCTCTAACCGGGAACATCTTCAGCTGAAGCTGTCTCCGCCGTTAACGGAGCCCAAAAAAATTATCACCATACAAGACAGGGCAAAATACTGGGCATCCATCGAATATAAGAAGTCACTTGCGTATCTTTTTGACAAAAAACATACCCACTATGCTTCGTTCCAAACAAATACTAAAAATCTCTCTGCCGAGAACCAGCTCAACGAAGTTAAAAAAATATTTCAGCGTAAAAATATACCCCTGTATATTGCTGATATTACCGATAATAGCGTCGCAGCGTCGGGGTATCATGTGATAAAAGCATTTGCGCCGGATCTGCAACCTCTTTATTTTTATGAACGGTATCCCTATTGGGGAATACAGCGGCTGTTTGACGTACCGGTAAGGCTGGGATATTGTAAAAAATCGCGGGGTGAACATGAGCTAAACCCTGTACCTCATCCAATCGTATGAACACAAGTGATACACTATTTCAACTATTATCACGGATACCAAATCTTCTGCCGTACGAATTCCAGAAATACCATCAAATATCTAAATATGGTGAATCTGACCGTACGATCCGCAATAAAAAATGGCCAAAGGAATGGTCAGAAATATACTACAAAGGATACCCGCGCTTTAAGGCATACTCATTACCGCAGGCATCGAATCTTCGTGATGCCGCATTACAAGACGCGTACTTCAAGCGAATATCCGCTAAACAATTCTCCAAAGCACCCTGCACTGTCTCGGAAACAAGCGATCTGCTTTACTTCGGAGCCGGAGAATTTGATTCACCCAATACCGCACTAACCAAGCGCAGGTTCTATCCATCTGCTGGCGCCCGATATCCCCTTGAAGTATATCCGATCGTTCTCCAGCACCATGAGATCCCACCCGGTATTTATCATTATTATGTCCGGGGCCATGCCATAGAAGTACTCCCCCAACCGAGAAACATAAAAAAACTTCTCTATCAGAGCATAGACCAGCCATTCGTAAAAAAGGCATCCATGGTGTTTGCTGTCTCTGCCGTATTTGACCGGACATCCATAAAATACCAGGAACGGGCATATAGACTTGCACTTATGGAGGCGGGACATATGTGTCAAAATTTTTACACCACTTCTGCCGCTCTCGGCATCGGCTGCTGTGCCCTCGGCGGATTTAATGACGATACGATCCATAACCTGCTTGGCCTAGACGGGATATCCGAATCCATACTGATCCTTATGGCGTTCGGTCATACCGATTAAATATATGACGATTGAAGTATTTCCAATTGGCGCAAAACCCGCCGGCAAACAAATTGAATCTTATCTCCGCCGGAGACTAACCGGAAACGACAACGGTATAACCGTTCGCCGCAATACGGACAGGTCATGGAGTTTTACCTCGTTAGGTAAACGCGAATACACCTTTGACGGTTCTACATCGGGACAACTAGAGGTTTCCCCGGAAGGGGCGCAATTACTACGATTAAATCCGCATTTACTTCACCGAATCAGGTCTGTTGACATTGGTGATTTAGTCGGCGAAGGTAACGAGGCAAACATCCATAAACAACGATACAACACCGGTCATGGCCCCCGTTGGCACGCCGTTAAATACACCTTTCCCGTCCGACCGAATCAACTTCCGGCAAACGCTCCTGACTACACCCGGTTCACCCCCTGCACAGCACACTTTCAAGTCGGTAAATTTGTTGCTGAGCGTTCGCCGCGGCCTATCAATCTGATACCTCCTGTGCTCGCGACACATGATATTTGCATATCACCGTTCGTACATCACGGGATACCGCTTTATATCCTCGATGAAATGACTGCGGGAACCATAAACCCACGAACCCCGGCGATCCGCCTTTCAGAGAATGTACGGTCGTTTGTGGAACGCATGAAAACACAGGATCCATACGCCCGGTTTATCCACTTGTTTAATTCATATTCCGCACTCAATCATGCGGGCATGGCGCAGTGGCTTGAGCAACAAATACGGGAATCTTCCGAAGCAGGGGCAATACGGTCTGCATTACAGGGCTTGTCGTTTCATACAAAGGAAATAGAAACTCCCAGAAATACCCTCGTACATATCCCGACGCTCCGCAAAGTGCTCCATACATGGCTGCCAAACGCTGATAAAATCGCTTTACTCCCTGAACAAACTGCGGCAATTAGCGCGTACCAAAAACAATTATTGCTTCCGAATTCAGCACCGAACCCAATACCTGACTCCTCACCATTACAACACACTCGTGCGACGCTCACAGCGCTACAAAACGCGTTTCTTCGCGACGTTGCACGGGCAAGTTACACTGTCGAAGCGATACTCGGATACAAAAAGAATACTGTTGAAGAGTAATGAAGAATGCTGTTGTTATGCGGCAAGAGCTGCGGCTTTTTTATTGTCAAAGCGCACGCGCTTAATACAACTGGCGCATGCATGCACGCGCGTCATAACACCCTTAATCGGCATAGTCGCCCAATGGATGTTAACTCCAATTGTCCGCTTGGTGTGAGTAGCTCTCCGTTTCCACTGACCTCCCGCCACACCGCGATGGTGTTTGTGGGTGCCTCCGGCTACGGAATGTTTTTCACAGATATCGCATTTGAGTGCCATAGAAGCTATACTATACCATATGTTGGGTGATCTCTTCAATAATCCATTTGCATTCTTCTCCTGGCTCATCGCGCTGATCGTTGCTATCACCATACATGAATTCTCCCACGCGTATGCGGCAGACCGCCTCGGCGACCCTACGCCCCGGGTTCAGGGACGGCTGACACTTAATCCTCTCGCCCACCTGGATCCGTTGGGAACCCTTATGCTGCTTATCGCACGGTTTGGATGGGGGAAGCCCGTGGTATTCGATCCGTTTAATCTTCGTCACCCGCGGCGTGATGCGGCGATCATATCGATAGCAGGGCCCGCATCAAACATACTGCTGGCGACCGCGTTGTCGCTAATCCTGCGGGTAGGGCTGGCTACGGATTTTGCCATGCTGTTTTATGTGTTCCTGCAGCCTGTTATAGTGCTCAACGTCTTTTTGGCAATATTTAACCTTGTCCCCGTCCATCCGCTGGACGGATTTAAAATTGTCGAAGGCATCCTGCCGCCTGAATACGCACGGCAGTGGCACGAACTGGAATCTTACGGCATGATATTTTTGCTCCTCATGGTGTTTCCGCTCTTCGGAGGTACTGCTCCTATAAGCCGGCTTATCATGCCGGTGATCTCATTCATCCTCTCACTGCTTCTTCCGGGAACCGGAGAAGTCGGGATTATTTAGTGGCCGCCGTGGGATTCGGTTTTGACCGGTGTATCAAACATGGCAAATAGACCGACGATAAAAAGAGTGAAAATGTCAAAAATACTGTTCCACACATCCTCCGATGGCTCGGCTACCCCTTCTACAAAAAATATTCCTCCGCTGGCTCCATGGCCTCCGTGCTCTGCTGACATAAGAAGGCTATAGGATACCGCAAGCAGATTGGGATTTCAATATGAAACTGCGATGCATCAATGTTGCGCAATTGAGCTTTAATAACGGCATTTTTGCCAAAATCAGGCACATGTTATATCATTATAGTTAGAAGAGATTCTCTTGAAATTATGCGCGCTTACTTCACCGCTTCCATCGTCGGACGGAAATTCCACCTGGGGAACTATCAGAAAATCGGAGAAATACTCAGGAACCATAACGTCGAGGTTATGGATGAGCACATCCTGAAAGTTTCGGAAAAAGATATCCAGATGCAGTCCAAGGACGCCAGACTCAAATTCCATCAACGGCTCGAAGACTGGGTCAATTCTTCCGACTTTCTCGTAGCAGAAACAAGCTTTCCTTCTATCAGTGTCGGCTATGAAATAAGCATGGCACTTGACCGCGGCAAACCGGTACTTATCCTCTACAGCGAAGGCGATCCGCCAAGCCTTTTTGCGTATCACGAAAACGAAAAAATCATCAGCGAAAAATATACACCGGAGACACTTCCCGCCATTATTGCGGATTTTCTCCAGTTTGTGCGTGGCGAGGCGGATACACGGTTCACCTTTTTTATATCCAGCAAACAAGCAAGCTATTTAGCCAAACAGGGTAAAAAAAACCGAGTGCCGAAATCAGTTTATCTCCGGAGCCTCATCGACCGGGACATGATAAAGTAGATTATCTGTTTATTTTCACGGCTAAACAGCCTCAATTAAGTAAGATACCTAACTATACTAAAGTGCATCATCGTGATGCATACCACTTCTTACCCGTTTCCCCGTACACTTGGTGCACATGGCTACTGCTCTACGACATTTCCATCGTGCCGTTATCGCCCCGACCGGGCGCACTATTGCGCTTGGCTTACGGCTTAACGTGCTTATCTGGACCAAATATTTTGACGCCGCATGGGAGTCAACACCGCTCCATGAAAAACTTACCTGGCTTATGTTTCTTTCCCATACCATGGCTATCATCACCCTCATTAATTTTCTCGCGTTCTGACGCGCTACCCTACGCCTTGACATCACCCACTACTGTCCTTTACGATAGATATGCCCGTGTGGAGTAGAAGCTTATTTTCCTCCACAGAATCTTAACAATTGAGGTACGCTCTCTTTGATTTCCTTAGGGAGCCACAGGACTACCGTAGCCGATGCCCGTGGGTACCGGCTCAGTCCTTCCGATTACAATAAATCGGGGAAAATACTTCGACTCGACACGCGGCAGTACTTATTTATTCTTCCTGGTTTGACAGATCCCACGGTTCCCTATTTTCGATTCCTTTGGTACAATCAGTAGGCTAATTGCTACGGATTCTGATTACCTAGCATGTGCTGGGTATAATCCGTTGCGACGGGGTGATCTATGATGTGAACCGTCGCAACACCTTGTAGGAAAAGCGTTGGGGAAAAATCTCGGTTTTGCCCCATGAGGCCTCCATAGCTCAACGGCAGAGCGACGGTTTTGTAAACCGCTGATGTCAGTCCAATTCTGACTGGGGGCTCCAAAAAATACGGAGGATTATTATATATGCCGGAAACACAGCCGTATCATTTCAATAAGCTGGCAGTGCCCCTCTTGGCACCTGCAGAACAGCTGAAAGGCGCTGAATTTACCGATCTGCGGCGATGGGTCAAAGAACAGACGGCAAAGCTTCCTGAAATGAAAGTGACCAAGGCCCCCCTTACCGACAACAAATCATGGAAGGCAACCATGACTGCTGATCAGCGGATCGATTCGGTGACCAGTCCGTTCTTTTCCCTGGAAGGCATACAGGTGGATTCCCAACCATTATCCTGGCATCAGGGTGCTGTCATACAGCGGAGTGAATTTTTACCCACCAAATCGGGAGAAAAAACTGAGGTAAGCGGTGTGGTGGTGCTGCTTAAGAACCCCAAAGGGGAAACATTTGTTACCATGGCACAGGAACCGCTTTCGCCCGCCCAATTCAGAACAAAACAGGGAGAACTGCTTGCCAAGCCGGCACCTGCCCTTACCGAAATCCACCCCGTGGTAAGAAGCAGTATTCAAACAAGCGTGCAGAAGCTCCAGCTTATTGCCCGGAGTGAAGCACTGGGCCACGAATACGACAAACCATTGACCAAGGTGCTTTCTGCTATCGCGAAAGACCGTAAGTCTACCGTCACTGATATCCTCAATGCCACAACATTTTCCAAAGCACCTACAGACGGTAATAGGATCTCCAGTAATGTTGTATACGGCACCATAGAGGTATCCGAGAATCTTGCTAAACAACTCTCTGAAGCGCTGCCCGACAGCAGGTGGTGTTCCCAAAAAGAAATGGACGGACTGGTTGTAGCAGGACTCACCAATGGACATCTCAACGTAGGAAGAAGCGTGACAGAAGCACAAAAACGCTTGTCCCGGTAATACCCATCATTTCTTCGGAGAGCCGATAAGTGTATCCCTTCCAAACGGCGTATCGGTAATAAGCTTCGGAAATTCCCGGAATATTTTTTTCTGCAGTGAGTACATGACGTGTCCGCCTACCCGCCGCTTCTTAAGCCACCCTGCTTCTACCATCGCTTTCAGATGATGTGCAACAAGATTCTGTGCAATAGGAAGGTGCCGGGAAATATCTTCCGGCCACAAGGGTTCATGTGCCAGCAAGTACAAAATTGCCATACGGTAGGGGCTGCTGATGCCCTGTGCCATACGGACGTAGGGCGCGACTTTTGCAAGTAATCGTTTACCGGAGGTCATAAATTAATAATACCAAAAAAAAATATAAATGTTTGACCAATTATCAATGATAATATAATCTAAAACTATGAGTATTGACAACAATTATGCTTCAATAATTCGCAATCTTTATATACGCCAAGGACTCACTGCAAAAGATATCGGAGCTCAACTAAAGCTCACTGTCTGGCAAGTATACAGAGTAATGAAAAAAATAGGACTAGCCCGCCGGACACATAAACAAACGCAAGCACTTCTCTTTTCTAAAAAACCACTCTCCTATATGCTCAATTCTACATTATCCGCTGAAGAAAAAATCTTATTGCGCGCCGGATTATTTCTCTATTGGGGTGAGGGAGCAAAATCAAAACCCTATATCGTTGATTTCGCAAATAGCGATGTAAAGATGGTAAGAATTTTTCTGGCTACTTTACGGCACATATATAAAGTTCAAGAAAATAGACTGCGGATACTTTTATACTGTTATGCAAATCAAAATCCGGATGAGCTTGTTTCCTACTGGTCGGAAACACTCCACATACCACGCTCACAATTTACAAAACCCTATATAAGAAGGGATTATGACGTACGGAAAATACATAAAATGCATCATGGGTTGGTGCATGTCAGATATAACGACAAAAAACTATTCATGCAGATTATCAATGATATTGATATAATATCCACTACGTTAATAACACGCTGGGATGGTAGAGTGGCCAAATACACGAGTCTGTAAAACTCGCGCCCGATAGGGCTACCTAGGTTCGAATCCTAGTCCCAGCACACTTTCCTAGGATCCGCAGTGTGTCATCCTTGCCCCGACACAAATAAGCTATCGCCCTATAACAAACTTCCCTACTTGAAACTCCGGTAAATATTTCTATACTGGATATATATGGAAAAAACATCTGAAGAATCCATGGCAGCTCCGTCCATGATGACCTATGTTGTCGGGGCAATTCTTGTTGTCGCTGTTGTCGCAGGCGCCTGGTATTTCCGGTCCAAAGGAGCTAAATCCATGACCGTCGAGCCTACCGGACAGCCGGTAGCAGAAGTATCACCGACACCGGGTCCTATCAGCGCATTAGGCTGCGATCAGCAATATTACAACCCCCGTGTCGGATTTCCTGAATATTACCTTTCTGTTGAAGGCGGCGATGTATCAAATGCCAAAAAAGTCACCTGCGAATTTACGGCGAGTGTCGATGGCAAGGTAGTAAGCAAAACTACTGTCAGCAGTCCGCTAACGGATGCCCCGTCAAGAGGCGGCAGTACTTTCCGCTGCACCACCCAACCGCTGGAACTAGCTGCCAATGTGCCGACTGTAGTTGATGTACGCCTCACCGATGATCTGAAGGCTACCTCAAGCTGCAGCGCCACGTTTACTTTCCAGTAACGAGATGGGTAGTAAAGAAGTCAATATCCCGCGCTATTACCGTATTCCATGATGGCTGGAGATTGTGATCTGCACCCGGGTATAAAAAGTATCCGATAGTAATATCTTTGCCTTTTAAGCCGGCCACAAACTCTTCGCTCCATTTAACCGGAACGGCATCATCGGCAGTTCCCTGATGCAGCTGGACCGGCGCGTGTATCCGGTCGGTGAAATTAACCATCGTAAACAAATCCACATCATAATTCCGCTCAAATTCAGCAAGTTTTTTCCGGAGCGCCTTGCCTTTATCATCTGCCTCATCGGTATAGTAAAGGATCGAATACGGAAACGGCCGGGTAACCGGCGCCCAAAGAGTAGCAGGATACGCCCCCCTGGTAATTGCTAATACAGTAAGGGCTATTTGTCCTCCGTTGCTGTGCGCCCATATACCTATGCGGGAAGCATCTGCCATCGGCAGTGAGGAAACCGACGCCAACAGATCAAGGGTTACGGTGTAGGTCTGGAACCGTTCCTCAAACACGTCGTTTGCCGGGTTGTCGGAGCCCCCATATCCCAAAAAGTCAGGAGCCAGGGATATAAAACCGCGGCCGGCAAATACCTCAGCGCTCCGTCTGGTACCAACCCCCGATTCATACACCTGACGGTCTACGTACCCCCGCAGCTGTACGATCACGGGTTTCTTGTTGCCATCTGCTGCATCAAACGGAATATGCGCCAACCCCGTTACCTTTTTTCCGTCACTCATAAAATGGAATAGATATGCAGTGTAAGCAGACGTGGTGGCGACCGCCTCATCCAACACAATAACACTCGCCTTCCCCTGCCGGACGGTAAGACTGTCTATGGAATATTTATCCAGACTCCTTTCGACAACCTGGGTAATCGGGCTTAATACCGAATCCGACTGCCGGAACCCCGCCAGGGCGTAATATACCCCTCCTGCTATAAGGACTACCGAAAGAATAAGTGTAACAACCGCAATCCGTTTCATAGTGTTACTTTATCACAGCCGCTGCCTTGTGTTGAAAAAAACGCCGGCGTATACTCAAACGTAGTATGGAAACTTCTAATCCTCCGGGTGATGCCGGATCAATTCCTATTCCACCCCCAACCGCAGGCTCGGCGCCAAAACTATCACTTAGATCTGTATACACCGTTCTTACGTTAATTTTCGGCATCCTGTTAGGAGCAGGAGGATTGTTTGCCTACCAGGAATACGTAGCAGTACCGGAACCTGCAACGTATGAAGCATGTATAAAAGCCCGGGGAAGTGTTATCCAGGAAAGCTACCCGGCTACCTGTGTAACCCGTGATAAAAAACGGTTTACTCAACCGATAACAAATCCAGGAGGAATAAACCCGATATATACCGACCCCCGTTCATGCAATACAAATAATGACTGTGTCACCGGTATACAGCCAACAGCAGGATGCTGTGTTTGTGCTAAAGCAGTAAACAAATCTGCTATCGGAACAGACGGGTGGGAAGTATACAAGAGTGGCACTGACTATAGCAGCTGTGAATCCCTTACCGCATGCTCCCCCTGCGAAACACCGACCACACCCGTCTGCCGGAGCAATCAATGCGTGTTCACCACAGAAAAAACTACAACACCTTCACCCCGTTCGGCATTCACCTGTCCTGAAACCGAATGGGTAGACTGTATGCCGGGACCCGCCGAAGGACGCAAGCTTGAATGCACCAGCGACTTTCTGTCGTGGGCAAAAGCTAATTGCCCCAACTTTCAGGGCGCTGCGTATTAAATCACCTTAAGCTCTTTACCCACCTCTTTAAAGGCATTAAGCCCGTAATCCAGATCTTTTTTGGTGTGGACGCTGCTTGGCATAACCCTGATTCTTGCTTTGCCAAGCGCCACCATCGGAAACTTGATGGGGGTAGCAAACACCCCGCGGGTAAAGAGTCTGGCGCTGAACTCTTTTGCCAGGTTTTCATCCCCCAGCATGACGGGGGTAATAGGTGTCTCGGTCACGCCGGTATTAAATCCCATTTTCTGGAACCCCTTCTTAAGGTACGCGGCGTTATCCCACAGTTTTTTGACCAATGCTTTGGATTTGGTCAGAATCTTCACCCCTTCGATAACTGCTGCAGCATCAGCAACCGTAAGCCCCGTAGAAAAAAGATACGGGCGTCCCTTCTGACGGTAGTATTCGATCAATTCTTTTTTCCCGGCAATAACCCCTCCCAACACCCCAAAGGCTTTTGACATAGTGCCGACTTCTATATCCAGCTTGCCTTGGAGCCCGAAGTGGGCAGCAATGCCGCGGCCTTCACCCAATACGCCCTCCCCGTGGGCGTCATCGACCATAGTAATTGCGTTATATTTTTTGGCGAGACGCACAATCTCCGGTAAGTTGGCAATATCGCCGTCCATACTGAATACCCCGTCAGATACGACGAGGATGATGGGCTTTGTACCGTCACTTTTGGGAGTTTTCGCTACCGACACTGCTTCTTTAAGCCTGGTTTCGAGCTCACCCATATCATTATGCTTATAAATAAATTTCGTCTTTACCTGGGCAAGCTTGATAGCATCGATAATGCTCGCATGATTAAGCTCATCAGAAATGACAATATCTTCTTTCCCGACAATCGTGGCAATAGCCACTATATTGGCAATAAACCCGCCGGGTAATAAAAACGCCGCTTCAGCACCCTTGAGTTTAGCAAGCGCCTTTTCCGCCTCCATGTGGAGCGTCAGGTTACCGGAAATCGGGCGCACCGCTCCGGCTCCTACCCCATATTTTTTGATAGCCTTAATAGCCGCGGCAGCTATTCGTTTATCCTGGGCAAAGCCTAAATAATTATTAGAACAGAAGTTAAGCAGCTTTTTGCCGTCAATCGTAAACCACGGTCCCTGTGGGGATTCAAGCACTCGAATCGGGGTATATAGCCCTTTCTCCTTCATACCCTCTATTGTTTTGTAATACGGCTGCAGTGCGTTCATATATTTTCTCCCCGCCTCACCGGCGGGTCGCCTGGGAGGCGACTTTCTTTTTTTATATTGTAAGCTTTTTTTTAAGTCCTTTAATCATCACCTCAGTCATCTTGGGCAGAGTAAACACCGGCTTCCATCCCCAATCACGGCGAGCCACCCGATCATCGACCGACTGCGGCCAACTCTCCGCGATCCGCTGCTTAATAGGATTTGGCTCATACGTTCCGACGAATGTCGGGTATAGCTTTTTAATCTCTGACACCAGTTCCTTGGGGGTAAAGTTAATAGCTGCAAAATTATATGCCGTCCTGACGGTAATTTTTTTAGCCGGGGCAGCCATAAGGGCAATGGTGCCGCGGATTGCATCATCGATATACATCATAGGGAGCCTGGCGTCAGCCTTAAGGAATGCCGCGTATTTATTTTCTTTGAGTAATCCGTAAAAAATATGGACGGAGTATTCGGTCGTCCCATCACCCGGCGGTGCTTTATACCCAATCAAGCCCGGATACCGAAGACTTCTTACATCAACACCCCAGCGGGTAAAGTAGTACTGGCAGAGCAGCTCACCCGCCACTTTGGTAACACCATATATAGTAGTAGGCTCAAGCACTGTATTCTGTGGGGTATCTTTTTTGGGCGTCGTTGGCCCGAATGCCGCAATTGAGCTTGGCCAGAACACCCGGAGTTTATAATCACGGGCAAGCTCCAGCACATTGCGGAGGCCATTCATATTGATATCCCATGCGGCGTCGGGATTCTTTTCCCCGCCGACCGACAACAGTCCGGCAAGATGATATACCTCGGTAATTTTGTGTTTTTTGATAATCTTCTCTAATGACGGCAAATCGCGGACGTCCCCCTTCACCAATTGTCCGTCAAAATCAGGAGGGATTGTTTTATTCCCCAGCGCGAATACATGCGACTTGCCGTATTTTTTCTGCAGTGCAGGAACCAGATCTGATCCAACTAACCCAAAAGCCCCGGTTACAAGAATATTTTTCATACCAGGTAGTGAAATTTCGATTGTTGCTTTTACGCTGACGAAATTCCGAATTCCTTTCGTATTACGACCGTTCATTATGTACGCTCAGGCACTATTCGACGGCAACAGAATGTAAGCGTGTCGAAATTCTACTACCTGGCATAGGTAATTAGATTAGTCGGAAGTCCATAAAGAATCATTCACACCCTCCTTACTATTTGATACAATACCAAAGTTATGCCCGGATGGCTCAGTGGTAGAGCGAGTTCTTGGTAAGAACTAGGTCGCGAGTCCGATTCTCGCTCCGGGCTCAAGTAACGGTATAAACGCATTCCTCTTCTCTATGCACAGCAAGGCATTGCAATTACCCCTGCGCTACAGACCACTCCGGCTTTTCCTTTGGATCATGGGCGCTATTGCAGGAATAATCGCCTGCATATGGCTATTTCCATCACCCGGTACAGGTGACGTGGGTTTATACGAACAGATTATTGCGGGGTTTCGCCGTCATGGTCTTGCACATTTCTATACCTGCATTACCGACAACTGCCCGGGGCATTGGGCAAACTATCCCCCATTATATCTCCTGGTTTTTTACCTCACCCAACAAATCGGCGGAACTATTTTTACCACGTTCATTTTAGAAAAATCCGTTGTCGCCATTTTTTATGCTGCGACAATATTGCTATTAGGTTATTTTGCCCTGATATTCCGTCCAAAAAATATCACCACAATTGATTGGGTGCTCAGGGGCATATTTCTCAGCCTGACCGGCATATCATTTATAATAAACTCGATCAGCCTGGGATACATTGACAGCTTTGTATTTCCGTTTATTATCCTTTCTCTTATCCTTCTTTCCCGGCATAAATACTTTCTTTCAGGAATATTCTTTGCTTGCGGATTTTTAATGAAATGGATTCCAATCCTCATGCTGCCTCTTTATATTCTGCACACGCACCGGCTGGGAAAAAAGAGCTTAATTCTGTTTGTAATGGGTGTTGCGGTGCCGGTCTATATAACCGGTGTATTTGCCTGGGGATGGAACTTCCTTCCCGTATATATCCATGGACTATTGAATGCGGGATCCGACCCGTACTTTGTTGCTGCTCCTACCATACCCTGGCTATGGACCATGGTATTTCCGCTGCTTATCAAAGGACTGCCGGACAACCTGCTTATCCATTTAAATACACTCACCACAACACCAACAATTTCGTTTGTGTATTTCGAATTCAAACTCATATTTTTATGTTACTATTTTTGGATTCTCTATCAGCTGTACAAATTTTCCCCAACGGAACAAACAATGCGTCCACTGCTGTGGGGAGCGGTGTATATCTATATCGGATATTTTTTCCTTGCAACCGGCGTGCATGAAAATCATCTTATGATGGGGGTTCTCTGTGCACTCCTGCTTACCATTATGCATCCCACAACACGCACGCTACACCTTTATAGAGAAATCGATTTTATAAGTGCAGGAAGCATGATGCTGTATTATGGTATCTCAGGAACACCGCTCATACCGGTAAACACCACCACTATTGCATATCCATTTGTGGTGACGCTGATTTTTTCCTACTGGTTTATCCGCCAAGCCTCCCGGATCCAAAACGATCTGGCCGGATAATGAAAAACACGAGGATTTATATTTTATAAGGAAGTAATGCCGCCTCAAATTTTCTTTTTCTGTCCTCATTAAGAATCCCCGAGCGGATGGCATACACCATTTTCCATATCATGGTGCGGAGTCTATAAATATTCATTTTTTCCCTGAAAAAACTAGGAAGAGGTCGGATGGAACGGTATCCTTCGATGAGTTTGGCTTCCCGCGGATACACGGTCTTCCAGGTGGGCGCACTGGCAAGATCCAGCACGGGATCCCCGATCACAGCCGCTTCCCAATCAAAAACTCCGGTAATCGTACTCACCCCATCAAACATAATATTGTGGTCTGCCAGGTCATACTGCACAAGCGTTCCTTTCTTCACCTGCATCACCGGTTTATGATCCTCAAAAAGCTTACGGATTGCATCTGACTGCGGCATGGCAATCACCTTTGCATCAACCAGATACCGGATATCCTCATCCAGCCGCACCAGCATATAGTCATACATCGATGCCTTTGTGCCGGTAAGTTTTCCCTTTGTTGCCGCTTTCGGATCCAATCGCCCGAATCCGTCATACTCAAGCTCCCCCCATTTAGCGATAAACACCCCTAAATCAAATGACAGCGCATCATATTCCATCCTGGTTCCGTGAAAGTTAGCCTCTATATCTGTGCCGTCGAGCATGTCCTGAATCTGGAAATCAAACGGATAATTCTCCCGGCTCACATCAACGTACAGGATACGGTTTACCGGCACCCCAATAGTTGCCACTTCATCAGTTATCAGTTTTTCTACTTTCATGTATGTTTCCGGAGACCCCCAGCCGATATTTGCCCTGATAACAATGGGGCGCTCGCGCTCGGAAACCGTCACAATATAAATAACGTGGGAGGTAGACCAGCTTTCCGGCTTCCTCCACGATACAGCAGTCATACCTATACTCACCCTCACTATAGAAGGAATGAGGTTTTCATCAAACAAATCGTAGCGCTTTTTGAGCGCGGCGATTTCTTCGTCACTCCGGTGTGCCACCGGATAAAACACTTCGTTTATTGAATCGGTCATATAAAATTACATCACCAACAGAATAAGACCGGTGATGACCCCCACAACACCGATAAACTTGCGCCAGGAAAATTCGTCATGAAAAAGCAGACTGGCGCCTATCGTTACAAATGCAATAGATGCGGCATTGAGTGCGTTGATATAGCCAATATTCGGTGCAACGAGGTAACCCACCTGGGTAAAATAATTAAATGCGCCGGAAAATACTCCCATACCCACCCATATCGCCCAATCGATTTGGGTAAATGTATGGAGTGATTTCAGCTCACTCCAGCTGTCGCGCAGAAACAACACGCAGGCAATACCGATAACATACACAAGACGCGTATAAATGGGTACGCCGATTTCGAGCAGATACTTTGACATAATAGCCAGCATGCCCCAGCAAATAAACGCACCTAAGGCATATAGCAGCCACACGGATTTTACCCCTGCTACCTGTGTTTTCTTTTTATCGATAAGTATAAGCGCGGAAAATGCGACAATAAAAATTATGGCCGTTGCTGCACGTACGGTGATTTCGGATCCAAACAACACCACTGCCACGATAGTCGTAAACACCACATAACTTTTGGACAGTATAAGGCTATAACCCGGATTAGGCGCATACTGTAAACTAATTACCGACCACCGGCTTCCCAAATAACTAAACAGCACTGCTGAAAGCAGTAACAATGCAAACTGATACCCCGTTACGGCAAGGCCTGCCCCCGACGAAAATGCCAGCGGAATAAAAACGAATAACGGAATCACAAACATTGCGACATTCTGCATAGCGCCTGTTATATGACGCAGGGAGGCAGCACGCACCAGAAGATACGTAATTACCGAACTCGCAAACATCAAAAAACCAGCAACAATCCAATGCATATACGCATTATAAATTATTTTCCCCGTATTGGTGCGCCGCAACGGTAAGTGACACGTTTCATGTATTGACAACACAGGAAAAATGCCGTTATCTAAATAAACATTAATAATTTTATTGGTATTGTGTATCGAAGAAACGCTCATCAAAAAAGATAGTCAAACTTCGCGCGCAAGAAGCATCTATGTTGAATTCACCGACCCCCAACGAGGAAAATATGTTCGGACAGGAACTCATCCTGAACCTCTATGACTGCAATCTGGAAACCATTTCCAGCGGAGAAAAAATCAAGGAGTTTGTCGTCAAACTCTGCGATGATGTCATTAAAATGAAACGGTACGGGGAGGCACTTATTCCCCACTTCGGGCACGACAACCCTATAACCAGCGGGTATTCACTGGTGCAGCTTATCGAAACAAGCTCAGTGACGGCGCATTTTTCCGAATACAAAAAAAGCGTCTATCTCAATATTTTCTCGTGCGCGTGGTATGACCCGAAAACGACGGAAGCTTTCTGCAAGGAATTCTTCGGTGCTCAGCGGGTGGAAGCTACACTCCTCAAACGGGAATAAGCCTACTTCCCGGTTAGGCTTCCGTGGATTGAATACCCGTTTACTCACCGGGGAAAACAATTTATCATGGTTCTATGCGTTGGATCGCAGGATTTCTTATTGCCGGCTCACTTATCTTTTCCGCAACGGTGTACGCGGCGGATAAAATTATTTCACCGCTTCCCGATGACATGGATTTACCCCGTCTTATCGCGGATTATCAGCCAAGGGTATCATTTGGTGATCTCCTGAATGCCATTCCGGATACGGGATTTAGCGTAGGGGCAACGGCATCCGCAGCACCCATAGCCACCCCGTCGCCCACGCTCCGCATTGCTCCAACAGCTACTCCGGCCGCAACACCGACCCCGGAAGAACAGATCGCACCCCGTACGACTAAAAAACGGGCAGTTACTGTCTCGCTTGTCGGCGACTCCATGATAGATACCCTGGGCCCTATTGGCGGAGGACTGGCATCGCGATTAAACAACGCCTATCCCAACGCAACATTTACCATCATAAACCACGGAGTGGGGGCAGAAAATATTGATTCAGGGTTACGGCGGCTCACTAATGGCTACTCGTATCTGGGGCTCGGGAGAAACTCCGTTATCAGTGAGAAACCGGATATTATTGTGATTGAATCATTCGGATACAACCCATATCCGCTACCCGACCTCAATGATGCGCTCACCACCCACTGGCTCCGTATGGCCGCCATGGTCGATACGATACGCCGCGAGCTACCGGAAACTAAAATTGTTATCGCAGCGACTATCGCTCCTAACTGGGATGTCTTCGGAGACGGGGCACCCGGTTTGTCGTTTTCGCCTGAAGGAAAAAAGACTAAAGTTGAAGAAATCAAAAAATATATAGAAAGCGCCATCGCCTTCGCCAAAAGCCAGGGGCTGCCGCTTGCTGACGCGTATCACCCAACGCTAGATGCCTCAGGCAACGGCAAGCTTCCGTATATAAACGGCGGTGACCATATCCATTACTCCGACAGCGGCAGAGCGTTTTTCTCTCAAACCGTCGCCAACACCATAATATCCAAGCGCCTCCTTGAGTAGTCGCCGTATTTCCGCTATAATGAGCGTATTATGGCGAAAAAAGATCAACGATTAGTGCTCGCAATGATCTGCACCGTGTGTAAATCCCAAAACTACATCACGAGCAGAAACAAAATCAACACGACCGAAAAAATCGTGCTTAAAAAGTATTGCCGGAAATGCCGCAAACATACGGACCACAAAGAGACGAGCAAACTGGACTAAGGCATGCATAAAAATACCCTGCTCCTTGCATCATTGCTGGCAGTGATTGCCTCCCTTCTCGTAGGATTTAACGTTGGAAGAGGCATGTCTCAATCTGCAGTCCCTGAAGCTTCGCCCTCACCCAAACTCACCCCGACACCGACACTTACCTATCTTACCGAATCCTCATGCGGTGTCTCATTCCAATACCCCAACACTCTTACACCGATGGAAAGTTCCGGAAGCGGGCTCATCCTCGCCAATCTGACAAGCCCGGAATCCTCCATCGTCATGGTGTGCCAGGAAGAAATTCCCCGCGTGCCGCTTGCACCCAATCTAATGGAATCAACCAGTATACGTGCGGCAACGGGTACCGCAACTGTCGCGGCAACACTCTACCACGACTTATCAGCTAAAGACGGATCCCCGATAGATAAGCTTATTTTTACCCATCCTAAAACAGGTCTGGATGTCTTCATTGCTGGCTACGGAGCCACGTTTAATCAACTCATTACCTCACTGAAGCTTCAGTAAACCCCGTTAATTTCTTTCTCACGGTAAACTTGGTACAATGGAGTCCTATTAGGCTCGTAGTTAAACGGTATAACAGAGGTCTCCAAAACCTCTATTAGGGGTTCGACTCCCTTCGAGCCTGCATCATATGCAATTATTACGGATATTTACATCGCTTAGTATAGTATTAATAGTATGCGGAATTGGTTTTTTTGTGTGGATGAATGTTACTCCGGGACATTTCCAAAAAAGCTGTGCCTGTTGTAAAACAACAGTCGTTTATACAACTACTACACAATGCAAACCTTGCATCACCTTATGTGTCGGAACGCAACCTAATCAATTTCAGAATATCCTTATGCAATTATCGAACTTCGACCGCACGCCATAGCTCCCTGCCGGCTCCCCTATGCATACAATCGTCAAAGACTCACACATTCACGGCCTCGGCGTATTCGCCACAGAAGATATCCCCGAAGGCTACCGGATTTTTGAATATACAGGAGAGCTGATCTCGCGCGAGGAAGAAAACCGTCGTGAGCTCGAAAACGACAAGACGGGGGTTACCTATATCTATCAGCTCAATGACCACGAGAGCATCGACGGCGCCAAAAACGGCAACGATTCGCGGTTCGTCAATCACTCCTGTAATCCAAACGTAGAAGGAATCGTTGAAAATAACCATATCTATTATGTGGCGCTCCGCGACATCAAACGGAACGAAGAATTGTTTATCGACTATGCGTTCGATAAGGATTCCAAGCCGGAGATGTGTCATTGCGGGGCTAAGAACTGCCGCGGCCTCATGAATGCCGTATGAAACTCCATGAGCTAAAGCACACGGGATTCTGATTGATCGAATAACGCAAAATGCGCTATTATAGCCATATGACCAAAAAGAAACACAGGAAAAACTCACTCACGCATGTCATCCTGATCGCCGTTGCCGTTGTCCTCTTTTGGCGTGGCACCTGGGGACTCATGGATCTGTATGTATTCCCCGGAAACGAACTCGTAAGCTACATCGTTTCTCTTATCGTAGGACTCGTTATTCTTACATATACACACAGAATTGCCGATGCGCTTGACTGACCGATCCACGGTTTATTATAGTACGGACATGTTCCATAAAATAACCACTATTCTTCTCTGGTCAGATAATTATGAACGGTTAGCTAAGTGGTACCAGGATGTATTCAATGTGAGGGTTGTGGAGCAACTGGATAATCCGGAAGATACCGGTATTCTCATGGAATTCCCTGACGGACAACCCTGGATATGGGCGGGCAGGCATTCAGCAATACAGGGCATCAACAAAGACCCCCTGCGCATCATGTTTAATGTAAGCGTAGATTCTGTTTCTGCGGCTTATGAATATTTGAAAGAAAAAAAAGTTGTCTTTATCGCGACACCTTTTAAAGCACCTACGTTTGACAAATGGTTTGCCACATTTTCTGATCCCGATGGCAATACGGTTCAGATAATCGGCGGCAAATAGCCGCAACGTTCGCCGATCGGTTTGTAAAATTTGGCAATATTGGCTATAGTACAGCCCATGGGAACACCTGACACCACAATAATCCGCCTCCGCATCCTTCTTCGTGACCCTGAATTATCTGAAAAGGAAGCAATAAGCTTATTAGCACGCATCCAGAGACGCGAAGCGGATATACCCGATGCAGAAGTCTATAGCCTTCTGCAGGATATAAATACCCGCGATATGGCAAGCCGTCCCCACCGGGGCAACCAAAAGGAGAAAGACCGCCGTTTTGGATTCAAGCTCCGCAAAAACAGAACGGGATCGCGGCGGGGATAAAAAGAATTCTGCTATAATAGCCCCATGAACAAGCCGCAAATCAAATCACCGTTCGGCAAATACATCACCATCCTCGAAGAGGCGGATAAAGATGTTAAAAACAAAGAGGAATTCGGATCATTCCTGATCCTCTCGCTGGTCGAAGAAATCGGTGAGATGGCCAGAGCGTATCTTGCCAAACACGGCAGGAAGCCCACCAACCTTGCTGCTCAGCAGGACGAAACCTATGAACAGGAGCTGGGTGACATCATCGTTTCTGTAATCAGATTTGCCCGCATCAAAAATATTGATCTGCATAAGCGCGTCATGTATACCCTCGGACAAATCGCCAAACGGCAGACACACCCCAAAGAAGCACCCCAAAAAACAACGGAACAGGAAAACAAAATCGGTTGATCACACGCACTTATGACTACACTTTCCCACACTGCGCTAGGGTTTTTGGTAGCGAAACTTGCCGTAAGCCGTGGATGGCTTCCTGCCGACACATTCACACCATATCTACTCAGCATGATATTTGCGAATCTGCCGGATATAGACGGTTTGGCATCACTGCGCAAAATCTATGATCACCACAATGCACTAAAAAATCTTTCGCACTACCCCGCCAACTGGTTTATCGTATTTACATTGGTGGCTATGGTAGCGTTTCCGTTCGAAATAC
>JACRMP010000017.1 GCA_016214885.1 Candidatus Gottesmanbacteria bacterium | reverse complement strand
TTCGATTTTAAAAACCGGCAAGGATGAATACGGTATATTCCTCCCGAGAACGCTTCGGTCATTCGATGATTATAAACCGCCGCTCTATACGTATCTTGCCATACCAGCAGTTGCCGCATTCGGATTAACTACTTGGGCCACTAGATTGCCTTCCGCAATTATGGGAATTCTTGCGGTGGCGGGTGTATATTTTCTGGTTGGTGAGCTCTTCCGTAAAAAAAATACCATCATGCCGCTCCTTTCTGCAATGCTGCTGGCTATTTCCCCCTGGCATCTGCAGTTTTCCCGTATCGCGTTTGAGGCAAATACGGGGGTGACACTTAACATCTGGGGATTGGTCGCATTTTTCCGGGGACTCCGGTCGGCTCCCTGGATGATGTTTTCGGCATTTCTTTTTGGTGTTTCTTTATATGCATACCACTCGGAACGTATTTTTGTACCGCTACTTGTCATTATGGTTGCAGTGCTTTGGCGCAAAGAACTGTTTGCAGACAGGAGAAAGATAGTTTTCGGTATTCTGGTCGGCCTTATTACCGTGCTTCCTCTTATCCCCGTTGTGCTGGATAAAACATCGGTGACCAGGCTCAAGGGAACCAGTAAGCTTTCGGAGACTATGGGGCTACTTATGCATTCAGTGGCGAAACTGGAGGATGACCGCAAATCCGGGGACATCATCGGAACCGTATTTGATAACCGGAGATTGGTGTATGCCAAAACACTCATCGACGGATATATAAGCCATTTTTCATTTCGCTGGCTGTTTATTACCGGGGATAATGACCGGCATCACGCTCCCGATAATGCGTTGCTGTACCTGTGGGAACTGCCGTTTCTTCTGATCGGATTGTTTGCGTTATGGCGCGGCGGCGGTAAGCTTGCCGCTCTTATTTTCGGTTGGATACTCATTGCTCCCATCGCCGCATCTCCTACATCAGAAACGCCCCATGCCATCCGGTCTCTGGTCGTCCTTCCGGCAATCCAGATATGTACGGCGGCAGGTATTATTGAGGTAACGGCATTTATACGGAAGCTGCAAAAGCAAAAAAGTTCCATGAAGTGGCTGGCCGCATCGGGTGCTGTTTTTGCCGCAGTATTTATTGCAGTAAACATTATATTTTATTTCCATATGTATTACGCACATATGAACAGGGAGTATTCCAAGTTCTGGCAATATGGGTATGCGCAGGCGGTGCAGTACGCCGAAGCCAATAAATCAAAATATGAAAAAATCGTTGTTTCGACATCGCTTGAACAGCCGCATATGTTTTTTCTTTTCTACACAGGGTTCGATCCGGTGAAATATCAGGCTCTCGGCGGTACATCATCGGGTGGGTTTGCTGAGGTAAAAAATCGTTTCGACGTGTATGAATTCCGGCCGATAACCAATTGGACAAAAGAAAAACATGACGGAACAGTCCTCTACATAGGAAGCCCCAAAGAAATACCCGGAGGAACTATGGTCATTCCGTATCTTGACGGAACAGATGCCATGAGAATTTCGGAATGATTGCCATTATGAAGCGGTATATTTTTTTGGGAATTATTATTATCGCGGCCTTTTTACGGCTGTATAATTTGTCGAATGTGCCGCCCAGCCCATCGCTCGATGAAGTGTCGATCGGGTATAACGCATATGCTCTATTAGCTACCGGCAAAGATGAGTATGGAACGAGCTTCCCTCTGCTGCTCCGCGCGTATGATGATTACCGCCCGGCATTGTATGTGTATCTAACAATACCCTTTGTATATGGTATGGGGCTGACTGCCGCCGCAGTGAGGATGCCTTCAGTATTGCTATCGCTACTCACTATTTGGGCAGCATACGGTATCGGGATCATTATTGCTAAAAAACTGGCTAAACCAGACGGGTTTGCTTATATACCCGCAGTGTTACTTGCTATTTCCCCATGGCATATTTATATTTCGCGTTTGGGACATGAGGCTAATTTGGGACTTGCCCTGGTAACCCTTGGCGTATACTTTTTTGTGGATGCTGCCGTCCGCGGCAATAAATACAGCTGGATTTTGTCGGCGGCCTTTATGGCATTATCGCTTCATGGGTATCAGAGTGAAAAGCTGGTAAGTACGCTTATTGCCGGCCTGGGTGGAATTATATTCTGGAAAGAAATTATTAAAGCGAAACAATACATAGTGGGGGCAATTATCGTGGGCTTATTGATTGCCATTCCTGCAATAGCCATAACTTTTTCACCTCAGGGCATGTCGCGTTTTTCAGGAACGAGTGCGTTTTCTCCCGATGATCCGCAGGTAAGAGCCGCAGTCGAAAAATATGTAGCAGCCAAACAAAAAAATGACCGGCTGGGGCAGATAGTGCATAGTAAATATGTTACCTATCCGTCCATTTTTATAAAAAATTATACTTCGCATTTTTCTCCTGCATGGCTTTTTAAGGGAGATGATAGAGAAGCGCACAAGGTACCGGGCATGGGGCTTTTATACATGTGGGAAGCGCCGTTTGTAGTTCTGGGGCTCATTGCCCTCATGAGTTCAGGATTGCCTGTGCGCATTATCTTATTTATTCTTGTTTGTTTATTGTCGGCGGCAATTCCGGCTGCCGTAACGACACAGGCTCCTCACGCCATGCGCGCCTACACGGTAATCCCGGTGCTGCAGGTAATAGAGGCGTTAGGGTTTTGGTGGATTATGAGGTTATTGGACAACAGGAAAAAGCAGTTGTTTACGTTTGTAATTGGGATCGTCATCGCAGGAAGTTTACAGACGTTTTGGAGAGGATACTTTATCCGGTTCCCCAACGAGCAGTCCGATTCGTTCCAGTATGCGGTAGCCGCCGCAGTTTCGTATGCGCAAAAAGAAAAAGGTAACTATAGCCGTATCGAAGTGGCGAATCAGGGGGCGCTTAATCAATCGTATATGTTTTTCCTTTTTTATACAGAATTTGATCCCGGTCAATATTTAGCGACCGGTGGTACCAGTACAGGGCGTTTCGAGGCTGCGCACGCGTTTGACCGGTATGCGTTCGGATTTTTGCCGAAGAAGGAAGAGGATCTTAAACCCGGCATTCTGTATCTGTATGACATTGAGCATGTGCCGGTAGGGGTGCGGGTGATAGAGCGGTTTAGCAATAAGGATGGGAAACCGGTAATAGCAGCCGTCAGGAAATAATATATGAAAAAAATATACGGGTGGATATTGTGTTTGACAGCGGTCATCCTTATTTTGCTGGGAGTAACCCTGCGGCTTACGGAAACATTGAGCGGCAACTATGTATTCGGATTTGACCAGGGGCTGGATTTTTTGGCGGCACGATCTATTGTTGTAGACCATAAGCTGACGCTTATTGGCAGTGAGGCAGGAGCCGGATTTGCCGGCCTTCCCGGGATTTTCCATGGACCCGGATACCGGTACATACTGGCAGTATTACTATTTATTTCTTCGGGGGATCCGCACGGCTCTATTATATTTTTAGGGCTACTGAGTCTTGCAGTACTTGCTGTACTGTTTTATCTGTCTCACTCGGTAATGGGGAGAACATCCGCGTGGGTTGCCCTGACACTAGCTGCCATTTCTTTGCCACTTACTGCCCAGGCGCGTATGGTTTGGGCGCCGAATTTTTCCGGCGTGATAGCAATCCCCCTGCTGTATATGCTCTGGATGTCGCAAAAGAAAAAACCATTGTATATTTTTCTCACGGCTCTTTTTGCCGCCGGATTGTATCACTTTGAAATCCCTATGGCGGTTCCTGCCATTGTGGCGGTAGGAGCATATTTTGCGTTTACCGCTAAGGTGCGGGGGCTAAAGGAGTGGGGATTGTTCATGCTGGGAATTCTCGTTGGATTCCTTCCGATGATTCTGTTTGAATCCCGGCACGGGTGGGGAGTTGTGAAGGGGATCTTTGCATACCTGAATCGCACCGGGGTTGCTGCTACCTCAGCACCCTTTAGGCCGGTGGCTGAACTTGTTGGTGATACTAATGCACTATTTTCGACGATAAGAGAATCGTTTTATTTGGGGATACCATGGATTTCCGGTATGTTACCGTGGCTGCTTCTTGGCTCTGCATGTTTTTATGTGTATCACGAAAAGAAAAAAGAAACGAAATTATTTATCACCGCACTTCTTTGTATTATCGTTTCCCATCTGCTTATTTTTTATCCGTACCGGGGACCTATCTATTCGCATTACTTTTCCCTGCTGTATTTTATATATCCCCTGTTGGGGGCGTATGTAGTGGGTAAGGCAATGAAGCAAACAATGACCCGCGCCGTTGTGTTTGTTCTGGGAATAATACTTGTAACTGCGGTGTCGGTGAAAATTGCAAAAACAATCCGGTATGATTACGCTGATTACGGCGGTACGGCCAAAAAAGCAGGGAAAATCGATGCCATTGATTCGATTTATTCCCATGCCGCGGGGACGGGCTTTAACCTGTTTGTTTTTACGCCTCCCGTGGTGCCCTATGCATATGATTATCTTATCGGATGGTATGCAGCAAAGCGGTATGGGTATACACCCGGGCATGAATTAGCAGGAACAGTATATCTTCTTATAGAACCTGATCCTGAAAAGCCATGGAGTTATAATGGTTGGTTAGAAACAGTTATTAAAAAAGGTGATGTGGTCGCACAATGGAAATTGCCGAGCGGATTTCTTATCGAAAAGCGGTTCATAAAGGAGGATAAGTGAAGGAGCCATGGAAGAACGGTATTATTGTGCTGATATTAGTGGTGTTATCCGTTGTCCCGCTTTGGGATCTTCTTACACCCGGGTACCCCGTTACCCATGACGGTCGGGATCATGTGGCAAGGATTGCTAATTTTTACCTGTCTCTTACTGAGGGCAACATTGTGCCGCGTTGGGCAGCCAACCTTAACTGGGGGTACGGACATCCTATTTTGATGTTTTTATACCCGCTTCCTTCATACGTTGGCTCAGTGTTCCATGCCATCGGATTTTCGTTTGTTGATAGCACCAAACTGGTGTTTGCCGTGGGGTTCGTAGCGAGTATTTTCGCCATGTATATATGGGCGCATGCGTCATGGGGGATAGCCGCAGGGTTGACCGCGGCAATTCTCTATGGATTTGCACCGTACCGGTTTATCGACCTGTATGTACGGGGAGCAATCGGCGAACATATGGCGTTTATTTTTCCTCCCCTCATCTGTTATGGATTGTTTATCCTGTCACGTACGAGAGCCGGAATTCATGCGGGGGCATTTACCGTTATAGCTCTGGGAACCGGGCTTCTCATTCTTTCACATAATGCATTAAGCCTCATGTTTCTGCCAATTATCTTTTTTTATGCGCTATATCTATCCGGATACGAAGCGTCTCACCGTTTCAGGTTTTTGTTAACTGCAATTGTGGGTATTGGTACGGGGTTTTTGCTATCCGCTTTTTATTGGGTGCCCGGTTTCTTTGAAGGCAAATATACATTACGCGATATCGTAACAGCAGGGGAGTTTTCCGGGAGGTTCGTTCCGTGGCTGTCTTTTATCTATTCCCGATGGAGTTACGGCGGGGGAAATGAATTATCCAAATGGTTGGGTGCAGGGTCCTGGTTGGCTATCATCATGGGATTTTTTGTGCTGGAAAAGAATTCAAAGTACCGTAGTATGATGGACGGCAGTATCCTCATTTTATTTTTTGCCATGTTTACCATGACAAGCGCTTCCGCTCCGTTATGGAATACCATAACCCTACTCCAAAAATTCCAATTCCCCTGGCGTTTGCTTTCGGTCACTACCTTTATGACGGCGGTAATCGGTGCGTTGGCGGTGTGTTTATCGGTTCCCAAAAAAAGGGTGGTGACCGCGATACTTCTGTGTATGGTTGCGGTGCTTACGACTATTCCGATGTGGCGGGCCAAGGAATATACCATAATGCCCGAGTCATATTTTACCGGTATCTATAACGGGACTACCGATACCGGTGAAAGTAGCCCCATATGGTCAGTGCGGTTTATGGAAAAACGTCCTGATGCAGTGGCATACCTCATGCCGGAGTCGGGTAGCATTACCGAAGGATTGCGGACCGGCACGACCCGGTCGTATGCCGTCTCTGTCACCTCTCCGGTGCGTTTTGTGGAAAATACCTTATATTTCCCCGGTTGGCAGGTATATATAAACAATTCCCCCATTGATCCGGAAAAACTTATATTCCAGGATCCTGCCTACCGCGGACTCATGACATTTGATCTGGATCCCGGGACTTATGATATCCGGTTTGTGTTTACCGATACAAAATTACGGCGACTGTCAAATTACGTGAGCTTAGCCTCTCTGGTGGCACTTCTCCTATTTGGCGGTACAATACATATACTATGGCGCAAAAGAAAATAAACCTGACGGTCGCAATGGCCACCTATAATGAAGCCGCCAACATAGAGCGGTGTCTTGCCTCTATTGCTGATATTGCCGATGAAATTGTGGTAGTAGACGGCGGGTCTACGGATAAGACGGTGCAGCTTGCAAAAAAGGCAGGGGCAAAAGTGATAGTTACGACAAATCCTCCTATATTCCACATAAATAAACAAAAAGCGCTGGATGCTTCACATGGCGCCTGGATTTTACAGTTAGACGCCGATGAAGTAGTGGGTCAGCAGCTTAAAGAAGAAATTAAGGATGTCATAACTTCCGACCTAATTCCCAACGGGTATTATCTTGCTCGTCATAATTATTTTTTGGGCGATTGGTTGAGGAAGGGCGGTCAGTATCCTGATTATGTTATGCGGCTTTTCAGAAACGGCAAAGGATCGTTTCCTCAGAAGAGCGTTCATGAGCAAATAGCTATCGAAGGGGAAGTGGGGCATCTTTCCCACGCGCTGGAACATTATTCATACACCACCATGCATCAGTATTGGGCAAAAGCCGAAACATATATCCGACTGGGAGCTGCTGAGCTTAAAGCATCGGGACGGAGCAGGTCGGCGGCAACGGCGTTTTCGTATCTTTTGATAAAACCCCTGGCAGTATTTTTTGCCTTATACGGACGGCATAAGGGATTTGCTGACGGGTGGAGGGGTTTTGTGTATGCGTTATTTTCCGCAATGCATTTCCCGAAAACATATTTACTGTCGCTGAAATTATGATAATGCGCTTGACGGCCGTTTTTCTGTTTGCCGTAATTTTTTATTACCTATCCCCGCCACTGGCGCACGCTGAGTATGTGCTTCCGTATCCTTCGTATATGCCCGGCAACAAATTATACCGGGTTACCCGGATTGTTGACCGTCTAAAAAAACCTTTTTACTTCGGTACAATCGCCAGGATTAAATATCACGCCGCTCTCGCCGATAAATATCTTGTCGAGGCAAAAACGCTTTTTGAGTATAAACAGTATTTGTTGGCGCTTGATGCGTTGAGTCGCAGCGACAGGGAAGTTGCCGCTATGGTTCCGGGTATTTCCCGCGGAGGTAAAGAGGGGAAAGACATGCGGGCATTTGTCAGACCAACGCAGGAGATGTGTGACACCCACACACTCATACTGAACGGGCTTAAACTCCGAATCCCTGTGACGTTTGAGTGGACGCCCGAGAAATCTATCCCAACAACACTTCCGCTTGGGGATAGGCTGACTTCGTCAGTCATTCTCAGGTCATCAATTAAACAAAATCTGCCGGACCTATGAAAAACACACCGGGCGCCATCATGATTGCTGCCGCTTTTGTTTTCTTTTTTATTTCATACGGATTTGTCGATCCGCATCTTTCGATTTTTTCCCATACGTTTTTGTCCGGT
>JACRMP010000008.1 GCA_016214885.1 Candidatus Gottesmanbacteria bacterium | reverse complement strand
GGCTCCCGTCACATCAGCCAGATACTCACGGTTCCTGCTTGCTGCCATCTGGATAAGCATGGCAAGTATCGGCGAAATTATGGCGAGGACAATACCGACGACCATAAAAATACCATTCAAACTATTATCATTATCACGGTCCCGGCGGTTTCCTCCCCACCAAAGATGCCGCAAAAACATGTCTGCCATATAAGCGACCGTCCCCACCAACACCGCAACTACTGCCATGAGCCGTGTGTCATAATTTTTGATATGGGAAAGCTCGTGTGCGATCACCCCTTCCAGCTCACGGCGGTCAAGCCGGGTAAGTAGCCCTGTTGTTGCCACCACAACCGCATGCTTGGGGTCACGCCCGGTAGCGAATGCGTTCATGGCAGTGTCATCAATAACGAAAAGCCGCGGCTTGGGAAGCCCGGCTGCTATAGACAGGTTTTCCGCCACAGTGAAAAAATCGAAGTCGCGTTTTCTGTCCGCCGGACGCGCATGGGAGAGAGTAAGCACTAGTGAGTCACCCCAGTAATAACTCACAAAACTGGAGATAACCGAAAGAAAAACGGCAAGCCACATGATACTGTTTCCGTATCCCAACGCCTGACCGATCACATAGCCCAAAAGAACAACAAGGACGACAAACGTGACCATGATCACGTATGTTTTCGTGACATTCGACTGGATGGCTGAAGAAAGTGTCATTCGAAGTTAACTTTCACACTCTTCCGCTCTTCTTCATTTGCGGCAAAAAATTCCTTTTCCGAAAATCCCATCATCTCGTTAAAGAGCGTGTTAGGGAACATGCGGATCCGGATGTTGTAGTCGTTGACTACAGAATTGTAATACTGGCGGCTGTAGGCGACTTTGTCTTCCGTATCAGACAGCTCTTTCTGGAGCTGCAGGAAGTTTTCGTTTGCCCGAAGCTGCGGATACGCTTCTGCTACCGCAAACAGTTTGCCCAAAGCTCCGGTGAGCAAGTCGCTTGCTTCCGCTTTTGCGGGAAGAGACTTGGCGCTCATAAGTGCGGTTCGTGCTTTGGTAACCTCAGTAAATACCCCTTTTTCATGCTTGGCATATCCTTTGACGGTGGTGACCAAGTTCGGGATAAGATCTGCACGCCTTTTCAGCTGGATATCGATTTGACTCCATGCTTCTTCTATCTGGGTTTTGAGGGATACCAGTCCGTTATATAGCGACCAGAAATACATACCGACAAGAGCAACTACTCCCAATACAATCCATAACATATTCATGACAGTCTCCTTCCGGTTATTTTTTCAATAACCACGTTCTAAAATTATTATAATCCATGCAATTTACGATGTCACGTTTTGTAGCCCAACCCCTACGGGCAACCGATACGCCATACGGCATAAGGAGCATATGTTCGGCAGCGTGCGCGTCAGTATCAATAGAAAGTTTGACACCTGCTTTGACCGCGTCGTAGACCAACACATCGGGTAAATCCAGACGGTCAGGATATGCATTTATCTCAAGCGCTATGTCATGTTTTTTGGCAACGGACATGACTTCCTGCCAGTCCGCATCTACCCCTTCCCGGCTCCCCAACAACCTGCCGGTGGGGTGGCCAAGGATACGCACTTTGGGGTTAGTGGTGAGCGCGGTGACAAGACGCTTCGTTGCCTGACCCCTCTCCTGGGTAAACGCAGAATGAAGCGATACGATGACCGCGTCGACATAGGTAAATGCTTTTTCCGGCAGTGCCAGGCGGCCGTCAGGAAGTATATCTACTTCGCACATGAGAAAAAATTTAAGTGTACTTTTGTTTTTTTGAATCCATGCTTCATAGGCACGATCGTACGCATCACGCCGCTTTTTCATAATCTCAATGATCTCCGCCTCCGGTTGATTTGCCCGGGGATTGTGATCCGAAAAACCAATGTAGCTATACTCCAACCTGTCTGCTTGGGTGAGGAGCTCGGCTATCGAATTTTTGCCCACGTCATGCGAGCTCTGCAGGTCATAGCTGGAATGGGTATGGAGGTCGCCACGCATGTCTTTTGCTTCCACCAGATCAGGTAAGTTGCCGGATTTAGCCGCAGGTATCTCTCCCTTATCTTCGCGGAGTTCGGGAGGAATGTATGAGAGACCTACTGCTTCATAAAATGCCTCTTCGGTACGGTACTCTTTTACTTTGCCTGTTTTAACATTCTTTATCCCGTATTCGTTGAGCGATAAACCTTTTTCCAGCGCCAGCGACCGCAACTGGATATTGTGATTCTTGGAGCCGGTGAAGTACTGCAGCATGGCGCCATATGCCTCGGGAGTCTGCACCCGGAGGTCAACTTGCCTCCCGTTGGCAAGCAGCATGGTAGCCCCCCGCGGACCACGATCGATAATCTTCTGGTGCGGAAATGTCAAAAAGTGTTTCAGCACTTCTTCCGGCTTATTCGTCGCAACCGCAATGTCGATGTCTCCAATGGTAGACACCTGACGCCGCAGGCTCCCCAGTGCGTTAATCTTTTCTACGTTACCGCCCATTTGGATATGCGCCATGACTTCGCGCGCTATCTGATCGGCGTATGGAAGCGGCATACGGTTTTCTTTGATTGCACCCCGTTTATAGGTGGCTATCGCTTCCAATATGACCGACTGCGATTTCTCGCCGAAGCCTTCCATACCCGCAATACGCCCTGCTTTGGCAGCTTTTTCCAGGTCTGCAATCACCGTTTTGGCGCTGGTAAGGTTGAGCTCTTTGACCAGAGCATATGCTTTTTTGGGACCCAAACCCGGCACAAGAAGCAGCGGAAAAATTGCCTCCGGTACTTTGCCCAACACACTCACCCAATGCTTGGATTTGCCGGTACGGAACAGTTCATCCAGATTACTTGCAATTCCCCCGCCGACGCCGGGGATGTCCTCGAGCTTTTTATCGTCCCAATAATCTTTAACCTCACTGGTTAAATGTTCGATGCTGTCAGCGGCTCTGTCATAGGCAATGATGCGGAAACGGTTCTCTCCGAGGATGAGGTATGCCGCGGAAACTTTACGGAGAAGTTCTGCAATCTCAGGATTTGTCATAGCTCGTAAGTACACGTAGGGTACCACATCGTTGTAAGCCTCTCAAATTTGAATTATAATATCTAAACGATTAAGTGGATGTACCAGGAAAATCGTTGGGAATCCCGCTAAACGGGAATCTCAAAATGGGATCGTAGCTCAGCCTGGTTAGAGCGCCTCCCTGTCAAGGAGGAGGTCGCCGGTTCGAGTCCGGTCGGTCCCGCCAACAAGTCCCCATCTCTGCCTGGAATGGAGGAAATTGTCGTAATGATAGATCAACTTAAACAAAAGCTAAACAACCCCGACTCCATCGTCTCGTTATTTTTGGGTGCAGCAGTAGTGGTAGTGGTTGGGGTAATGATATTCAACTATTTCCGCAGCAAACAAGCACCTGCAGCAGCGACGCCGGAACAACAGAAAGCAGAACAGAATGCGACTGGTTCGGCCTCTGTAAACACGCATACTGTCGTAGCGGGTGAAAGTCTGTGGAGTATTGCGGTGAGTACGATCGGCAGTGGATATAACTGGGTAGATATACAGGAAGCCAACAAAATAACCAGCCCGGATAAATTGGAAGTAGGGCAAAAGTTGACGATTCCAAAAGTAGCTAAGCGCGAGCCGGGTCAGATTGCTTCCGCACAGGTGGAGACAAAACGGCCGGCAGACGGTAAATATACAGTTCAAAAAGGTGATTCGCTTTGGAATATCTCGGTCGCCGTCTATGGCACGGGATTCCGTTGGACAGAAATAGCACGTTCAAACAATCTATCAAATCCGGATCTTATTTTTACGGGTAACGTCTTGACACTACCGTAATCACACGGATTTGATATAAATAAACAACTAGGGGCTCCCCGTGATTGGGAACTCCTATGTGCGGGCATAGTACACCGGTAGTATGCCACCTTCCCAAGGTGGAGAAGAGGGTTCAATTCCCTTTGCCCGCTCCAAATGGCGACAACCCTACTCCCCTCTCTTCGTTAATAAGTAGCAGAAGAGGGGCTTACACCCCTCTTCGTTTATCAGGTTATTCGATGCATCCGTTTAGTCCATCTTTTTTATTTCAAACCCGGATTTCACAAAATGATACGTGTCGTATATCGAATTGGTATCAGGGAGAATACCGGACACGATAACATCATTCCCAAAGAAGCCGTTGATGGTGTCCCCCTCTTTGGCGAATAGCTTCTCATCTGTCATAATTTTGGCTTCATCAAAGCCAATATAGACAGGTGTATATTTTTGTCCGCCAATATAAACGTAAGCAAAACCATCGACGGGAATCTTACCTGCAAGCTCTGCGGGAAGTTCTTTATCCATAACAAAGAACTTCTTTTCCGTACCGTCCGGAGTTGTTGCCACCATAACATTCGCATCAGCAGCTTTGGTATCCATCTTTTCGCTGGCAGCCATAGCTGAACTGAATCTGGCAAACTCAATGAATAAAAAGGTAAATGCCACCATCATGACTGCGGGTGCAAACTGCGAAATGTAGTTGCGTTTACCGGGTTTGTACCGCCTCAAAAGAAGCGAGTTGCCGACTACTGACACGGAACTTAATGCCATTGCAAGCCCGGCAAGCTCCGGCTTTAAGACCAAGCCAATAAAGCTGAATATACGCGCGGCAATGGGAATACCGATAACGTTATAAAAGAGCGCAAAGAACATATTTTGCTGGATCTTTGATACCGTGCTCTTGGATAGTTCCAATGCATGCACCACGTCCCGGAGGTCGTTTTTGATAATGACAATACCCCCTGTTTCCATGGCTACATCGGTACCGCTCCCCATGGCTATACCCAAATCAGCCTGGGCAAGCGCTGGTGCATCATTGATGCCATCACCAACCATGGCGACCTTTTTTCCCGAATCCTGCAGTTTTTTGACTTCATTTGCCTTATCCTGCGGCAATACTTCCGCCAGAACATTGGTTATGCCCACTTGGGTAGCAATAGCCTTGGCCGTCCTGGCGTTATCACCGGTAATCATCCAAACCTCGATACCCATCTTCTTTAAGCGCTCTACGGCCTCGCGGGAAGTATCTTTGACAGTATCGGCAACTGCCACCACACCTTCTACCTGTTTTTTGGAAGCCAGGATCATGGCTGTTTTACCCTGCTCTTCAAGTCTGGCAAGTTTTCGCTCAATGCGGCCTAGATCCAGGCCAAGTTTGTCGGCGATAAGCCTACGGTTACCGAGATAATATTCAGTTTTACCAATCTTTCCTTTGACACCATGTCCGGGAACTGCGGTGAATCCGTCGACATCAGAAAACTTAATACCTTCTTCCTGTGCGTAGGAATAAATCGCTTCGGCAAGCGGATGCTCAGACTGCTTTTCAAGACTTGCTGCGATCATCAGAACATCGTCTTCGTCGAGTGTGCCGTAGTCTTCTACGTCCGTTACTTCAGGTTTACCGCGGGTCAGGGTGCCGGTCTTATCGAATACGATGGCATTAATCTTGCTCGCTGCCTCAAGCGGCTCGCCGCCTTTTACCAAAATACCATGCTCAGCGCCCACACCTGTTCCAACCATGATTGCGGTTGGAGTAGCCAAGCCAAGAGCACACGGGCACGCAATTACGATCACGGCGGTAAATGCCATGAGTGCAAACGATAACGTTGCTCCCAATACAAAGTACCATACGATAAAAGTGACCAGGGCAACGATAATGACAGCCGGCACAAAATAGGCTGAAATCCGATCGGCAACAGCCTGAATAGGTGCTTTCGATCCTTGGGCATCCTCAACCAACCGGATGATCTGTGCCAAGGTCGTCTCACCTCCGATACGGGTGGCTTTGAATTCAAAACTGCCTACCTTATTGATCGTGCCGCCTATAACCATATCATCAACATGCTTCTCAACCGGCAGACTTTCGCCAGTGATCATAGACTCATCAACCGATGATGAACCTTTGACAATGACGCCATCAACGGGGACTTTTTCACCGGGCCGGACGACAACAATATCGTCTTTAACAACTTGCTCAACCGGAATATCGAGTGTTTCACCGAATCTCACGACGCGGGCAGTTTTTGCCTGCAAGCCCATGAGCTTCTTGATAGCTTCACTCGTTCTCCCTTTCGCTTTTGCCTCCAGGAATTTACCGAGGATGACAAACGTTATAAGAAACGCTGCGGTCTCAAAGTACAGCTCAGGGATTTTGGCACCGTTCAATCCGAGGATAGAACCTGTTTGGGCATTGTATACAAGGAAATTGACCAAACTATAGAAATACGCGACTGACGTGCCAATGGCAATCAGACTGTCCATGTTAAACGTCCTCATACGCAGCGCCGAAATCATTCCTTTATAAAAACTCGACCCGATAAAGAATTGGACCGGTGTCGAAAGAATTAAGGAAATAATTCCAATATACGGAAGTAGCGTAGCTTTAAACGGCATAGCGAAAAAGTCCATGAACATGAAATAGATCATGGGAGATGACAGCGCGAGGCTAACTAAAAACCTCCTCCACTGACTTTTTATTTCGCCCTGCTGGCGCACTGCCTGCGCTTTAGAATCTTCAGCATCCGCGGAAATTGCCTTGTAGCCTGCCTTCTCGACTCCGGCAATTAGATCATCAATTTTGGCAACTGACGAATCGTGAACGATTGACGCTTTTTCGGCCGCAAAATTTACTTTCGCATCCGTAACACCAGGAACTTTTTTGAGTTGCCGTTCAATAATTGCCGCACAGGAAGAACAGTGCATCCCCTGGATAACCAAGTTCGTACGCTCTCCTGATTTGCCAACTGCTTCTACGGCTGCTGGTGAAACCGCATTCATCACCGTTTCAACAAAATTATTTCGTGTTCCAAAACGAAGGGTTCCTTTAATTGTCCAAAACCCATCATCACTTTTACCAATCTTGCCATCAATTTCCACCTCCTGCGGCATAGCGAGAGATACCGGAGCAGCATGCTGATCAAATGCTTCCCGGCTCATCGTGGTGTGACCATTGCCGTTTGTGAACGGTGTAATAATTCCTGTATATCCGGCTTTTGTAATAGCCTTAATAATAGCTGCATCCGTCACTTGTTTATTGGTTACTACCAGTGATCCTTTTCCGGTTTTTGGATCTATAACGATATCTTTTACTCCTGGTAGCTCTGACAATTCGTCTTTTATAAGCATCTCGCATGACTGGCAATGCATTCCTTTAACTTCAAGATGTATTGTTCTGTTCATAAATTTATCCTTCTATAAAATACGGGGTATCCGAGAGTACCTCGTTGATTTGTACATTTGTAATAGGATCTGCAGACTCCACGCGAACGGAGCCATCCGCGACGGTCACTTCGACACGGAACACTCCCGGTAGTGTTCCGATCCGTTTTTCTGTTATCTTCTTGCAGGCCTGGCAGGTAAGACCGGTTAGAGTAAATGTTTGTACGCTCATAACGCTCCTTTCATTAATTGACTTGTATTTGCCCTCGGGGAACCCCCATTGCGCAGGTGATGGGATAAGTTCCTGTTGAGGTCGGTGTGAATTCAAAGATGGTTATTTCACCTTTATTAAATACTTCGACTTTTTTGCTTAACTTAGGAATTGCGACACTTCCCATACACCCTTCGCCGTTATCTTTGGCTGCGATTTCAAACCGCACCGGCTGATTGGCTGTAACGGTAAAGATATTTGGCGATATGTCACCGCGTGCTGTATACGTTGCCTTGATAACTTGTACATTACCCCGGGTAACAGGCTTCGTTGCAGGTTCATTGCTATCTTGAGTAGCAGCCCCTTTTTTGGCAGCACCGCCGCAGCCGCAACCGCCGTTGGTACTACAAGATGCAGCTACGCCGGATCCTTGTCCTTGGGAAACTGTGGGGATTCGATCCTGCAGCACTTGTGATCCCGCTGATCCCGTACCGTCTACGACAGTGAATGATCCGGTGAACATGCCCATCGAACAAGAAAAGCGGATAGTACCCGTCTGGGTAGGCGTGAATTCGAAGACGTTTTCCCCAAGCTGTAATCCTTTTCTTATATTGAGCTGTTGGGAAACGATGCTTGCTGCACAGGTATAAATATCTTTGGAAGTGATAATCCATCTGACGGGAATGCCTTTTTGTATTGTAAATTTGTTCGGGCGGTACCCACCTGATTCCTGGATCATGCGCACTTCCTGTACACCGCCAACTATGGTTACATTGGGGTCTGACACTGCACTACCTGCAGCTGCTTTTGTCGTGAATACCCCTAATACATCCGGACTGACGCCAAGCAAGTTTAATCCGTTGGTGATATTAAATAGCGACAAGAGAATTACGACGACCCCTGCTGTTTTAAAAAATAGCTTTGCGCCGTTACCTTCGACAACTGACGTGAGCCCACCGATGCCGAGTAACCCTGGTGCTGTTCCAAGAGCAAATATCCCCATGGTTAAAGCGCCGGTAAGAGGATTTCCTGAACTCATGGCAAAAAGCTGCATCGCCTGGGTAAATCCGCAGGGTAAAAAAAATGTGGATGCACCCATAATTGCAGCATTGCCATTGCTATACTCTAACGCTGACTGCTCTTTAATACCGAGCGCTCTACTCACTCCTTTGGGCAATGTGAACGAGACGCGTTTGAGGAATGGAAAAACATCAATCAGCTGACCACCAAGAAGCAGCATAACAAGACCAACGATTACCGTCAGTATCCCTAAGATTGAGGTAGATAATTGAAATATCGACCCCAAAAACCCAAGAGCGCCCCCTAATACAAAATAGGATGCGATTCTTCCCAAGTTAAAGTAGATATGCGGAGTAAACTTTTCCATACCGGTAGCATGCGGGTTCTTTGCAGCAAAACGGGACGCGGCGCCAAGCACAAGGCCGCCCACTAGTGCCATACAGGTTGATACACCCGCAGTTAAACCGACGACAAAAACAACCGGCAAACTTGAATAGTTACCGGTAATGGACTTCCCAAGGTCAAAAATTCCCAGGGTCTTCGCGACAAAATACAACGCAATGGTAATAAAAAAAGCGATACCTACGTCAATATAATCCTGACGGTTTTTAGAAACGAACGGCAATTTACCGTCTTCTCCGACTGCATATCCGGCGTTTTTAACCGCACAGCTGACCTCACTGGGATCAAGTTCACACTCACAATCAACATCAGCAACACCCGTCTTATGATTGACATAGACACCCGTAACACCTTTCACTTTTCGAAGCTCGTCCTCTATTAGCATCTCGCACGAGCGGCAATGCATGCCTTTTATGTGGATTTTTTGTCTGCTCATTGTTAGAGCTTACAAAGCTGACTATGAAGATTTTATGAAGACACATGTGGATCTCATTCACTATAGGAATTGAGATATGAAGAAGTCATATAGATTATGAGCCTGCGAGGGGTAAAACGACAGTCATGGTCGTGCCTTGAACGGGTTTGCTGCTTACCTGGATATCACCCCGATGTGCTTTGATAATATCATGAGCAATAGCAAGCCCTAATCCGGACCCAACGGTACGTGACGTCCTGGATCCTCGGTAAAAACGTTCAAACATGTGTGCCTGTTCATCCGGTGAAATACCAACGCCTGTATCTTTGACAACAAAAAAAGCGTGATGTTTATTTTTCTTCACTGATAGCGAGACGGATTTTCCTGACGGAGTATATTTAATCGCATTATCGATAATGTTTAGCAGCGACCGGAAAATTTTATCTTCAGCTCCTTCTATAACAACGCCGGAAGCGATGGTCGCTTTAACGGTTATTTTCTTTTCTGTCGCTAATTTCTCCGCTATTTCCTGCAAATCAGAAGCGATCCTGGACAAATCAACGGTTCCTTTTAGGGTGTGAGCGTTTTCCGCACCAATCCAGGCCAAATCCAGAATATTTTTTACCGTCTGTTCCAATCGGTTAACATCTATCAACGTATCGGCATATGCTTTTTTATAATCATCATTCGTCCGGGCTTTATGTAACGTGAGCTCTATGGTGCTTTTAATCGTTGCAAGCGGCGTTTTCAGTTCGTGCGCCATGTCGCCGATAAACTGGCGTTCCCGTGCAAATGCCTTATGAAGATTATCCAAGAGACCGTTAAACGTTTCGGAAAGCTCTTCGAGTTCATCTCCGGTAATGGGGTTTGGGACGCGTTCATTAAGGTTTTCGGCACTGATCTTTTTTAACTGGTGAGACATTGCAGCGACAGGGTTCATCGCTTTTCCGGCCAAGACTATGCCACCCAGCAAACTTAATATAAAAACACCAATGTAGACTACTACAAGCGTGATTACGAGAGCGTTTAATGAGTTTTGAATGATATCCATTGGCTGACCCATGATTACCAGAGTTTTGACATCATTACTGCGTTTCGCTGGGAACACACCCAGACGAACAGTACTGGTGCCAATTGACCGGTTCACAAACGTAGGTTTGATAATATTTGCCGATTTTTCCAAAAGTTCCTCAGCAACAGCTTCATTACCGCCCAGACTTTGAGAGGAATAGAGGATCTTCCCCAAGGGATCGCCGATTATTAGCACCATGCCGGGCATCTCGGTAAATTGGTGAGCAAATGCCTGACTGTTATTAACGAATGTCGAATCCATTGCATTGCCGTCTTTCTGTGCAATGATATCGATAATCCTATCTGTATGGGAGGCAATAGCTGCATCCGTATGCGACAGAAGTGACTGCTGTGTCAAAAAATAAAACGAGACAAACAGCACTGCCATAGCAAAAGAAAAAATAGAGGTATACCACATGCTGACCCGAAACCGCATGCTTTTTGTATTCATGATTCAGCACCTATTCTAAAACCGACCCCATGGATTGTTTCGATAAGTTTCTTTTTGCCTTTCGTATCGATTTTTTTTCGTAACGACGCGACGAACACATCAACGACGTTGCTCATGCCGTCAAAATTGTAATCCCAGACATGTTCTGTAATCATGGTACGCGACACCACTTCACCTTTATGACGCAGTAGCAATTCTAAAATAGCAAATTCTTTCGGTGTCAGTTTAATAGGTTTTCCCGTACGGATTACCGAATGCTTGAGAGGATTAAGCACGAGATCGTGTATAGAAAGTACCGGTGAGGCTTCCTGATGACTTCTGCGAATAAGCGCGTGAACTCGTGACCGGAATTCAATGAAGGAAAAAGGTTTCGTAAGATAGTCATCAGCGCCGCTATCCAAACCAGCCACTTTGTCATCAGTCGAGGATTTAGCGGTAAGCATTAAAATGGGTGTGTTAATTCCTTTGGCGCGGATATTTTTACATAGAGTAAGCCCGTCAATTTTAGGAAGCATGATATCGAGGACTATAAGGTCATACTGCTCACTTTCCGCTAAGTACTGTCCGTCTTCGCCGTCAAATGCCTGATCAACCGCAAAACCGTCTTCGGCAAAACCTTTCTTGATAACGGTCGAAAGCCGGCGCTCATCTTCGACAACAAGTATTCTCATGATCGTATTATATTAAAAAATCATGAAGAAAACATTAAGTTTTGGGGATAAAGTATTTCTTAGCCCCATCAAGCATTTGCTGGACACACCATTTGGCATACCAATCTCCGAGTAGTACTCCAAGCCATTTATTTTTATTGGGCATATCGTAATCAATCGATACCCGTAACAATGAATTGTGTGCCTGAGGGAGTATTTCTATTTTCATTCCGTAATCACCAACGACCATAAGATTTCTAATTTTTACCGTCTTCCATGATTTAATACTCGGCTTTTTATACTCGGTGACCACTTCATCAATAAATAAAGGAATACCTAAAATTGATCCCTTCATAAGAATGTGTGATCCGACTTCTTTACCAAGTTTGCTATCCGTTGAGATATGCATTGAACCTCCCATCATCATCCAGGAAGAACTGCTCATATGGGATGAGAATCGCGTGTGGTCGTCAACGTAATCAAATACCTGATCCGGTGCGGCCGAAACAACAATGCTTTTGGAGTAGCGCTTCATAAGCAGTTCGTTAATGTGATAGTAACACCTTAGACGCCGCACCCACCACCTGTTTTCGGTGGTTGTTGAACCAACCCTTTCTCGACAAGCCATTTCTTGACACTTTGCGCACCTGATGCCGATGAATACTCACGGCTAAGCACCGTTTTAGCATCCGTATCTTTGAAGGATTTCCCATCCTTATTCTTGAAATAAAGCGCAAGATCATAGTAGTTGCCGGGGAACCAGTATGCGTTAAAGTATTTGCCGGCATCATACATTTCTTTCTCCGTTGCACCATTACTCGCCATAAGCTGCATAACGGCAAGAAGCGCCATGCCGTGGTTGCAATCCGGAAAAGCAGTTGAGTTGTTACAGCAAGGCCGGAAAATATTGGACGTTACCTCATATACCAGTGCTTCCTGCTCCTTAGTGAGCGGAATGAGTGCTGATTTTGAGTAGTAGTTCATGGCATTCCCTTTTGATAACGTCCAGCCGCCGGTTGACGCAAAGCTGCCGGCACCGTCCTTACCGCCATATTTGATCATGTCTCCCTCTTCAAGAATCGGGGATTTATTGGCAAGTCCCATCGCCCAAAAAAAATTAAGCAGGAAATAAGAGTTTTCGCGGTTAATCGTGATCTCCTGATCAGATCCCTTTTCAAGGATTAATAATTGTTCCTCTGTCAGAGGTTGGTTTGATTTTTCGTATGTTTCCTTAAACCTTGCTGCATCTATAACCCCTGAGGCAATCATTTTAGGTCCCAGGTTGCCATAGCTGGCCTTAATGGTAAACCCCTCTACCGGGTTTACCTCATCAAACAAATTATCCTGGCTGGCAGCATTTGGAACAACCGAATTGTTTTGTACACCTAAACCAATACGCGCGCTCCTGAACCTGGTAATTTGCGGCATAACCAAAAATGCACCCAAAACAATGTTGGCCGCAACACTCACGAGAAGCGCCGGAAAAAATTTATTCGTTTTCATGTCCTTTGTACCTCAACAGTCGATAAAAAATATAGATTATGGTTCCAAAAACCACGATATCGACAACCGGATTTTTGAAGTATTTTGCTGCTTCAAAGACTATCAGGCGGATTTTCTGACCGTAACCTTCCATCTGATTCATTTGGATTTTGCCTAGGTAGTTAAAGACGGCAATGAGCGTGCCGGTGAGAAAGAAGATGCCAGCACCCAGATTTTTCAGGATAGTATATATTTTGTGTCTGTTATGCCCCGTGATTTTTGCAGACGTTTTGTCATAAAACATCGACATGAGAAACAGCGGCATCACAATACCGGTAACGTAGGCGAGAGATACAATAATCGCCTGGAAAAACGAAGGTGAGAGCGAGGTAAGCGTTACCGCTGCAAACAAAACCGGGGCACAGCAAGCAGACGTTAGTCCTGACATGAGCCCTAACCCAAAAACGCTCGCCGTATTTACTTTTTTATTCTGCAATCCTGATACATGAAAGATTTGTGGCAGGTGGAGAATTGGCTTTAATGTCATGACCCCCATCAGAATCATGATAAGTGCTCCGAGATAATAAATTGGAGTGTGATACGCATCAAGAAAATAAATAATAGACCGTATACCGAGTGCGATTGGAATAAGAATAAAAGCCAATCCAAGCGCAAACACCAATGTGTAATACATGACGCGCTTCTGTTCTTTACATATTGTTCCCACATAGGAAGGAAACAGAAATGTGATGCAGCATGGCGCAAATAACGCCAATACACCGGCAAGAAACGATGCGGTTAACGATATACCAAACAGCAGATTTGTATCCATTATTATTCCACCTTCGTTTTGATACTAAATGTTAATTTTCTGTTGGCCGGATCATTCGTTTCAACATATACTGCACGTTCTACAAACCCATACACTGGCATAGATGCAGGACGGTAAGTTAAACGGACGATCGCAGTGTCGCCGGGAGCAATTTCAGTCACGAATCCGCTTTGCGTATGCATGCTGAATTCTTTACTCGTCTCCCCTTTGTAAATGACTTGTCCCGCTGTACAACCGCAGCTAGAATTCACGTTGAGAATTTGTAACGCTTTTGTGCCCGAATTCGTGAGCGTATAGTCCTGCACTTTGACATCGGACACCTTGATTGTCCCCAAATCAACAAATGTTTTATCCTGCTCAGCTTTAGGACGGTCAGATTCCCGGATTGAATACGTAGCGGTTGCCGGTGAAGGTTTTTGACCGGCAGTCAAAAGAAATGCTATGCCTGCAACTGATGCAATAAAAACAAGCATTCCGATCATAATGGTCTTTGGTGACATATGCTTTATCGTAAATAATTGAATGTTTTAATAATCTCGCTGGATGAGTGCTCAATTATTTCAGGCGACCGTTTTAGCAAACACATGTGCAGATGTCGCCGGGCGATAATGTACGTTGCCATGTTTAGTTGCTTGCGCGCTCCATTGAGTGCTTTATGAATGGTTAGCCAACTTTTTTCAAATTCGCCCGACTCAATGATGGAATTAAGTGAACCACGTGCAATAGCAAAACGTTTCAGCACTTTTTGCTTATCAGTATCGAACACTTTTATCCTCATAGTCACATGCTACCCGCTTGAGTATGAAGAAATCATGAAGATTGAATTGTTCGTAACCAGGCAGCTTCAGCCCTGACCGACTCTTTAAGTATTCTCCGACATGTTGTTATAAAAAACGAAAAATAAAGATGCAGTGAGGTAAACGGCAAACTTACCATGTATTTGCTACACTAAATATATGGCAGGGCACGTAGTTATTTACCTCCTCTCCTTTGCAGGCATCTGGTTCGGTGCTGGCATCGCCATCAAGTCCGTCGAAAAAATTGCCCATAAACTGCGGCTTTCGTCCTTTTTGGTTTCATTCCTGATTTTGGGGCTTTTTACTTCGATAAGCGAGGTATCGGTAGGAGTAAATGCGGTATTGTCTGATCAACCCAGTATCTATGTGGGTAATTTGATCGGTGCTTCTATCGTGCTGTTTCTCATGGTTATCCCGCTTTTGGCAATCATCGGGCATGCTATCACCATAAACGAAGAAGTACGGGGGCACAACCTCATCCTGCCGCTTGTCGTGGTTGCTATTCCCGTCCTCCTTTCGTTGGACGGTGTGGTGAGCCGTATCGATGCCGTCATTGCCGTTACCCTGTATGTCATATCGGCACTCGTCCTCGAGCAGCGCAAAGGATTTGTAAAAAATGTCGCTAAACTTGCACAATTTAAGAACCTTTCCGTCGCCGCAGAACTGGGGAAAACAGTGGTGGGCTCGCTGATTATTTACGGATCCAGCTGGGTGGTCGTTACCCAAACACATTATTTTTCAGAGCTTTTGGGGTTATCGGAATTTTTTATCAGCCTTATGGTGATTGGTATTGGCACCAACCTGCCGGAGCTATCACTTATCGTACGCTCTCTTTTTATGAAAAGTAACCAGGTCGCATTCGGTGACTATTTGGGATCGGCAGCGTTTAATTCTTTTTTGTACGGGATCCTTACCTTATGGTACGGCAAACCCATATACCTCAATAACAGCTATGCAGTGAGTCTGGGGTTCCTTATCGCAGGGCTCATCCTGTTTTATATGTTTGCCAAAAGCAAACACAGTATTTCCAAACTGGAAGCGCTGGGACTGTTTTCGCTGTATATTGCGTTTGTCCTTGTCGAAGTGTTCACCCACCTGCCCGCCTAGTGTAGCTCGTTACCGGAGGTAGGTATCTATGTTCTCCAGATGCTCCTCATAAGTTTCCGCGCAGTGTATCTCCCGGTCTGATGAATGGAGGTAAAAAAGGCAGTCCGTTTCTTCGGGATTGAGTACTGCAAGTATGCTGGATAACCCCGGGTTACTTATGGGTCCCGGAGGCAACCCTTTGTTGCGGTACGTATTATATGGTGAGTCCAGATATTTATCCGCAGGCACTACCCGCGTCCACCAACCATCCTCACTGTTACCCTTGATATATTGGAGTGTCGCATCAATTTCCAGCCGCATATCGGTGTCCAACCTTTTCCAGATAATGCCCGCAATGAGCGCTTTATCGCTGTCTCCCCCGGACTCGCGTTCTATAAGCGACGCAATTTTTACCGCTGTCGTCCATTTAATGTTTTTGGCCGTAAACTTGTCGAGGTGGGGTGCCAACTTGGCATTAAAGTTATCGATAAAACGCCGAGCCACTTCGCTGACGGGCTCATCGGAGGGCAGCAAATAGGTATCGGGAAAATACACCCCTTCGCGGTATTCGGCAGAATCATTGCGGTAGGCATTCCATTCCGCTTCCTGGGCTGCAGTCCAGCCCAACTTGGTACCGATAAGCTCGCCAATCTGTTCTTTTCTCAGTCCCTCCGCTACCACCACCCAGACAAATTGCGGAGTGTCCGTAATTTTAGAAACAATCGCCCATGAGGTCATAGATGGGTTAAGCCGGTACCCGCCTGGTACGACGGACTTGCCGGCGGCAAAAATATCCATAAATAACCGGAAGGCTGTTTCGTTGCGGATTAGTGATAACTTTTTAAGCTCACTTGCCGCATCAAATCCGTCTGTCTGTTGGGGGACAATAAGCACCAATCCTTCGGTGCTGCTGCTTACCGGCCCCAACATCTGCCACACGACAACACTGATCGTGCCAAGAGCTATAACGAACGCCGCAAAAAAAGAGACAAGGTGCTTCATAGGGATAATGCGATTTTCCCATGATATACCACAAAAAATTGAAATACCAATGATATTTTTTGAGTATCCACCAATCTGCTCCGCTTTTTCGCCTTAGCAGGCTATAAACCGGAGCGATTCGGGTGTACAATCTATTCATGGAAACTTCCATGACAATATACACCCCAACCGACTGGGTAGACTACGAACTTATCGACAGCGGAGACGGCGCTAAACTCGAACGTTTCGGCAACTATGTGATCGCACGCCCTGATCCGCGGGCTATCTGGAAACGCATGGCACCGCACGCCGTTTGGCAGCGGGCGCACGCAGGGTTTGTCCGGGGCGACAAAGACGAGGGGCACTGGGACATAAAAACCCAACCCCCCGCCGATTGGCAAGTGCGGTACCGGGATATCTTTTTCACCCTCAAGCCTACGTCATTTAAACATGTAGGCATATTCCCTGAACAGGCGGTTAACTGGGACTGGATGACGGCAGTGATAAAAAGCCGCCCGTCTACCAAAATTCTCAATCTGTTTGCTTATACCGGAGGAGCCACCATGGCAGCTCTTTCCGCAGGCGCCGAGGTCACCCATGTAGACGCCGCCAAAAGCACCATCGAATGGGCAAAAGCAAATGTAAGCGTATCCAAATTATCGGATAAACCCGTCCGGTGGATCACGGATGACGCGTATAAATTTGCCCTCCGCGAAACCAAACGGGGTAACACCTATGATGGGATCATCCTTGACCCGCCGCGTTTTGGCCGGGGGCCAAAAGGCGAAGTCTGGAAAATAGAAGACGATTTGCCCAAACTTATAACTACATGTCGGGCGCTCATCGCTGACAAGCCCGCCTTCATTCTCATTAACGCGTATACCGCGGATTTATCGCCGCTTGTTATCTCCCATCTCCTGACCGACATGACGGCATCTTTGGGCGGCATCCAAAACCGCGGAGAATTGGCCATTGCCGATTCAACAAGCGGCAGATTGCTCCCCAACGGGATTTTTGCCCGCTGGTCGGCCTGATATACCCCGGAGACAAAACCGGCTCTGCTCTTTTTCCCCCTGTCATGCGCGTAAAACATTGTGGTTTGTTATAATAACGGATACATAAGAGCTGGGCGGAAACGCTTGGTTGGTAGCAGGGTAAAATCAGTTGCGGCGGGATGATATAGTTGGGAGAACCGTCGCAACACATTGTAGGAAAAGCGTTGGGGAAAAACCTCGGTTTTGCCCCATGAATGATTGCCCCCTTAGCTCAACGGCAGAGCAGCGGTATCGTAAACCGTAGATGTCAGTCCAATTCTGACAGGGGGCTCAAACGATTATGATTTCATCACGACTGCGCAGAGTAGAAGAAAAAACAGCATCCAAACGGATTGCCATAGCGCTCATCGGCATGGCCGCCCTCCTGGTGTTTCTGGCACTTTTCGGCGTAAAGATACTTATCGGGTTTAGCCTGCTCGTCGACCGGATTCGCGGCGGAAACAATCAACCCCAGCAGCAACAATCCATTATTCTCCCCCCTGTACTGGATCCCCTTCCTGAGGAAACCAAAAATGCTACACTCGACATCCGCGGCAAAGGTACCGCTAAAGGAACAGTAATTGTGTACCTTAATGACGAAGAATACAAAAAAGTCACGGTAGCTGATGACGGGACGTTTTCGCTCACCGGCATAGAGGTCGAACCGGGAAGAGTAACCATAAGCGCCAAAATAACCGACGGCAAAGATAATGTAAGCAATCTGTCCAACGTCATAAGTACAGTAGTAGACCGCACCGCTCCTAAGCTCACCATAGATAAACCGGAAGACAATACTACGGTAAATGACGGCACCCACAAGGTAACCGTTAACGGACTCACCGAAGAGGACATGAAGGTCACCATTAATGGACGGATCGTGGTAGTAAAATCCGATGGTTCTTTTACGTACAGTATGCCCTTAAATGACGGAGAAAATAAACTCACGATCGTAGCCAAAGATGCCGCCGGAAACGAAACAACAGTGGAGCGCACCGTTACGTATAAACCGTAATCTCCTGCTCCAGCGCTCCTGCCGCAAGCCACATCCACGCCATCACCCACGGATAAAACAAACTGTTGATAAACAGACTATGTACCACTATCGCTGCAATAAGCGAGATAAATACCGCTCCCTGTGCACGGAGCGGCTTATGGGCATATGCACGTATTCCCAGCAAAACCAACGATACCAAAAGCCACCCATATACCAACATGCCAACAACCCCCGTCGTTGCCCCGACAAACAGCAAGCTGGTATCAAGCCCGGCTCCTGCGCGCGAAGGAACACTACCCTCATCTATCCATGAGCGCTCGGCCGCCACGTAGCGGAGCAAATTAAACCCGTGACCAAGCAACGGTTTTTCGCGGATTAGGGTAAGTGCGCGCTCGGCGCTGCCGATACGGGCGAATGTAGATACGGTGCGCATCAGGTTCCTGCCTTCCCCGGTGCTTGGCAATGCCACAACACTTACGGCCATAATGAAAATAATTATTCCCGTAAGCATCTTTTTATGCATGAGTATGCCCCACAGAATAATTCCCGTTAAAAATGCAATGAAACTGCTGCGCGAATAAGTAAGGAGGAGTGCTGACAAAACAACAGTGATGCCTGCCGCCTTAAACAAACGGAGCTTGATGCTTTTCTCCTCCCATCCCAGCATAGTTACTAAGGAGAGTGTGAGTAGTATCCCCATAAAGTTCGGATCAAATAACGTACCGAAGAGCCGCTGGTAATGGGGATCCCATCCCAGATAATAGAGGTTTCGTAAATCCGGATACCACGCATACTGGATAAGACCACCTATTGCCATAATAACTCCTGCCAAGATAAGGGTTATATTCCAGTTCCGCGCTGTAGCAAACTTCCCCACCGCTACCCAATACAACGCCGCATAGGTTATCCACCGTAAGACATATAAGAGCCCCCCGCCCGTTACATAGAGGGGAACATCTGTATATGTTCCGGCCAAAGACAACAGTGTTACTCCAAAGAACGCCATAACCGGCGCCCAAAGCGACGGGATTATCCGTTTTTTGGTACTTCTTACCGCAGCCACGATGAGTACAGTAACCACCGCTACATCCAGAAGTGTAATTCTTGCTCCGGCGGCGAGGGGGAGGCTGACCACCTGACCTACAGCAAAACCGGCAACCAGGAACAGCAAAACAAACAGGTTTTTCATATTCAGGTAAGCGTCATAACCCAGAGAATGAGTGTTCCCATGGTTACATGGGAAAGGGTTAACCACCCTAAAGGCATGGTATCAAGAAATCCCGGTGCGGCAAAGTTGAGACTCACCAGAAAATAACTTACCGCTAAATAAACTGCTGTTCCCAGGGATTGCTTTCTTTTCCAAAGCACTAGGTAAGTGGGTATTAAAAAAATAAAATGATGCTGCCAGGCGATAGGCTCGACGAGGAGGAACAAAGGAACTGTTTCCCACAACACTTGCGGAAACACTGCCCGTCTTTTTATCAACGCATAGACCGTAATAGCAATAATGAGCGCCGATAATCCCACGTACCAATTTCCCCCGGTGTCACCCATCCGTGACAGCAGCCCCGACAAACTTTGGTTGTAATAAATCCCTACGTCCCGCCACCCGGCTGCTGCGGCACTCATGCGTTCGCTGTACCCGGTAAAAGCACGCACCCCAAACACCATTAAGGAAACAACTATTGCAGCACCCAAAAACGCAACGAGCCCCATGACAAACTTCCACCGCCGGGCAAGCAAAAAAACCGGCACAAGCAGTATAAGTTCTGGCTTGAGAAGAATAGCCAGGGCAAATAAACCGGACGCATATATACTTTTCTTTTGCGTTTCCCACACCGCCGATATAACAAGCAGCCACAGCGCTATAAGATTTACCTGCCCCATCCCCAAAGTAAATTGAGTGGGAAACGAAAGATATGCCAGCGCAGTGACCCCAGACCTCGCCCACCTATCACGGATACCTGCTGCTGCGGTCACCTGCCATATCACGGCAATTAAACAGACAAATGAAACAGCTACCCAGATCCCTTGTGCCAACCCGTACGGCATAATACTCAGAGGCGCGAAAATAAGAAGCGATGGCGGCGGCAATAAATGAATGGGGTTACTCACCCGACGGGTTACCTCCTGGGCAGCTTCGTAGTAGTAGGCAAAATCCGGAGCCGTGGTGGTGATGATTCTATACAGCGATACCAACGCTTTACCTGTTGCCGCTGCTATAAATAGTCGGAGAACTACGGTAATCAGGCCTGTTGTTTTTGGAGGTGCCATAATTTGGATCTGGTCAGAAACGAATGGAAGCTCATCATCAGTGCCACAATGATACCGGGAGTCCCGTCTTTGTATCCGCGTTTTATAACGTAATTTCGTATAAATTTGGCGATAGGGTACCCGATGATCTGCCACACCGTAACGCGTACTCCTGACTTATAAAAATGTGCGGCATTGATCGTCGAGTAATGATTTATGTCCGAAAGAAAATCAGCAACCGATGGGTGCGGCGTGTGATCAAGAGGATGTTCCAGTGTACCCACAACGCCAGTCACATTCCACACTTCGTGGACCGGTCTTGTCCATTTGCCGCTGCCTTTTTTGGCCAACCGCAGAAGACGCACGTCCGCCGTTTCTCCGTGAACCATTGGGGTACCCCAGAGGATATCGCGCCGTTTTACGTAAAACCCTTTGACGTCCACACTCTGGATTGCTTCCCGGATTTCGTGGGCAAGGGCTTGCGACACCACCTCATCGGAATCGATAAACAATACCCAGTCGTGCGTTGCCTTGGCTAAACCAAAATTCCGCTGAGCGGCAAAATCCCCATCCAATGAGCGGGTATATACAACCGCGTCGTATTTCTTGGCAATAGCTCCTGAATCATCAGTCGAGTGGTCATCGATAACTATAATTTCGTCACAAAACGAAAGACTTTCAAGTGTGGCTGCTAAGGTGGAAGCGCAGTTTTGGGTGAGAACGACGGCCGATATACCCATAGTATGCATTCATTGTATCATACGGGTATGAAGCTTCGGATCGCTGTGCTTATCATAATTGCCGTATATTTTCTGGGGTTTGTATCCCATGCGTGGCACTTACAAAAAACAGTATACGGCGACGGCATATTTTATTACTCGTGGCTCCGGTCTATCGTAGTGGACACTGATCTGCACTTTGCCAACGAGTATGCCCGCCAGGGAGTCTCGCAGCCCCCTGCGGCAGATGGCAGACCAGGCAACAAATACAGTATTGGCCCCGCTCTTTTTTGGGCGCCCGCATATGTTGGGGTACACCGGATGTTCCGCAGCGACGGATGGGGACTACCCTACCAGCTGGCGACAGGATTCACGTCGCTGGGAGCGGCAATCGCAGGGCTTATACTGCTTACTAAACTACTCCGTGGCTCTCCCGCTGTGACTTCACTCGCCTTGCTCCTCACTGCCGGAGCCACCAACTTACTATTCTACGGATCACTCGATACCGTTAATTCACACGCACTTTCGTTTTTTTGTTCGGTTGTATTCCTCGCCCTCCTTGCCATGCCGAAAAAAAATTGGTTTGCCGTAGGAGCCGCCCTAGCTCTTCTTGCGTCAGTACGCCTCCAGGACATGGTGTATGTGTTAGCACTTATCCCTGTTTGGAAGAAAATCCGCCCGGCTCCCTTAGCTGCCGGGTTCATGGTGTTTTTCATCCCACAGCTAACTGCGTGGTACTCACTATACAACTCGCTTGCTAACCCCTACATTGCAGGAGGGGAGTCCTTCGACTTATTGCATCCCCATATCCTGGGTACATTGTTCAGCCCCCAGAGCGGTCTATTTCTCTGGACACCCGTGACAGCCATCGGCATATACGGACTACTCACCGGTGCCAAAACCTACCGGATACTGCTGCTGATTTTTGCTATGCAGCTCTATTTTATCGCCAGCTGGAGTACGTGGTGGCAGGGGGCTTCGGTAAGCGGACGGATGTTTGTAAGCACCCTCCCGTTGATTGCAGTGGGGCTTGCTGACGTAACAAAGCGAGTTTATACACATGCACTCCTGCGGAGTGTGCTCCCTATCATCGTTGCGGCATTTACCGTAATAAACGTCATGGGGATATTTTATTACCTCTTCACGAACTGATCACCTGTTCATATAGGGCTGATAACTTTTTAGCACCCAAGGTGATGTCATGAACGCGTACCGCCCTCGCCCGGGATGCTTCTCCCATGCGCCTTCGTTTGGCCGGATTGGTAACCAAAGAATAAATGGCATGAGAGAGGGAAGCCGCGTCCCCCGGCGGTACAATTACTGCAACTTCCCCCACATTTTCCGGTATTCCTCCTGAGTTTGTCGTCACGATGGGAAGTCCGCTTGCCTGTGCTTCCAACAGTGCCATGCCGTACTGTTCTTCCCAGTAGACAGACGGTTTACTGGGTGCTACAAATATATCTGCGTGCTGATAAATTTTTGGCATGTCTGAGTATTTGGCAGTCTCTATAGTAGAGTGCCAATTTTTTAGAATTAGCCTCGCCGCCGCTTCGACGTCTTTGCGGAGGTTTCCGTTTCCGACAAAGTGCCATTGAAGCTGATAGTCTGCTAGTGTTTTGTTGTTTGCCAGCGCCTTCATTGCAGTAAGAATTTCCTCCACTCCTTTTTCCGGCACAAGTCTGCCACAGTACAAAATGGTAAGCTGCTTTTGTCCGCCCGGGGTTACCTTTTTGGAAATGTGTGTTGCCGGGCGAAATAATTTCGTGTCCACATGGGCGCCAATTACAGAAATTTTATCTGGATCAGCTCCTTCGGAAACCAATGCCTGTTTTGCTCTCGATGTGACCGCGATTATGTGATCCAACTCATGGAGCGCTCTTGCCTTAAATGCTTTGCGGCCATAAATCCCTTCGTTGTTATGAGGAATGGTTTCCCACACTGTCGAGATAACTTTTTTGACCAGTCCCCGCCGTTTAGCTTCTAAACACTGGCGGGTATAGTG
>JACRMP010000024.1 GCA_016214885.1 Candidatus Gottesmanbacteria bacterium | reverse complement strand
ATGGAGTGATATCGATCTCCGGGAAAGACGCTTGATAATGAAATCGGTCCGCATAGCGTGCAAGAAGTATAACAAAGACAACGTCGGCTACAAACCCAAAGGCATACACCTTTAACTTCGCTGTCTTAAGAATGCGGGGATATCAAACTCATCCTCTTCAGGAGGCGCTTCGTCTTCCGTTGGCGCAAACGTTACCGGAGGTTTCTGCATGACCGGCTGATCCATAGGCGACACGGGAGCGGGAGCTACCGGCTTCCCGAATGAAGCCGACTGGCGCGGGTAGCCGTAGCGCGTATCCGCTGCCGGTTTGCCGCTTAGTTCGCGGAGGCGTTTTTTGGTTTCATCAAAACCTGTGGCGATCACCGTAATCTTAATCTGGTCGACAAGCTTCTCATCGATGATAGCGCCGAAAATGATGTTGGCATCAGGATCTACTGCAGACGAAATAAGCTTGGCTGCCTCATCCACCTCAGACATCGTAAGATCATTGCCGCCGATAATGTTAAAGAGTACGCCTTTGGCTCCTTCAATCGTCGTTTCCAGAAGCGGACTGGCGATGGCGGTACGGGCTGCTGTTGCTGCGCGGTTTTCGCCTACTCCGGTGCCAATACCCATAAGGGCGCTTCCGGCATTGGTCATGATTGCCCGCACATCGGCAAAGTCTACGTTGATAAGCCCCGGCATGGTGATCAGGTCGGAAATACCCTGCACCCCCTGACCTAATACCGAATCCGTTACCCGGAATGCTTCGACCAGCGTCATTTTTTTATCAATAACATCGAGGAGGCGCTGGTTCGGGATCACGATGAGGGTGTCCACTTTATCTTTGAGGTTTGCAATCCCTTCTTCTGCAGACACCATGCGGCGCGTGCCCTCAAAATGGAATGGCTTGGTAACCACTGCGACGGTAAGCGCTCCCATCTCTTTGGCTATTTCCGCAAATATCGGGGTGGCACCCGTACCGGTTCCCCCGCCCTCGCCGCATGTCAAAAACACCATATCGGTGTCCCTAAGATATTCGGCAATTTTTTCCCGTGATTCTTCTGCTGCTTGCCTCCCCACTTCCGGGCTTCCTCCCGCACCCAATCCGCGGGTAAGGTTTTCGCCGATCTGAATTTTGCTTTGCGCCTGGGAGAGCAAGAGTGCCTGGCCGTCAGTGTTGACGGATATGAAGTCCACGCCATTTATCTGGTTGTTGATGATCATGGAGTTGACTGCATTACTTCCGCCGCCGCCAATGCCGACGACTTTGATTTTTGCAAACCGTGCAAGATCAGGTTTTATTAACATAGGTGTAAAAAAATATACGGTTAGTCAATTATTCCGTCAGGGGCAAGTCTGCGCGGGGTGAAAAAAATTTAGGGCAAGAACGACTTTACCAGATCAATGACCTTTCCGGCAAGTCCTTTCACTTGTATAGCGCTTCCGATTTTTCCGAACCCGGAAAGCAACGAACCAGATGACTCGGATTTACCGGTGGAATTGCCCCAAAGCAGGAGCCCTACGCCTGCCGCGTAGGAGGGGGTCATTATTTCATCGATAAGCCCGGTAATTTTTTGCGGAGTGCCGATGTGCACCGGCATTGCCAGATTCCTTCTGGCTGCTTCCACTGCTCCTACGGTCATTGCTCCCCCTCCGGTAATCACTACTCCGGATGGAGTCATGCCGCCGAAACCGCGGGGTTTAATAATTCCTTCGATCAATGTTTTTTTGGATATGGAGCGCATCCCCTCAGGGAGCCCAAGATCAGATACATCAATTTCATCATCTTTGTCACCCTTACCTTTGGGCTTCTCATCTTCGCTTACGGCCGGCATTCTTGGTAATTCCCCGAGACGCAATTTAATTTTTTCTGCACTTTCGAGCGAAACACGGAGTCCAGCCGCTAAATCCTTGGTGATGTTTATCGCCCCTACCGGGATAACGGATGAGTAAGAAAGCGCTCCTTCTACAAAAATCGCGACATCGGTGGTTCCCCCGCCGATATCAACAAGCACCACACCCAGTTCCTTTTCGGTATCAGATAATGTTGCCGCCGCTGATGCCAAGCCGCCGAAAGCGATACCGGCCACTTCTACACCAAGTTCAGAAACGCATTTGTGCAAGTTCCGTATGGCGGTAGCCCCGCCGGTCACCAGATGGGTCTCCACCTCAAGACGCACCCCACCCATGCCGATAGGATCAACGATGCCCTCCTGTCCGTCTACAATGTACCCTCTTGGCAGCACATGGAGTATTTCGCGGGAAGTGGGCAGCTGCACTGCTTTCGCAGCATCTATGACGCGCTTAACATCAAAAGCCGTAATTTCTTTTTCGGGTTCAGCCACCGCGACCACCCCATGCGAGTTCAATGATGCTACATGGGAGCCGCCGATACTTACGAATGCCTGGGCGACCGATGCTCCTGCCATGCGCTCCGCCGCTTCGAGTGAAGCAGATATTGCTTCGGTAGCCTCTTCGATATTTACGACTTGGCTTTTCCGGAGTCCGCGGCTGGGAGAAACGGATACGCCGATAATACGCGCTTCGCCCTCGTCGGCTATAGAAGCGATAAGCGTCACAATTTTAGAGGAGCCTATATCAATTGCAGAGAGGATACGATCGCGTGCCATAAGGTGGTATTAACTCATTAATTCGTGATGACCGGTTTATCAAAACGGAGATCTATCACGGTGGGCAGTGTTCCTTTCATTCTAAACCCCTCCATAATTATTTGTAAAGTGTCTGCTTTGGCGCGTAAGTCACCGGTTTGAGGAAGAAATATGTTTGTATTTCCTAGTTTGGCTTGTATTGAATGGCTATCTCTTGGCTCTATCCTGACAATTAACGACGGGTTTTCCATGGCACGCAAAAAAGACAAAGCGGCAATCACCCTGCCGTCTGCCACAGTGCTTCCTGCCGGTAATATACCGATATTAAAAAACAAATTCGTTTTACCCGCGGTGCTGTCGACAGAACCCAGCACCAACCCGCGCTCATCAAGTTCGTAATTATTGCCGTTACTCTGTAGAAATACATACGCCGACCGCTTGGTCAGATGCACCATGAGCGTACCTGGGAACTTACGTTCAAATGTGACGTCACTTAAAAGCGGATAAGCAGAAAGCAATTCTTTCCGAAGGTTTTCGGTAGGCAGAAACAACAGATTTTTGCCGAATTTCTGCTTATCCAATTCAATAGTCATCCCCGGCGCATCTACGATGATATCGCGGATAGTAAATGCTCTAACGAGCACCATCGCCATAAAAAATGTACCTCCCAACAACAGGATCACGCTGCCCACAAAACGCAGGGTCCGCTTCATTGAATAATTGGTGAGCCGTGAGGTCATGGATGTTTTTCCGGGGTTATCATGTGTTCAATTACGTCAACCAGCCGTTTGGCACCGTCTGCCGGCAGCAACATGGCAAGTGCTCCTGCTTTCAGTTTACGAGCGCCTATAGTAGCAGTCACTTCATTAACGGTTTTTATGAGCGATGACGGTGTCAGTTTATCCTGTGGCAGAATCACTGAACCCCCGCCAACCAAAAATGCCGCATTATGAAACTGCTCGTTATGCGCCGACCACGGGAGCGGGATGCATATGGCGACTGCTCCGGACAATGCGATTTCCGTTACTGTATTGGCTCCCGATCTGCCGATCACTATCTCAGCATTGTGCATTGCCCAACTGTATTCAGCCGCCGAAAAATACGCACGGGGAATATAATATTTTTCGAGTGTTTTGGGTAAATCACGGGCAACTGCTTCTCCGTGGGCGATTGATAGTCTGCCGACCTGGTGCACCACCGTATAGTACTTTACTAGCGTAGGGAGCGACGCAAATACCACATTATTTATACTCACCGATCCGGTGCTCCCTCCAACGATAAAAAGAATAGGTTTACCCTCCGGCACCGGAAACGGTTTTTGTTCCGGCGGGTTAAGTACTGCACTCCGTAACGGCAATCCGGTTAGAGTGATACGGTTGCCGCCGGTTATCATTTTTTTTGTCTCCGGAAAACTTATACAGATATGGTCGGCAATGCGCGCAATGATGCGGTTAGCTAACCCCGGCCTTGTCGTCTGCTCGTGCGTAATGACGCGGACACCCAATATACGCGCACCAAGTGCTACCGGAAGTGCCACATACCCCCCAAACGAAACAACCACATCGGGGCGCACCTGCATCACTGCAGCAAAGGCTTGAATAAGGCCCACCGGAACTTTAAGAAGAGCCACCAGTGCGCCCAATCCCCCGTCACGTTTCAGTCTGCCGGCAGTAATCGGGATAAACGGTATATTGAGATCTTTGATGAGACGGTATTCCTCGGATAGCACTTTCACCCCTTCAAGCGAGTGTTTACGCCCGACAAAGGTAATCTGCCACTTGGGGTAACGCTTTTTAATTTCCTCAATCGTTGCTATGGCGGGAGTTACATGTCCTCCTGTTATGAGAATATTTACCGGTTTTTGCATACGGACTAACTATCTGACTTACTCACATTATAAACGATTCCGAGAGCAATCAGGGTGACAACTAATCCTGACCCTCCGTAGGAAATAAGTGGCAGCGGTACGCCGGTAAGCGGCAGGAGTGCGACCATGGATCCGGTATTCACCAGCGCCTGGGTGCCTATCCACGATCCGACGCCCAACGTAAACAACTTGCCGAACGGATCGTTCACCCGTTTGGCTATCTTAAAACACCGCCACACCAAAAACAGCAAAAGACTTATCACAATTACCGATCCCACAAATCCCGTTTCCTCTCCAAGAATGGCAAAAATTGAATCGGTGTTTGCCTCCGGCAGGTATTCATATTTTTGGCGGGATTTGCCTAAACCCACTCCGAATAATCCCCCGGATCCCAATGCAAGAATTGCCTGACGGATCTGATACGATGCTCCCAATGGATCCGCATCCGGATTAAAAAATGTCATCACTCTACGGAGACGGTACGGCTGCGTTACTGCAAGTCCCGCAATACCGGCTAAAGCCGCGGGAATAAGACCGATAAAGTGGGCAATGGGTGCCCCCGATAAAAAATACAAAATCATAGAAGTTGAAAGGATGGTGACCGCTGTCCCCAAATCCGGTTCAAGAATTACCAACCCCACCACCATACCCACAAGCAAAAGAAACGCCAATAACCTGCTTTTTTCTTTGGTGGCAAACCATGCAGACAAGTAAAGCACCATAGTCAGCTTAGCGAACTCAGCAGGCTGGAGTACAAAAAAACCAAAATTAATCCACCGGTGAGCGCCTAACGCCCGGACGCCGAAGCCGGGTATAAACACGGCAATAAGCAGCAACAATGTGACCACTATCCCCGGTACGGCGAACCTGCGCCACAGACCATAAGGAATGCGCGAAACAACGGCAAATGCCGTTAATCCCAACACCAGCCACTTAATCTGCTCGCGCACAAAATGATACGGGTCTGAAAAATCACGGAATGCAATAGCTACCGATGAGTCATACACCATGACGATGCCGATGATGGCAAGCACTACTGTTGTTGCCAACAGCCATCGGTCCCCGGTGCCATGGGCACGCTTAATATGGCGGATTGCACTCTGTTTCCCCGTACGGCCATTGAGTGAATTAAATATCTTCATGGTAAAAGAGGCTAATTGAGGAGCGCTAACCACAACCCAAACAGTGCCAGCACAATAGCGAGTATCCAGAACCGCATGACGATTTTTGATTCCGGCCAGCCCTTGACCTGTAACCACAAATGGAGAGGCGCTGCAGCGAAGAGCTTTTTGCCTGTTATAGACTTTGCCACCAACTGCACGAGAGAACTGGTTACCTCCAGAACAAATATGCCTCCGATGATGACGAGTGCGGGTGTTTTACCCAATATTAACCCTACTACCGCAAACGTTGCGCCAAACGACAGCGCCCCCACGTCTCCCAAAAATATACGCGATGGCAGAACGTTAAAGTAAAGAAATGCGAGTACCCCTCCGATCCACAGTGCCAGGAAAGTAGACAAAACGGTGTCCAGAATTGCCGCGGATAAAAACCAAAATGCAAATAGCGCGATTACCAACACTCCGGCTGATAACCCATCCAATCCATCTGTGATATTAAAAGCATTGGCAAACGCGATAATCACAAACGCCGCAAACGGTACAAACCACCATCCGAGGTGAAATACGCCAAGAAGCGGCAAATGGACTATCCCGATTTTGAGGTCATGCATCAGCCAAAAGCCGATTATAAAAGCCAGCAGTATTTCCAAAAATAATTTATGCCGGAGTCTCAAGCCAAAAAAATCGTTCTTCACCCAACCGAACGTTTTTTTTGTATCATCCAGCAACCCTAAAAGCCCGAACGAAATAAACGTAAACAACAGTATTTTTACCTCGCTCGCCATCGGGTAGACCGATGTTATCGGTATCCAGAAATAATACATAAGGAGGAGGAGTACCGGGAGAAGCAGGGTAGTAAGCGCAATAATCAACAGCCCACCCCCTACCGGAGTCCCGGCTTTGTGATGGTGGAACTTATCAAACAGCGGAGTCCGCTTGTTAAACATGTCGCGGGTAACTTGGTTAAGGCGGCGTAATTTGAGGTGATAAAGAAGCTTAATAAACGGAATAAACAGGATGCTGTGCATCAACCATGAAAATAGCACGATGCCGAGTAATAGTTGCATAATTTAGTACCCCAACAGAATCCACAATTTTGGTCCAAGAATAACAAGACCCACAATAAGTGCACCAAAGGCAACCATAAGCATCATGCCTGCGGCAACGTCTTTGGCTATTTTTGCTTCTTTGCGCCATTCGGAAGTAATAAGATCCGTCATGGCTTCTAGTGCGGTATTGACCATTTCGCTCCCCAATCCCAATACAATGGCGAATATGATGATCGACCATTCGACCGGTGAAATTTCCAAAATCCAGGATAATCCTAACGCCACAAGAGATAGGAATATATGAATGCGGAAATTCGGCTGTGTAGTAAGCGCCCACCAGACTCCGGCAAATGCATTTTGGAACGAAATATGATGCTGTTTTAGTATCTTTTTCATATCACCCTTCTTTAGTATAGAAGCTCGCCGTAAAAAACTCAACGGAGCCAGGTATCAGCTCAATCATATCCTTTCATGAGCCTACGGACTGTCTCTATAGCCCTAGGAATTAGATAAAAGATAGAAACGGGTATATCCTGCGCATGCGAATAGGTAATCTCCCTGCCCCCGAAGCCCTTTTTGAACAACGTTATTCCCCGCCATGGATGATTTGGACTATTCTCCGGTGCAATTCCCCAAAAATTGTACACTTTCATTCCCCGCTTTTTAGCATCCAGCATTGCTTCCCACTGCACTACCGGGGATGCCGGCACTTTGGACTGCACTGAGGCGCCGTGATGGTATATTGCCTGATTCCCGTAATACAAAATAATTGCCGCTGCCGTAGTTTGCTTTTCAAATTTACCTATATAGAGCATCGCCTGTTTAGCTTTGGCGAATACTTCGAATTCCTCCCGGATACCCGTATGCGGCACGAATCCCTGACGGGTGCTGGTTTTTTCATACAGGGTGAAAAAATCCTTAAGATACTTTTGATCGGTAGTAGAAAACACTTCTACGCCGTCTTTCTGGCCTTTACGTATTTCATAGCGGATGGTCTTGCGCATACCGGAAAGCAACTCATCTTCCGTTTTATCCAAATCCAGAACCCAGCAGTATTCACCATCCATACGGTGAATAGCCGCGGGTATTGCACGGATTGAACGGAATAATGTATTGGTTTCGTCTGTCGCGGGAAGGAGAGGGCTAATCCGTACAAAAAGGCAGCCCAATTTTTTAGCCTCCCCGGTGAGGAGCGCTACCACCTGTTTCCATGCGGCGATATTTCCTTGTTCGAGTATAGGTCCATGACGAACGTGCAAAAATGATCCGCGTCTGGCTTTTACCAACACCGCCTGTGCGACGCCGGTGAGTTTGTCGCCGAGGTAAAAACCGAAACGGTATACCTGTGCCTTTGATTTTTTCTGTACCTCTCCCCACATCCAACTCTGGAAAAGCGCCTGCGGGCTGTGCTGAAGCACGAACCATTCCCAAATGGCTGGGCTCTCCACGATATCCATACGTAGTGACATACGGCTATTGTACGTGAAAAGAAGATTCTCTGCCAACCGTGCTTGGCTCCCCGTGACCGCAAAAAAGCACGGTTTCAGATGGCAGCCGGAGAATTCTGTTTATGGATTTTTTCAAACTCTCACGGCTGGAGTACCCATGATCCGTCCGCCCGACGCCGCCTCCGGCAAATAAGGTATCCCCGCAAAACAGACTTCCGCCGGACTTTTCGTATAGCCCGATGCTTCCCGGCGTGTGACCCGGCAGGTGATATACCGCAAGCCCGTAAGCACCCACACTCACAGTGTCACCCTCCTTCAGATTGCCGCTTATAGTTGGGGCGGGATCAATCGAAGATAACTCCAGAAAATGTCCGGCTGTCTCCGCCATTCGGCTTACTAAAAATGCATCCAGTCCATGGATATAAAAAGGTATACCGAATCCAAGCGAGAGAGCAAAAGCCCCCATAATATGATCGAAATGTCCGTGTGTCGCAACGATGCGGGTCGGGGTGATTTTTAGCTTAAGCACGATATCACTTATGTATTCCGGGTCGTCGCCGGGATCAATAATAATCCCTTCACGGGTATCCGGATCGGACACAATATAGCAGTTTGCTGCCATTTGCCCGACGGACAAAGGAGTGATAATGGGTAATTTCATGAAACTTCTTAATCGGCAAATATCTGGGTAAACATTTTGCCATATGCCCCGCCGTCTATAACCCCTATACCGATACGGTGGTACTTAGGCTCCAGAATATTTTCCCGGTGCCCCTCGCTGTTCATAAGACCCGCATGTGCGCTTTTTAAGTCAGGTGCATATGCCAAATTTTCCCCTACCAATGAATACGTCACGTTTGCCGCATTCATCCGGTCGGCGGCATTTTTTCCGTCCGGATCATAATGGGAAAAGTACTTCCGCTCAAACATGTCACGACTTTTTCCTCTGGCAACTTCCGTAGTACTGGCGTCAAAAACAAGAGGATTTAATCCTCTGCTCGTCCGCTCTTTATTTACCAGAGCCACCATATCCGATTCTGTTTTAGCATCGACAGTAAGCGTCACGCCGCTGGCAGGGATATTCAATGGCACCTGTTCATGGCTGCCTGGCTCAACTGTCAAAAATTTAACCGCCTGCTGGGCCACTTCTTCAAGTGAGCGGCTCACTGGCCCGCCGTATTTTTCTGCCATGCGCACTAGTCTGCTGCCTAATACCGAGGCGTTGATATCCTGCTTAATCATCCCCCGGAGCGGCAGAGCCAGTGCAAGAATCAGGAGAAAAATGATAATCAGTGTACCGTTTATCCCGGAGAGAACTGCACCCAGCCACTTATTTATTTTAGAGTTGTGTGTTTTTACCGGAATTTTTCCTATCGCCCATAGAAAAACAGTGTCCAACACGATCTGCGAAATTAATGCCACCCCGATATACGAAACAACATTTGACCAGGCGGCAGCAACGCCGAACTTTTCGATAATAAAGCTGCCCACCTGCACCTGGAATTTCACCGCAAGCCACAAAGAAATAAAAAACGAGCCAAGATTAGCAACGAGAGAGAGGCTCCCCCGTTCCCACCCGTCATAAAGGTGGTACAGAATAACCAGCACAATAACAATATCTACCCAGGAGTACGGCATAGTTATACCTCCTTATGTAAAAATGAAATTACCCTGTCTGCATCGTTATCACTTATCCGGGTGGGCAAATTAAGCGCTGTCTTCGCAAACCGTTCTGCGTTTTTACAGCTGCCTTTTTGATAACCAATCTCCATGAGATCAACGCCCACTGGGTCGATTATATTGTTATACCAGTTGCCTAACAGTATGCCATATTTTTTTGCCTTTTGCCGCATAAGTGCGGGATCCGGTACGGTAATGGTAAAGCGCAGATACGAAGCACCGGGAATATAAACAGGTGCTGTTGTACTACTCTTTTTTAACGAGTCAACATAACGTTTTGCAATGCCGGTACGCTGCAGGGTATAGCGGTCAACTTTCTTAAGCTGCACCATGAGAAGATACGCCATGGCGTTTGGATACTTGGCAGGAAATTGACGGGGCTTTTCCCCGCGTTTCTCTACTGCAAATACCGGGAATGAAAGCAAATGCAGCTTCTGCAAAGTAACAAGCAGCAGCTTCCCGATGCCTACACGATAAAGGGGCAGAATTACGGCAAATGCGACAGGATGGATGATTTGCTGAAGGATCCAGAACACACCGGGCATAGGCAGTGCCTCCTGATACGTCTTCAACCGCGTTACTGCGTCAGAATACTTAGGATCGATCATTGCCGCTCCGCCCCATACACTCGAAACGGATTTATCCCTTCCGAAACTAAAAAATGCTGCATCTCCATAGCTCCCCAGTGGCGCTCCGTCATACGTAGATCCCAATGCATGCGCACAATCTTCAATAAGGATACACTTATGTTTTTTTGCCAGTATGATTAGTTGCTTTAGATCAGCAGGGATTCCAAAGGTATGCTGTACTATGATTGCCCTTGTCCGCGGAGTAATTTTCTTTTCAACGTCAACAGGATCAAGGTTATAGGTAGCATCAATATCTGCATAAACAGGCGTAGCCCCTGCCCACAATACGCTATTGGGGACGGCAACACAGGTAAATGCTTGTACTATCACTTCATCATTTTTTCCGATACCAAAACTTTCCAGAATAGCCAGCAATGATGACCTCCCGCTGTTAAAGAAAACAGCCTTCCGCCCACTGTACCGGTTAGCAAACCACTTTGCTATTTTGTCCAACGATGCACCGGTTTTCCACTGCCAGGGGCGACATAACATGGACAACGCCCGCAATACGTCATCAGCTTCAGTATTCGGGGATAAGGATGCCGATATGATCTGCGGCATAAATAGGTTCATATATCTTACACCAATAAATGGAGGCTATGCTCCGCATCTTTGCCCTTAAAAAGCACGGTGTCATCTTTGGTTACTTTATTACGGATATACATGGCAATTTCCGAGGGAGGCAGCACCAACAAAGGAACGGTAGAGGAAATGCTCCGCACCCCCCGTTCAAATGATTCAAAAAAGTTACCGTTGGTAAGTAGAATTGCATCACAATATTTAGCGGCAGTAACACCGACATCTTCATGTGAGCTTTCCGCGTACGATCCAAGCTCTACCATGGGCTGAAATACCAAATACTTTTTACTCGGCCGTGTACCGATAAAACGTATCGCGGCATTTGCGGCGTCGGGATTATTATTGAATGTATCGTCGATAAACAACGCGCCCTTTATGCCGGGAATTATTTCCATTACTTTTTTCGCGGGGTGTATATGGGAGGCGGCTTTTGCTGCGTCGGCAAAACTCATACCCATGGCAACCGCTCCCGCAACAGCAGCCATGATATTTCCTACCTGATGCTCCCCCAGCACCGGGGCATGTATCCGCTTTTTTTGGCCATTATAAACACAATCGAATGATATTCCCGATGCATCAACCTTGATATCCGATCCCCTAAATATATGTGACGCTACCTGCTGCTCTGCCGTTTTTTTTGCTGCCACCGTCCACCCCCATACATCACATCCATCCCGCTTGGACCAACCGGCCATGCGCCGTGTTTTTTCACTGTCCAGATTAGTGATAAGAATTTTTTGGCCGCGGAGACCCTGAGACAACTCATACTTAGCCTTCATCGTGGTCTCTATGGAACCGAACAAATCCTGATGCTGCGGGTTTATAGCAGTAAGAATACCTACTTCGGGTTCCACCATATTTGTCATTTCCGCAATTTCTCCCGGTCGATAAGCTCCCATTTCTACAACAAACACCTCGTGATCCTTTTTCAGTTTATTTTGTATTACTTCAGCAATCCCAATCGGGGAGTTCTTGCTTGCATCGGTTTTTAACGTTTTATAGGTAGATGAGAGAATAGCGGAGACGTATTCTTTGACTGATGTTTTACCATAACTACCCGTAATTCCCATTACTTTCATCTTTTTATGACCCCTCAGCATATGGACTGCGTTCCGTATCTTTACGAAATGATAGATACGGGTGGGAACGGTGAGCACACTCACCGAGACAATACTCGCAGGAAAAAGCAGAAGGTCGGCAATAACAAACGCGACAAGCAAGGGCACAGACGATAACTTGGTTACGCCATAAACAAAAACACAGAAAAACACGAGAAGCGCAATTACTTTCGGCGATATCGGCGGAAGCAACCATCGGCGGATACTTCTTGCATACAACAATCCCAGATATATGAGAGCAAGGGAAAGCAGCATATAACTAATCTGCCGGATAACCGGCACAAACCACAACGCGGTAAGCAGCATCAAGCTGATGTTTGTTTTGCCGAAAAAGATGCTTTCCCCCTGCTTAGTACCGAGATGGATGCGCATCCGATCGAGCCGATATTCTTTCCTCCACCACAAAAAAAGAAGTCCCGCGGCCTTATGGCCAAACCGGAATGCAAATCCGATGCTTCCCAACAGTGTTATGACGTCCATATTAACCGAGTAAAAATTTGCTGATCTCTGCGGTAAATTGTTTTGCCTCTCTAAACGGTACTCCGTGATCAGCTCCGGGGATAACGGTGAGAATAGCACTGTTAATCTGCGCTTCCATCCGCTTGGCTATGGCAACGGGAACAATCGTGTCCAGCTCACCCCATACGAGCATACAGGGGACACAAACGCTGTTCATGGAAGCAACTAAATCATCGGAAACAATATATTTAAATGTCTGGCGCATAGAGCCTTCGGCACGCAAAAATTCCCTGGCGCCGGCTATATAGTAAAGCCATTTTCTTGCTTTATCTGCGGCAGATTTTAACCCCGGCAACATAAATACAATGCCGCCTATTTTGGAAATGAACAGAAAAAATTTTAGTTTCGGAGAGGGAATGGGACTGAATCCCGGGGTACCCGTAAGCACCAACTTGTCAACCATGGCAGGGTATAGCTCGGCAAACTTGAGCGCCACCCGACCACCGAACGAATGTCCTACCAGCACCGGCTTTTTAATGTTATTTTTTTTGATATATGCATTAAGAAAGTGCGCATAATCTGCAACATGCCAGGCAGTATCCGGAGCAGGTTCCTCGCCGAATCCGGGGAAATCCGGCGCAAAAATCCGGAAGCCAAGTTTTTTAAGCTCCCTGGTGAGCGGATCAAACCGTTTACCGGATAAATTCCACCCATGGAGAATAATCAAATCCTGCTGTTTCATAGGCCGTTAAATCTTTGTTTTGTAATGCTCGCGGTTACCGGAGGCAATATTCGCTTTATTTCTTTTGATATCGATAACGCTTTTGCTCACACAATAGGAGCCTTCCGGAATATCCCGGTCGAGGATGATACCGGCACCTATCATGGATTGTGCTCCTATTTTCACCCCCGGCATCACACTGACATTTACCCCTATTCTCACGCCCTCGCCGATCATCGCACCGAGTTTGGTTTTACCCGTCCCAACCTTTTCTTCTGCTATGACACTCGTAATTTCCCCCTCATCAAGGCGCAGATTAGCCAACACAGAACCTGAACCCATGCTCACGTTTTCCTCAAGTACGCTGTCACCGATATAGTTACTATGGAACCAGCAATTATCCCCGATATAGCTTCTGGTGATGTCGGTATTGAATCCCGTCACACAACCCTCACCGAGAATGCTTTCGCGGATAATATTATTATTACCGATAATCGTGTTGTCCCCGACATATACGGGACCAACGATTTTTGTATTTTCAAATATTTTCACATTATTCCCGAGGTACACCACACCCTCAAGACTCACGTTGTTGCGTATATCCACATTCTTGCCTTTACCTGGTTTCAGACGATGATGCAAAAGATAAGTGGTCATATCCAGGACATGCCACGGATACTTAAGTGAAACAAATCCCCCGTCGTAAATAACGGCGGTAAAACGTTCATCGGACATAAGTTTGGTGAGGGCGGCTTCGTATATATCGTCGCCCGATTTCTTACCGTTTTGAATGGCCTCGATAAGACGGTCTGCGTGGGCAATATATTGTCCTCCAAAATACACATACTCACCCGGCGTATTACCTGCTCCGGGCTTCTCTTTAATGCCGACGGGACGGTTATCACGGAATACTACATAGCCTCCGGGAAAATATTGTTGCGGTTTCCATGTGGTTAGCACACCAAAAACATCGGGACGCACCGCTTTCATCACCATCTCCATTAATGCAGGATCTGCCACATCGTCCGCTATCACGATAAGAATCGATTTACCGGCTATATGCGGCTTGGCTGCAAGAATTGCGCCCGCCATACCCGTGGCTTCCTCCTGTACCACCACCGTATGTGGCACCGGGAAACGGATACGTTCAAGTGCTTCTTTATTTGTTCCGTTAGCGACAACTACACAGTGGATTACTTCCGGCGGGAGTGATTTGGGAAGGACAAAATCTATAAGCGGACTCCCTAAAAAAGGAAAGAGGTTTTTATCTTTAGTGAAGGGGCGGAACCGTTTTCCTATGCCGGCTGCCAACACGACGAGCGTTACATCCCGCTTCATACAGCGTCCTCCTTTTTCCGCGTGATAAATGCGCCGACGGCACTTAATCTGTTTTCCAGATCTTCATACCCGCGGTCAATAAGCCCCACATTATGTAAGTAGCTTTCCCCGCTTGCGACAAGGGCAGCCAAAACCAGCGAAGCGCCTGCCCGGATATCGTCGACAGAAAGCACGGCATCATGCAGCTTGACGGGACCCCGAATCCTGATCCCCTGATGGTATTCTTCCTTCCTGTCCTCCCAGTTAAAGTTATAAAACTGCGGCGGATTTTCCACCACCGGATCATAAAATTCTATATCTGCTCCCATTTTTTTAAGCTCGGATACATAGGAAAACCGACTTTCGAATACCGTTTCGTGAATGGTAGAAACCCCCTCCGCCTGGGTCATGAATACTGCCCATGGCGCCTGCCAGTCCGTCATAAATCCGGGATGCGGCAGAGTAACGATGTCAGTGGCAGCAATGAGCCCATTTTGACTGTACCGGGTATGTGTTGGATCCAACACATCATACTTGCCGCCCGCGCGGACGAATACGTCGAGGAATGATCCCAGATACTGCGGCTGTGACCCGCTTACCACTAGGTTGCCGCCGGTTATGGCTGCTGCTATGGCAAATGTTACCTCTTCGTTGCGGTCGGGCATAATGGTGTACTCAACACCATGAAGTTTTTTAACTCCGGTAATTTCTATTGTCCTGCTGGCAGTTCTTTTCACTTTCGCTCCCATCAGATTTAAACAGGCAATCAGATCATCAACTTCTATTTCTTCTGCGGCATTTTCTATAACGGTTATCCCTTCGGCAAGTACGGCGGCAAGAATTATGGTCTCTGTTCCTGTGTGCGTATTTTTCGGAAATGTGATAGTGGCGCCATGAAGACGAGCGGCTGTTGCATGAAAAAATCCGTCCTCGGAATTGTAGTCAATAATGGCACCCATATCTTTCAGGCCTTCGATGTGACGGTCTATGGGACGCGCCCCCAGTCTGCACCCCCCCGGATTGGGAACATGCGCTTTGCCGTAACGGGCAAGCAAGGGTCCTAATACCATGGATGAGGTACGTAACCGGGCACCAATATCCAAAGGTACCATCGGCTCTTTAGCCATCGTGCCATTTTTTATACGGAGATCATGGTTAGTGAGGTTGGCGGTAACCCCGAGACTTTTCAAAACATCGATTAACGAAAACACGTCCTTAAGGTGCGGAACATTATGAAGAATTATTTCCTCATCGGTAAGGAGCGAGGCAATAAGAATTTTAAGGGCGACGTTCTTGGCTCCCCCCACCTCAATAGTTCCCTGTAAGGGATTGCCCCCTTTTATGATGAATGTATCCATACCGGGTTGTGAAATTTCGACTGTTGCTTTTTACGATGACAAAAACTCACATTCCTTTCATTCTACTGACTAATATTTATATATAGGTAGTATGTATTTCGGCAACAAACAAAATCGTGTCGAAATTCTACTACCCGGCATATTAAAACTCCCCGATTCTGATGATTTCTTCCTCTAGATCTACCCCGAATTTTTCCTTCACCGCATTCCTTGCTAATTCAATTAATTCTACCACGTCAGCAGCGGTTGCATTTTTGCGGTTAACGATGAAATTTGCATGCACCGGAGAAATTTCCGCGTCCCCAAGCCTTTTCCCTTTAAGACCCGCGTTATCTACCAAAAATCCTGCGCTGGTAGTCAGGTTAGGGGTTGATGCAGTAAGCGCCATTGCTTTAGAAATATTTTTAAATGTACATCCTGCAGAAAACACCCCCTGCGGCTGCGTTTCCCGGCGGTATCCTATGCTGGTATTTGCCGTTTCCCACAATTTTTCTTTACTATCCTGAAGCAGTGCGAATGTTACCGAAAGTACTATGTCGCCGGTTTTTTGCAGAATACTGTAATCGTAGGCAAAATGGAAGTAGTCCTGTGTCACCGCTTTAACCTCGCCCGATGGCGTAAGTATCTCTGCCTGATACACGCAATCCCCCACGTAACCCACCGGCTTAGTCCATTTGGAATTCATGTACACGGCTCCTCCGACACTTCCGGGGAGTCCTAACTGCATTTCCAAACCAGACAAACCCTCTTCTATGGTAAACCTGACGAGCTTGTTCATGGGTACCCCGGCATCTGCCTCTACAAAAACGGTTTTCTTGCTGGAACCCGGCTCCATAGATCCCCGGATGCCGCGGATTGAGATGTTTTGTGATGAATTTTTTATCACAATACCGCGGATGCCTTTATCCCCGATAAGGAGGTTGGTGCCGCCGCCGATAATACTAAGCGGCAAACCAGTCTCCCGAGCCAGACTAACAGCAGCCGCAAATTCATCTTTTGACTGCGCTTCATAAAAATAATCCGCCGGGCCCCCGATCTTAAACGTGGTGTACCGGGCGAGCGGCTCGTTCTCCCGCAGTCTTGCACCCAATGCTGCTTTTAACTTTGTCAGATTTTTATCCATAGTTATATAGCGTCGATAATCCCGCTTTCCCAATTATAAATGTCACCTGCTCCCATAAATACCACTACATCACCCGGAGAAAGAATATCCTTAAGTATACGTGTTACTCCGCTGCTATCCTTGCCGTACCGCACATCTTTGTGCTGGCGTGACAACTCAGCAACCAGTGTAGTGCCGTCTATACCAAGTGT
>JACRMP010000009.1 GCA_016214885.1 Candidatus Gottesmanbacteria bacterium | reverse complement strand
TGTACCCCGTGCCGGATTCGAACCGGCGATTTGTTCCTTGAGAAGGAACCGTCCTAGGCCGCTAGACGAACGGGGCTCTATTTACTTGTTAACGAATCTCTTGCTTCTTATAGTACACCTCCGGCCGCTAGCGTCGCGATTACGCGACACTCACCAGGAGTAATATTCGTCAATGAGAATTGACTCATTAACTCCTGGACTGCGAACGGGGCTATAGCGCTATTTTACCATAATTTAGGCGTTAACTCCTGGACTGGCCGCGACTACGCGGCATTAACCCGCACTAATACTCCCATGGGAATGGATCGTAAAGTGCGGAGCTTAACGAACGGAGCTTTTAAAAAATGAACACTCTCAAATAATTACTGGAGCTTCATGAGGCGGGTTTCGCTGAAGTCCGAAAACCCCAAACGCTTATAGAAGCGCACGGCGGCGAGGTTATCGGTGAGTGCTTCCACACTCATCCGTTTGGCTCCCCGCTTTTTGGCTAGATCAATAGCGCGGGTAAACAGCCTGGTGCCTATCCCCTGACCACGGTACATGGGATCTACACTTACATTCGTCACTTCCGCTATCGGGTTAAAGTCCCGCCATGCGAACGTTAATAACTTTATCAGAATATATCCCACTACTTTTCCGTCGCTTACCGCAAGAAGTGTAAATGACTTCCGGCTTCGGAGGCATTTAGTAAAAAACTTCCTGCCCGCAGGCTCCTGCGACCATGCCATATGATATTCATCGGTAAACTGGCGTTCATGATCAAAGAGGTACTGGCTAAGCGTACATATAGCGTCAAGATCTTTGAGGGTTGCCCTGCGGATAACTATTCGGCTCATAACGATCAGTATACCAATATTTTCTCAGCGTTGCGGGCTAGCTAACGTTTGGGCATACAGACGGAAAAATTCATGAAGCACGCTTGTTGCCCGCTTGCGGGTAGCCGGATCTTCCAGTGCCGCCGTCACCTCCTCATGACTCGTGGCATTAGTACCATCAGCGGCAATCACATTAGAAATAAGCGAAATCCCCAACGTTTCCATGCCGATATTGGAAGCAGTGATTATCTCCGGAACCGTCGACATGCCCACCGCATCAGCGCCATTTTTTCTCAGCAACAGGGAGTCTGCATTGGATTCAAATGTGGGCCCGGTAAGCGCTGCATATACTCCCTGATGGACCCGGTTACCCTCTCCCACCCGGTGCGCAGCTTGATTTACGAGTGCTCGCAAATCTTTATTGTATTGCCCGTGTTGGGGCTGGAACCGCATCGCATTCATAAAGTCCACCTGCGGACCAAGCAGTACATTGGGGAAATATATATCGATATGGGAAGTGATCGTCATCAGGTCACCGGGTTTTTGCGCAGGGTTTAATCCCCCCGCTGCATTGGTGGCAATGTATAAATCAGCTCCAAGCGCACGGGCAACATATACCGGGAACACCACATCTTTGAGTGCTACCACCTGGTTTGGTTGCCCGCCGTCCTCGTAATAGTGCCGCCTCCCCTGATACCCGATGACCGGAACACCTTCAATGTAGCCGGCTATCAGATTGCCTGCGTGACCTACCACTGTGGGCTTAAAAAATCCGGGGATATCGCCATACGGGATTGTAGCTACTTTTTCCATGCTCTCGGCAATAGCCCCCAACCCGCCGGAACCCAGAGTCACTACCGCTTTGGGGACAAAATCTTTGGGCAACCTCTCTTTGATAAAGCTGGCTGCATGGTCTATGCGGTGCCGGTATTCTTCCGCATTAAAAAATACAGGCTGTTCACGGGGATATACGTGATGGTGCTCCTTTTGAACCATTCCGCCGAGTATAGTACTCCTGTAAGCCAATTACAAGGAAACTCCATGGGCTAACGCCCATGGTTTCAAGCGAAACTAATGAGTTTCTCTCACCTCCTCCGCCAGTTGGCGGATCCGGGCGATCATTCATCCGTGAGCTAAGACTCATGGTTTTCTGATCGATCGAATAAAAATGGTACAATCTTGGCATGGATGCGCCCCGCAAAAAGAAAAACAGATGGCTCCGTTTTATCCTTTTTCTTCTTTTTATGATCTGGCTTAGTATAGGCGCTTACAAAATGATCTTCGGCAGAAAAGAAACAATCATCTCTCCCATTCCCGATACACCGATAGTCCAACCCACACAGGCCCCCAAAAAATTCACTTTTTTCCAGAAGAAAAAAACGCCGGATGATTTGGCACAAAAAATAAATACCGTAATTAATGATGAGTGGAACGATTACTCCATAGTCATCGAAGATTACGGATCGGATTTCGCCCTTCGGCAGAGTGAAGCGGAAATATTTATTGCCGCATCGATAAACAAACTCCCCATTCTTGCCGCGTTGTATTACTTAGCCAACAAAGGCGACATAGACCTTGATGATACCATCACCCTGCAGGCGGCAGACGTACAGGATTACGGCACAGGATCAATCCGTTACGATAAACCGGGGACCGTGTATTCCATAAAAACGCTTGCCAAGCTCATGATCAAACAAAGCGACAATACCGCAGCCTACATACTTGCCAACCACACTATCGGATTTACCAAACTTGCCGATCTTGCTACCCAATGGGGACTCACCCAAACCGACATGGTAAAAAACAATACCTCCAATCAGGATATCGCCAAGCTTTTCCGCATGATCCATGACGGAAAAATCACCGACAACGCTCACACCCAGGAAATGCTTTCGTTCCTTAAGGACACCGACCACGAAACCCGGCTCCCTGCCAAACTTCCGGATAAGGCCATCACCTACCACAAAATAGGGACAGAGGTGGGGGTTATCCATGATGCGGGGATAATTACCGACGGCAAGACCACCTATTACATAGGAATATTCACCAAGGGAACTGCAGAAAACGAACAGACAGATGCCCTTATGGCAGAAGTATCTAAGGTGGTTTACGAATACCTGTCTAAATAGCCATTAGGATTTTGCAGAAAACTTAAGCCCGGGGATTGCTACTTTCAGCACCTCGTCCATGTGTTCGACAAAGTTGAACTTGAGGTCACTTATCACCGCTTTCGGGATATCTTCCAGATCTTTTTTATTGTTCTTCGGCAGTATCACTTCCTTTATACCCGCGCGGTGGGCAGCTATCATCTTTTCTTTGACTCCCCCTATTTCAAGCACTCTGCCTCGCAGTGTTATCTCGCCTGTCATGGCGACTAATCTGCGTGCGGGTTTCTTGCTGAGTGCGGATACTATGGCGGTAGCAATTGCTGCTCCTGCAGACGGGCCGTCTTTGGGGACTGCGCCTTCGGGTACATGAACATGCACATCAAGTTTCTGATAAAACTTCTCCGGCAATTTGAGCGCCTTCCAGCGGCTCCGCACATATGACATGGCGGCCTGGGCTGATTCTTTCATCACGTCTCCGAGTTGCCCCGTCAGGATAAGTGTCCCTCTGCCCGGCATGAGTGCTACTTCGATAAACAGAATATCTCCGCCAGCTTCCGTCCAGGCCAAACCAGTCGACATGCCTACTTCATCCTTTTTCTCGGCAAGTGATGAGGTAAATTTTGTGGGACCCAGATAGGACTGTAGATCATCAGGGTCGATCTTATATTTCTTCCTGTCCTTGGTTTCCACCTCTGCGATTTTTTTAGCGGTCTTTCTAAATAGTGTCGCCACTTCCCTCTCCAAATTACGCACACCCGCTTCTCTGGTGTAACGGCGGATTATTTCACGCAGCGCCTCATCGGAAAGTTCGACGACACCCTTGGGCACGCCGTGGATCACGCGCTGTTTCTCAAACAGGTAATCGCTTGCAATATGGAACTTCTCATCTTCCGTATATCCGGCAAACCGGATGATTTCCAGACGGTCCCGCAGCGCCGGAGGGATAGTATCCAACTGGTTGCAGGTGGTAATAAAAAACACTTCCGATAGATCGTACGGCACTTCCAAGTAATGATCAGAGAATGCATAGTTCTGTTCCGGATCGAGCGCCTCAAGAAGGGCGGAAGACGGATCACCACGGAAGTCGGCTCCCACTTTGTCTATTTCGTCCAGCATGAACACCGGGCTTTTGGTTCCCGCTTGTTTTATACCCTGGATGATGCGTCCCGGCATGGCGCCTACATAGGTTCTCCGGTGCCCACGGATTTCTGCCTCGTCACGGATACCACCCAATGACATTTTTACAAACTTTCTCCCCAGGCTGCGTGCTATAGATTTACCGATAGAAGTCTTTCCCACTCCGGGCGGCCCGACAAAACACAAAATGGTGGGCGCTGACTTACTGCCTTTACCAGCCGGCTTGGCTTCCTCTTTTTTGTCGGTCTTTGTCGTTTTTGCCGGAGCTTCCTCGGAAGCATTCCGAAGCTTCATAACCGCAAGGAACTCCAGTATGCGTTCCTTAATCTTTGCTAATGCGTAGTGGTCCTGGTTTAAAACCTTTTCTGCATCGGTAAGATTTACTTTGCCCGTCTCGGTTTCCATCCACGGCACTTCGACAAGCCAGTCGAGGTACGTACGGACATACGAAGCTTCCGGATTATACTGTGACATTTGTGTTAATCTGCGGAGCTCTTTTTCTGCCTTTTCGCGCACTTCGAGCGGCATACCGGCTTTTTTAATTTTGTCGGCCAACTCTTTAAACTCTTTGTTTTCATCGTCATCACCCAGCTCTTTTTCGATGGTTTTAATGCGCTCTCTAAGCACCTGCTCTTTGACGTTCTTTTCAAACTTTTCCTGAGTCTTGGTAGCAATCTTTCGCTCCAGCTCCAGCACTTTCACCTCTTTAGCCAAATATGCCGCTTCCTTCTCAAAGCGGGCCTTCACGGAATTGATCTCCAATAGCTCCTGCCGTTCACTGGGTTTGGTGTCCAGAACCCCTGCCAGTTGATACGACAGAGTAACGGGAGACATACCGGACATAATGTTCATAAATGTCAGAAAATCCATCGTTTTGCCAAGCTTGACTGCTTGCCGAAGCTGACCGGTGAGGTGATTAAACAGTGCCTTGGTTTCTTCGTCTTCTTCTATGACATCAGCAACTTCTGCAACCCGTGCGACAAAAAAAGGCTCAACTGCTTCATAGGAAGTAAGCTCCACCTTAGAAATACCACGGACAAGTGCGTTTATCTCGCCTTCATTACGCATCATCTGCACAATCTCTCCCACCGTACCTATCTGATTTAAGTCGCTGGGAGTCGGATCATTTATACTGGGATTTCGTTGCATCACCAGAACCACCCTTTTTCCTGCGTTTTGCGCCGCTTCGATAGCAGCGACAGACCGCTGACGGCCGAAGGTAAGTATCATTTCCGTTCCCGGAAATACGATGCCATCACGGATAGGAACGACTGGAAGAATTTGGTTTGGATTGTCTAATGAAGTACTCATAAGGGTATTTAGCACTCTAGTATACCAAGTGCTAAATAAATGTCAACACCCGATTTATAGAAAAGAAAATTAACTCACACAAACTCATTTAACAGCTTGTCCCAGTGCGCCACTTCAAGAGGTAAGCTGACAAGCGGGGCTCCGGAAAGTGCAGGTTCCAAACCTTCACTGGTCGGTTTGTCTTCTTTGTAAAAAATACCAAGCGGAATTTTATCTCCCCATTCCATCGCTTTTTCGAGCGCCTTCAATTTATTATCAGGGACATGTCCTTCCGCTTCCAGCTTATATAATCTTTGCCGGTACCACTGGTACGTGTGTACTTTATCAAACGTCACGCAGGGTTGCAATACGTCGACTACCGCAAATCCCTTGTGCTTCATTGCTTCTACCATAATAGCAGTTAGCCCCGGCAGATCTCCCGCAAATCCACGGGCGACAAAAGTTGCTCCCGATACGATTGCTAGAGCCAACGGATTCATCGGCGCATCGGTTGCCCCCTCCGGAGTGGACTTAGTCTTAAAACCTGGTTTTGCGGTTGGTGATGCCTGTCCTGTCGTAAGTCCGTATACCTGATTATCGTGAAGTATTACCGTCACATCGGGGTTTCTCTTGGCCGCATGCATGAAGTGATTGCCTCCTTCTCCCAGACAATCCCCGTCGCCCGACACCACAACAACCGGCAGGTTATGGTTGGCAAGCTTAGCGCCCTGCGCTACCGGGAGCGCCCTACCATGGAGACCGGCAAACCCGTACATCCTCATCCAATCATACATGTTCCCATGGCATCCTATGCCGTATACTACCAATCCGTCATCCGGGCCGATCCCTAAACTGGCAAATGCACCCTGTAGTGACTTCCATATCCCGAAATCGCCGCACCCCGGGCACCAGGTGGGCAAAAAACCGGTATTGTATGAATTAGCAGTAAGTGAGCTCATATTATTATTGTAGTCTACTTAGTATCTCCTCCGGCAGCCAGGGTCTTCCGTCATATTTTAGGAATTTCTCGGTAATATCGATCCCTGTTTCTGCACGAATTAATTTACACAGCTGGCCGGTCGCATTTTGTTCCACTGCGATAACCCTGGCTGACCCTGCAAGCAGCGCCTTGGTGGCCTCTGCCGGGAACGGATATATCCACGGATAGGTCACCACCGATACTTTCTTTCCCTCGTGCCTCATCTGCTCCATGGCACTTACGACGGCTCCCTTTGTCGTCCCCCAGGTGACAAACGTTATCTCTGCTTTTTCATCACCGTATGTTTTGGGCGGCGGAACCATAGCTTCGATACTGGTCACTTTACGAAGCCTCTTCTCTACCATATCGCTTCTCATTTTTGCCTGGTCGGTAACATGCCCTAACCCATCGTGCTCATACGAATTGGCATAATATTGGCCGTTTTTGGTACCAGGCACACTTCGCGGGGACACTCCATCCGCAGGGGTTAGGTCGTACCGTTGGAACTCGCCTTCCGGTTTACCCGTATCGCCCATGATAAGCTTACCCCGGTCGATAGCCACCGTTTTTTGGAAATGCGACAGCTTCATGCACCACTGACTTTCATTTAGATACTTATCCGTCAGCACAAACACGGGGATCTGGAATTTATCCGCCAGATTAAATGCGTCGATCGTCAGATGGTATGCTTCCTCCACATCGCCGGGAGCAAGGATTATCCTGGCAAACTCGCCATGCCCTGCATGAATAGCAAAGAGAAGTTCCCCCTGCTCCGTATACGTCGGCATACCGGTAGCAGGTCCCACACGCATGCCAAGATCAATAACAATAGGTACTTCTATCATGCCGGCAAGTGATAATCCCTCGACCTGAAGAGCGAAGCCTCCGCCGGAGGTAGCCACCATACTCCGGGCGCCTGCCACCGAAGCGCCTATTGCCATAGTGATCCCCGCTATCTCATCTTCAGGCTGTTTATACACAATACCCAACTCTTTGGCGTGGTCTGCCAAAAAAGTAATAATGGCGTTTATGGGAGTCATTGGATAGATAGCGGCAAACTTGAGCCCTGCCCTCACCGCTCCCAGACCTACAGCTTCGCTTCCGTTTATTACCAATTGCTTTTCGGTAATGGTTCCGGGTGACAGATGCATGTCGGTCGCGTCGGCAAAATGTTCCTTGATGTAATCAAATCCGGCACGGGCAATTTTTTCATTCTGGTCGACCACCTCAGCCCCTTTATGGATAAACTGATCGTGGATCACCGAAAAAAGCGCCTCAAACGGCGCTCCCAAAAGAGCAACGGATGCCCCAAGTACTACGGTGTTGCGCATAACCATATCCGCGTGGAGATTATTTATGATATCCCGGAGGGGTACCGGAAGAAGACGCACGGATTTCGGGAAATCTGCGGCTGTCCATTCCTTTTCCGCCGGATCAAACAGCACGAGTGCATTTTCGTTCAGTTCGTCTTTGTGAATCGTAACTGTTTCACTGTTTAAGGCAACCAGTATATGAAGATCGCGATTGATGCCGGAAAACTCTGTGCTTCCGATACGTACGGACACCACATTGTGTCCGCCGCGGATGAGGGACGGATAATCGTTAACGGCAAATATATGGTAACCCGCACGGGTAAATGTTTTTGCAAGCACGTTACCTGCGGACATTATGCCGAATCCGGCTTCTCCGCCAATTTTCCATGTGACATTATCACGCATAGTATCTATTGTATGTTGTCGGGGATGATAGAACAAATCACGCGTTACGGGTAAATTTGCTTGCCGGTTTCGTCGGTAATAAATATCGCCATAACGGGACATCCCTTAGCCGCTTCCATGAGGGCGTCATCAGTTTCCTCTGCAGAAGTATCCAGAATTATCGCCTTGGCTTCATCATCCAATGCCCAGGCCTTAGGGGCAAGTGCTATACAGGTGGCAGCGCCGATACAAAGGTCGCGGTCGATGCGCATCGTCCAGTTCCTGATTTTTCTAATAATTTTTGGGTCATTCGAATCCATAATAATTAAATATACAGCACCATACCCACCGAAAACAATGAATCATCTCACACTCTGCACTGCCTTCTGTATCGCCTCCAGCGGAAGAAGCGCACATTTCACCCGTGATGGGGTAAGTGTGGTTCCCAGCATTTTCTCCACATACGCCAAATCCAGAGTCATAACTTTAGCTACACCCATCCCCATTACCGCTTCGGTAAGCATGGATGCACTAGCCTGGTCTATAGCACACCCTTCGCCGTTAAACCTAATTGCTTCTATGACAGCTGCTGATCCTTTGCCTTTCAACTTAAGCTCAATCACAATGCGGTCACCGCAGCTTACGTTAATTTCTTCACTGGTAACATTTGCCCCTTCGAGGTGACCGAAATTCCGGGGATGCTTATAGTGGTCGAGGATCTGTTCTCGGTATAGGTCCATTAGGAAAAAGTCTTTTGCACTTTTAATAATCCTGCAACGAACGCATCAATATCTTCACGCGTTGTGTAAATATAGCATGATGCCCGTGCCGTAGACGATACACCGTAGTGTTCATGGAGCGGCATGGCGCAATGATTACCCGCCCGGATAAAAATATTATCTTCGTTGAGAAGCTGGGCAATATCGTGAGGATGCGCTTCTTTCATAGTGCAGGCAAACACGCCTCCGCGCACGAGCGGATCTTTGGGACCCATGAATGATAATCCCGACACCGCCTCAAGCTTGGTTATCGCGTACTTCGTAAGCTCCTTTTCATGAATCCGGATATTATCCATCCCCAAAGCAGAAAGATACTGCACAGCAGCACCAAACCCGATTACTCCGGCGATATGGGGAGTACCCGCCTCAAACTTATGCGGGGGCTTCTTAAACACGGTTTTATCGACATGTACCTCGGAAATCATATCCCCGCCATAGTTAAACGGCGTCATTTCCTCTAACAATTCCGGCCTCGCCCATAGTACACCGATACCGGTAGGCCCAAGCATTTTGTGACTGGAAAACGCGACGAAATCCGCCCCCCATGCGCCAACGTCTACCGGCATATGGGGTGCAGCTTGGGCAGCATCAATAAGTACTAAACACTTCGGATTAATTTTTTTGACCATCTTCACGATTTGGGTAACCGGGGTGATAGTTCCTAACACATTTGATGCAGCAGTGAGGGCCACCAGACGGGTTTTTGGAGTTACCAGCTTCTCCAATGCAGACAAATCGAGTGTGCCTTTTTCATCCGTGTACCAAATATCGACAGAAATATTGCGGCGCTTCCCCAGCTGCTGCCAAGGGACAAAGTTGGAATGGTGTTCCATGATTGTGGTCACCACACGGTCACCCGGATTAAATGAGTTGAGGATATAGCTATAGGCGACAAGATTGATAGATTCAGAAGTATTGCGGGTGAACACTATCTCATCAGCGCTAACCGCTCCGATGAATGCCGCGGTAAGTTCACGGGATTTTTCGTATTCTGCAGTTGCCTCTTCGCTTGTCGTATATATACCGCGGAAAACATTTGCGGTGTATTTGGTATAGTATTCATTTTCTTTATCGATCACCTGCCGGGGCTTAAGCGAAGTTGCGGTGGAGTCAAGATACACAATGGGCTTCCCGTTTATCAAGCGGGTTAACTGGGGAAAATCCTTTTTGATGACATTTGGATCGAACATGGTATTTATATCTGCACAAACACCTCGTTGCCTGTCACTTTTGTCTCGTACGACGTAATATCGGTGGGAGCCGGAGGTGCCATCACACTTCCGTTGGTCACATCAAACTGCGCCCCGTGGCACCCACAGACAATGACATTCCCATCAAGCGCCCCTTCGGTTCCCAATGAACACTGTTCATGCGAGCACGTATCGCTGACGGCAAAAAACTCACCGTCTACGTTGGCCAGCGCCACCTGTTTACCCCGCACTGAATATGTTCTCATACTTCCCGGGGAAATATCTGTAACCTTGCACACAGAAACAAAGTCACTCATGACTATTTTCCTTTCTCCAACTCCGACACCATCGTTTCGACACGGCTCCTTGTATCATCGTCCTGAATAAGAGAAAACGCGCTGCGTAAAAAGCCTGATGCTATCATAGCGCGCGCGGATTCCGGGTCAATACCCCTGCTTGCCAGATACCATAGTTCGTTTTCATCAATAGTTTTCACCGTAGCTCCATGGGTGCACCGCACGTCATTTGCCAGAATTTCCAACGCGGGCGAACTGATGGCCTGGGTTTCTGTGTCCAGGAGCATATTCTCATTCCGCTGGTAGGCGTCAGTTTTCTGCGCCTTCTTATCGACGGTAATGCTCCCGTCGTATGCGAATGAACTGTTATCCGACAGTATGCTTTTTACCAACAGATTACTCGTCGTATTAGGCGCTTTATGGTGCTGAAGGGTGCTCATTTTTACCTCTGCGGATCCGGTGCCGGTTACCAAACCGATGAGAGTTGCTGTAGCACCCGCGCCCGTTAAATGCACCGATGGGTATAATTCCATCTTACCTTTCGCCGCAACTACATACACGACGATAAGATGGGCGTTTTTTCCCACGGCAAAATCTTCGCGGAAAGTGCCCCTGGTTACTGCTTTGACGATAGTCGTATCTTTTGCAATTGTTTTCATCCCACGGATCCTTCCATCTGAAGCTGAATTAATCTGTTCATTTCTACCGCGTACTCAAGCGGCAATTCTTTAACTATCGGTTCGATAAATCCGTTGACAATCATTGACTCTGCTTGTGCCTTAGTCACTCCCCTGCTTTGCAGGTAAAACAGCTGCTCATCCCCGATCTTGGAAACAGTTGCCTCGTGTTCAATTTGTGTTTGATGTTCGTTAATTTTCATTGTAGGATAAGTATCGGAACGCGACCTCTCATCCAGAATAAGCGCATCACACACTACTTTGGATCTGCAGTTTTTTGCGCCCTTAAATACCTCCACCAACCCGCGGTATGACGTCCTTCCCCCGGCCCTGCTTATGGACTTGGAAATAATCTGTGATGTAGTTTCGGAAGCATAATGCACGGCTTTACCCCCGGCATCCTGATGTTGATTAGCTCCCGCGTACGCGATGGACAATACTTCGCCGCGGGCTTTGCGACCCATCAGATACACACTGGGGTACTTCATGGTTATTTTGCTCCCCAAATTGCCGTCCACCCACTCCATAGTTCCCTCTTCTTCGACGCGCGCCCGTTTGGTCACCAGGTTATATACGTTATTACTCCAGTTCTGGATGGTGGTGTACCGGACTCGTGCGCCTTTTTTTACCACAATTTCAACAACCGCTGAATGGAGTGAATCTGTCGTGTATATGGGAGCGGTACACCCCTCCACATAGTGCACATAGCTTCCTTCTTCCGCGATGATGAGCGTACGTTCAAACTGCCCCATATTGGCGGCATTAATACGGAAATATGCCTGAAGGGGCAGATCCACATGGACGCCTTTTGGCACATACACAAACGATCCTCCGCTCCATACACTGGTATTTAACGCAGAAAACTTGTTGTCACCTGATGGAATAACCGTTCCGAAATACTGCCGCACGATTTCCGGATATTCCCGCAGCGCCGAGTCCATGTCCAAAAAAATAACTCCTTTTTTAGAAAGCGCTGACTGGATACTTTTGTACACGACTTCGCTCTCGTACTGGGCGCTTACTCCCGACAGGAATTTTTTCTCCGCTTCGGGGATACCTATTTTATCGTACGTGTCACGAATTTCCGGAGGTAGATCCTCCCAGCGCGATACCCCTTTTTCGGTCGGTTTGATGTAATAGAATATGTCATCAAAATTTATGGTAGAAAGATCGGCTCCCCACATGGGCATTTTTTTCTTACCGAATATCATATGGGCCATGAGGCGCCGTTCTGTCATCCATGCGGGTTCATTTTTATGCGCACTGATACTTTTTACTACTTCCTCATCCAGCCCTTTTTTGGATTTGAATACGTAATTTTCAGGCTTATGGAAGCCGTACTTATACTTACCTTGAATCGGTGACTTGGTGTTCATAACGTATACCTAGACAACGCGGAGCGGTATTTCTCTTGTTATTATCCGAGGTATTTTTCGTACCCTTTTGCTTCTATTCTGCGGGCTAGTGTGGCGTCGCCCCGATCAACAACACGCCCCGCTACGAGTACATGTACAACATCAGGTTTTACATACCGCAATATCCGCTGATAATGCGTAATGATAATTACTCCCACTCCCTGCTTCCTCAGAAGAGCTATTCCCTTTGATACCGTACGCAGTGCATCCACATCCAGTCCGGTATCTATTTCATCAAACACGGCAAACGTATGCGGCAATACTAATGCCTGCAGCATTTCTATCTTCTTTTTCTCGCCGCCGGAAAACCCGTCATGGATTCCGCGCCGTAACATATCGTCGGTGATACGGAGTATTTTAGCGTGGGATTTAACAAGATCGGTAAATTCGCCTATGGGCATGCCGCCAACTTGAAACCTTCTGGCAAGAACCGGGTTCTGCACCGATTTTGGTTTCTTGCCGCCTTTAGATTCGTGGCGCGCTTCGTATGCGGCGCGGAGTAGATTCATAACGGTTACTCCGGGGATAGCTACCGGCGCCTGGAACGCCAGAAATAAACCCATATTCGCACGGTCTTCGGTCGGCAACGGAATTATGTTTTTGCTACCCAAGAAAATTTTGGATGTTTTACCTTTCCGTTTATACGTTTCGTAAGCGGGGTGTCCCAGAAGCACTTGGGCAAGTGTCGACTTACCGCTTCCGTTGGGACCCATCACTGCATGTACCTCTCCCGCTTTGACGGTTATATCAACACCGTGGAGTATTTCTTTTCCGGAAACTCCGGCATAGAGATGTGAAATGGTTAATGTATTCATAGGCGGTCGGCAACACGGTCATTTTTCCCCATAAACGCCTCGGTAAGACCAATATACCTGAGGATAAAATATTCCTGGGAAAAAAACGGATTTTTAGGAATCATAAGGTATGGGCCAATTTCTTCGGCCTGACTCTGATACTCGGCGAGTGCTTCTGCTTTTATACCCTTGAAACGCTTGATGTCGATAACGGTGGAAATTCGCTTATCTTCTACCCCTCTCCATGGCCGTCCATACGCTTCCGCGGGTAGATATTTTTGCCGCACGAAGTACGACACGATACTTTCCGGCATGCATGCATAATACAGTTTAGGCGGATTAGGATCGTCGGCATTAACGACATTCCTGTCAAATGCATATTTTTGAAACGCGAAAGTAAGTGCGAGTGATACTTTTACGTTATCCGGATTGTTGGTAACTCCCGAAGGTTCCATAGTAATCACCACGTCAGGCTGCTGTTCGTGAAATATATTAATGAGTTTTTCCTCTAATTTCCCCGGAGGAAGAGCGGACACTTCCCCGTCTTTATAATCTAAAAATGTAACAGTACTTACTCCGATGTGGGAGACCGCACTTTCTACCTCCTTCTTCCGGAGGGCGATAAAATCATCTGTAGCCATAGCAGCGTACTCGCCCCCGGGAGACCCCTCCCCACTCGTCACGCATACCAAATGTGCAGACCAGTCAGATTTCACGTATTTAGCTATCGTACCTGCCGCCATGTAGGACTCATCATCCGGGTGGGCAAACACCGCGAGCATCTTTTTCATGACCTGTATAGTAACCTATTTCACAAAAAAAGAGAACCTCACCTTTCCATTTTGAAGAGTTTAAATAGCCAATACAACCCCGCAGCTCCCACAAATACGTATAAGATCCTTCCAAGAACAGGACTCGTGCTAAAAATCACCTGAACCACGTCAAACTTAAATAATCCAACAAGCCCCCAATTAAGCGCACCAATGATCACGAATATCCACGCCGCCCAGTCAAGTTCAGACATTTTCATTTTCATAGCATTCCTCCTTTTGTAACGATTACCTTCCCTACTATCATATCAGGCTACTGCTTCTATCGTGTATTCTATATCCCCTCCGGGGGCGCTAAGTACAATTACATCACCCTGTTTGTGACCAAGAAGTGCTTTGCCAAGCGGGGAAATGTGGGATATCGAATTATCTGAAGGGTTGGATTCGTAGCCGCCCACTATAGTAAACGTTCGTGTAATCTTCGGGCTCCTGACCGTTACCGTGTTGCCGAATCCAATTATACCGGACAGGGTTGTGTGCCCCACCACCGTACCAAGACGCACCAGCTTATCAAGGCGCCGCAGCTGCGCGTCGATAAATGAAAGTCTAGCTCTCGATGCTTTATAATATCCGTTTTCTGACAGGTCCCCCATCTCACGGGCTTTTTTGAGATTCTCCACCGCCTCCGGCCGCTCACCCAATAGCTTAGCCTGCTGCTCCAGCACTTTTTGATATCCCTCTTTGGTAAACGGGATACGCGCCGGTTTTCTGTACATTGGGTTAGTTTTTATGGTTTGCCGCATTGACTTCACCTCACTACCTACTATTATATAGGCTATATGGTCAAACTACGAGCCAAAATGCTTTCGGTCATCATCTGGTCCGATAATCATGAGAAGCTTGCCAAGTGGTATGAAGATGTTTTAGGTTTTACCGTACGCGAAGTAACTACCCATCCCGATGATTCTTGCATCGGTTTTGATTTCGGTGAAACGTATTTTTCCATAGGAAGGCATGATAAGGTACACGGGAGCAGTAAAGATCCGTACCGCATCATGGTAGGGTTTCCGGTTGCAAGCATTTCGGAAGCATACGAAAGCATCAAAGACAAGGAGATTAATTGGATCGCCAAACCATTCCTGTCGCCTACCGGCACCGTATGGTGTATGACACTCACGGATCCTGAGGGCAACATCCTCCAGTTTTTCGGCCAGAAATAAACCTGCCTATAGCACCTACACCCACTGGTAAACTCCATGCACATACGGTAAGATAAATTACATTAAGGAGGCAGTATGAAAAATAATATTGCGATAGTAGTGGTACTCGTTGTTCTCGCAGCAGGCGGCATTTGGTATGTGAACAAATCAGCGCCATTGCCAAGCCCGGTGGAAGAAGCGTCACAGGTTTCCCCTTCTCCCGAAGCCAGTACAACCGCAGTCATGGAAAAAAGCAACACAACCGCTACTGACTCAACGGCAAAAGAAGTAACCGTAGAGGGCTTGGAGTTTAAGTTCGTAGCCGACACACTCACCGTCAAAAAGGGCGAAAAGGTAAAGCTGACGTTCAAAAACACCGGTAAGATGCCCCATGATTGGGTCGTAGATGAACTTGGGATCCGCACCAAAGTCATAAGCAGCGGGACTACTGAGGTTATCGAGTTTACCCCGGATAAAGCAGGCGTATTTGAATACTACTGCTCCGTCGGCAAACACCGCGAAAATGGCATGGTGGGAAAAATCACCGTTACCGAGTAAAAAATATATAAAGCTATTCACATCAGCCCCGCACTCCGGGGCTGATTTTTTATAAGTCTGTATTCTCTTTTTTACGGAGCATTATGTTCCGCACATAAATAAACAGCGCCAGAAACTGTGCCGTGATAAATACAATATCTTCGCGTTTTATAGCATAAACAAGAATCATGACAGATCCCACGATGCTTAAATACCAAAAGCTTATGGGTATGACACTCTTTTTTTCCTTCTCCGATGCCCACCACTGTACGGCAAACCGGAGAAAAAATATAAACTGTGCAAGAAACCCGAAAATAACCCAGCCATCAAAAGTTATATTCATAAAGGCTTAATAATTTGCTCAACTGATGCCCGTTTTCTACCCGTCGATGAACTGATAATAAGCTCACCCAACAAACCGGTAGACAGGAGCTGTACCCCAAAAATCACAAACATAACCCCCAGAAGAAGCAGCGGACGTGTACCGATTGACTGCCCCATAAAGTGAATGGCAGATAAATACACCAAAGCAACAAGACCCAGCAAAACCATAACGGAACCTATAGGTCCGAAAATTATAAGCGGCCGGGTGCCGAACCCCGCCAAAAATAATGTAGAGAGCAGATCAAATGCAGCAAATACCCTCTCAATACCGAATTTGGATGCGCCGTATTTTCTCGGCCGGTGGCTTATCGCTGCTTCCGTTACCCGGAATCCCCGTGCATGAGCAAGCACCGGGATAAACCGGTGCAGCTCCCCGTATATATCCAATTCATGCGTTACACCGCTGCGCATCACCTTAAGGCCGCAGTTCATATCATGAAGTCTAAGCCCTGTACTTACTGACACCGCCCGATTAAACAGCCGGGAAACACCAAGCTTTCCCTGGGAATCCATACGATTCTTCCGCCATCCGACGATGAGGTCGGTCGTACTATTCATTTTTCCGACGAGCCTATATGCTTCGGCCGGGTCATCCTGCAAATCAGCATCCATGGTAACAACAATATCCCCGCGGGTGTGCATAAACCCTTCAGACAGTGCCGCTGATTTACCGCTCCTCTTCCGCAGGCGGACAATTGTCATGGAATTTTTTTCTTTTGCCCGGAGTGACGTTAACAGCGCAAACGATCCATCGGTGCTCCCGTCGTCAACAAATATATATTCGATGGGCACTTTCCCCTGCCGGAATGCTGCGTCAGTAGACCTCACCAATTCGGTCAGACTTTCACGTTCGTTAAATAGGGGCACCACAATACTGATAAGATTTTTTTTCGTCATCGCTTCCTCTCGAATGCATAAAACTCACCGTCCCGGGCAATAAGAGTATGACTAGGGCTTTTCAATAATTCTTCTACAACCCGGCGCTGTTCATTTCCGCTTGGCCAGGCATATTGGTCACCGGTATGGACTACCGCATAATCCGCCGTCAGTGCATTCACCGGAAAGTTATACAGATATTTACGTCCGGCAAAATGAGATCCGATGTTATTGGTAACCGACACAGTATACATAGGTGCGATACGTTCTTCCACTCGTTTCATAGTATTTTTTTCCGGAAGCTCCCAAATAAAGTAAAAAAATCTGTCCTGACCCGTTAGCGGCAACTCTCCCCACATGTATGAAGCCAATACAATACACCCTGCGAAACACACTGTTATTATGCGAATGGCCACATACTTTTTTTCCCTGAGTTGCTGAATTTTAACCCGTATAAAACGGAAGCCTTCTATAGCGGATACAAAGAGGAAGGGGATAATGTCTGCGGTATACTGATAATCAATTTGCCGCATATGCGTATTGGTGCTGAGTGCGTTAATGAGAACACTGTGGGCGGCAAACAGCATATAAAACGGCGAAAACAACGGAAGAAACCCCAGGGGAAGCAATAATTGATAGTAATAATACAAACGGTCGAGTTTAACAAACTCCCCAAGCACAGCAAACGGACGGCTTAGTATATTGAGAATAACGTTTGTCTGGCTATCGCCGAATTCAGATAAATACTGAAGGGCAAAATGCTGCTCGCCGGCAGTAACCCCGGGGATGGCATGCCAAAACAAATAATAAAAGGTAAACCCTGCGATACCTGCTACTGCGACACCGATAATTTTCTTCTGCTGAAAAACGGCTATGTATACTCCCATGAGTGATACTGCTATCCACACTGTTTCCTTGCCTAAACCTGCAAACGCAGCAAACAAAATAAATAAACCATACCTCCCCCCATGCATATACCAATACGCAAACAGAAGAAGAGTCATAGACAACGCCACGGCATGAAAATCATGAAGCATCATCCGCTGTACGGATGGATACAGAAGATATGCCGCGGCAAATATAAGAGCGATGTACTTATTTTTTAACCGGTCAGCAGCTATCCAATATATGGGAAGTGCTCCCAGGCATATTACGATTGTCTGAACAATAATCAGAATACGCGGATCTTCCCACAACTTATAAAACGGCACCATGAAATACAGCAAATAATCAGCATGCACTGCAAGTCGGGAAATATTTTCTGTCCCCATCGGATCGGTGAGCGTAAATCCGTTTCCGTGAGCTATATTCCATACGGTCTGTTCCATGTTGCCCAAGTCCAGCCTGCGGGAATGGAAATTATCATGCCGGGAAATTGCGACGAAAATAAAATATACGGAAAACCCAATAATCAGGAGCCAGAGAATTAGTGAAGGAATATTTTTCCGCGTGATAAAACGAAAAATTTGCATCAGATTGTTAGATGAAACAGTATGGGGAGTGTACCACAATATACCTATCTATTGGCCATGTTCAAACATGGCGGATACCGGCAGATGGTCTGAGCCTTTTGTATCCCCGACAGCAAAACCGTTAACCCGCAAATCATACGAAACAAAAATATAATCGTATTTGGATATAACTTTGTCTGGCTTACATTCTTCCGGTCCGTCAGGATACAAACACCAGCTGGGCAAATCCTTTTGGTCAGTGTCCCGGAAACTTGCACGCATACGCTCAATTGTTTTGCTGTCCGGCGTGGCATTAAAATCACCCATAATGACTGCATTATTTTTGGGAACTAAATTGAGAAGCCGTTCTGCCTGATTCTCCTGATCTCCCGTATGCACAAGATGAACGGACACAACATGAAGGATGCGGTTATCTACCCGGATATCCGCCTGCATTGCGGTACGCGGTTTTTCCCCGTTTAACAAATGGGTTTTGTGTCCTACTATAGGAAACCTGCTGAGAACCGCATTGCCGCGGTTTGTCATTCTACCCTTCCACTCATATTCCATACTACGGGAATAAACGAATGAATACCCGCACTCTTTTGCCAGTATTTCTGCAGTGTTTGTATCCCCCGACTCCTCTGCCTCCTGAAGACCTACGATATCTGCGTTTGCAACTTTGAGATAACGGATTATCTCCGGCAAAAATATACCGCCCCAAATATTCCATGATAGAAGTTTGACTTGCTCCATTACTTTTTAAGCACGAGGTTGGTTAACGCTCCCTTGCCTTCGCCGGTCACGGAGGAATAGATAATGACGGGGATATCACCGCATTCAGCCTTTATTGCCATAAGTGAGCGGTCACGCTCACCCATCTTGAGCTTGTCTACTTTGTTTGCTGCAATCACAAACGGAAGGTGATGATCAATAAGCAGATTTATGGATTCCCTATCATAGTCAGTGATCCCAATACTCGCATCGATAATAAGGACTATCAGCTTGTGGACAACCTCGGACCGGAATAAATACCAGGCGATAAGCTTGCGGTAATGTTCAAGATTGTCCTTATTCCGCTTTGCATATCCGTAACCGGGAAGGTCGACAAAAAACAAAGACTTATTGACGAGGAAAAAATCCAGCTTGACGGTTTTGCCGGGCCTGCTGCTGGAGCGGGCGAGCTTCTTACCGACAAGGGAGTTAATAAGACTGGATTTGCCTACATTGGATCGGCCGATAAACGTGACTTTCGGTCTGTTGTCGCGGATTATATCATCGGTGCCGTTTATGCTTTTAACGTAGTTGGCTTCTATGGAAGAATCGCTCATACGTGTCTCACAGTATACGTCATGGCGAGGGAAAGATATAGAGCTCCTCCTCAGCCCTGGTGACTGCTGTATAGAGCCAGCGCTTCCAGTCATCATCGGACATTTTGGAGAAACGCTCCTCAAACAGAATTACCTTCCGCGCCTGAGACCCCTGCGCTTTATGGACAGTAAGCGCATACCCGAAATCAAATAAATCAATACCGTTAAATAACCGTCTATTCTCGGTAAAGTTGAGCGCCGTGTCCGCATCAAACTGGTCGACGGCAATAAACCCCGAATACATATCATCCTCCCCGTCAATTTCTATATCGGCAGCATACACTTGGTCATTTTTCCGTGATATTCGGGTTACTGTTCCGAGCATACCGTTATAAATCTGCGCTTTATGGTTATTTCTAAGACATATAACCCTGTCCCCTTCGACCGGCTCCTTGGATTCTATGCCAAGTGCGTTTCTGATAAATGCGTTTAAGCGTTTTCTTGTTTTGTTGTACCCGCAAAGAATGAGTGTTTCTGGATGATAATTATTCAGCATTTCCTGCAGTATCTCCGGCGTCTCACTGTTTTCGCGGCCGTACTTAACCACAGTATCTCCATATCTTCCCGTAGGGATGTTGCCCGTTTCCCTTGCGGTTATGGATACGCCGATAATCGGGTTTTTCTTTGCCTGCCGGTGAATTTCTTCCAGCTTAAGATTCGGAGACTGCATGAGGGTAAAGTTTCCCCTAATGGGCGGCAGCTGTCCGTGGTCACCCACAACAATCATGGGAACGCGGTAGGACTTGAGGTGTTCCCAGATGAGTGCGTCCACCATGCTCGCCTCATCAACGATGATGAGGCTGCATTCTATCTCCTCTTTTGTTTTCCAACCCACTATCTCTTCTTTAGCGTTAAGAATGGGTGTATAGATAAGCGAGTGGATGGTACCCACCGTATCCTGCCTGAACATTACTTCTGCCTCTTTGATTTTGGTTTTAAGAATCCTTGCCGCTTTTCCGGTGAAGCTGACAAATCCCACTTTGAGCCCGGGATCTATTTTATGGAGTTCGCGCCGGATAACACCGATGAGCGTGGTCTTACCTGTTCCGGCGTAACCGCCCAAGGTTACAAACGGCATATTTTCCCGATCTTTGGTATACCACTCCATGACGTGGTCGAGGGCTGCTTTTTGGTCATTGGAGAGTACGGGCATACGGAGTCTCACTATAGAGGAGCCGCTTATTTTAGTAAAGGAGGGCGGCAGCAATTTTCCGGCGGGCGATGAGGATAAGACTGATCACCCCAACTAAATACACGCCTCCGCTAATACACACTTTTGCAGCGGCGGCTGATTCCAGAACCATTAAGGATACTCCGCTGATAAGTGTCCCTACTGTCATGATATAGGTGAAAATGAGTTTTCCCTTTGTCGGACGGTAAGCGGTAAGTGATGCGGTAAACAGACTGAGAACAGCAATGATGACATGAATGAAAATCATATATGTATGATAGCAAACATTTGTTCTGATTTACCACGGCTGCGCGGTAATATACGCTTGATTTCTCTCACTGAACGCCTGATACTAAATGCGAGTATATCTATGAATACCCCGGACCAAATGAGCCACATCCTCGATGCCGACGAAAAAATCCTTTGGGAAGGCGGGCCGACATTCATTCCCTTTATCGTGAACGGCTTGCCCCTTTTGGCCTTTGGCATACTGTGGGGCATTATGGATTATGCGTTTATAAGAAACACCGCCGCAGCGCCCGGCAGCATGGCTGCATTTCTCATTCCGTTTTTTGTACTGCATCTGGCTCCTCTGTGGATCGGAATTTTTAATATGATCAAACTCTTCCTGGTGTTTAACAACACACACTACTCCATCACCAACAAACGGGTTATTCTCAGGAGCGGATTCTGGGGAATAGATTTTAAGTCCGCAGATTACGACAAAATCATGGATCTCCGGGTGGATGTCAATCCTATCGAAAATATGTTTGGAGTTGGTTCGATAAGAATAAATACAGGACTTACCGGCAACAAGGGAACTCCGGTATATGATTCACTTACCGCCATTACCAACCCGTATGAAGTATTTAAAAAAATTAAAACAGTATCCGTCAATATTAAAACCGACTGGAATTATCCGAATAAACTCAGGCCTTCAGAAAATCCGGGGTACCAGACGGAATATAAACCCAAAGGATAAGACAGATACGTCAAATTATTTTCCCGGCGCAACATGATTTGTTCGCCTCGCCTTTTGCTGTGGGACTAGGACGATGTTCGTCCCGTACAACGGGACTCCATGAGTATTACGCTTATTATTGCAATCGTTGTTGCAATAATGCATCGTACTCCCGAACCATTCCTCCTTCGTCGGATAGGTTCTCATCTAATGTCCCGTATATACAAATACTGCCCCATCCGGGGCAGAGTTTGCATATGCTGCGGGACTAGGACTCGAACCTAGATAAGCAGATTCAGAGTCTGCTGTACTACCATTATACGATCCCGCAAGTATGGCTTATTATACCCTAAAATACCCTTTTTTATAATCCAGCTACATCAACGACAGGAGAAGCGACCTACACTTGGCGCCGGCATAATCACTCACGATACTTTGTGGCTGATAGACTACGCGTCGATTGCGGCTTATTCGCTCTCCTAATTCAGTGCTTCTCATACGCTCAGGTGCGAGGACATGCCGTTTCCCCAAAAAGGCGAGATTGAGAACACCTTCCTGGACTTCACCATGATCGACCGGTGAAATATTCCAACCTCTGGGAAACGCCCGCCTGGTTAGCAACCGGTCAACGTGTTCATCTATAAATAGTGTCACCCCATCGGATTCATCCACGAGGGTGGCCACATGATCCACATGACTGGATAATACGTACGTCCAGTCATTCGGGTACAGACCGCGTAACCGTTTTAATGTCCCATCGGGCAATTTATATGTTCTATATCCGTGACTACCAAACAGCGCAACAGCGCCTCTATCGGTAGTCACTACATCCCTGCTTGTACTGGAAACAGCGGCACTCCCCCCGTCCGGAGCACGGTCGACAATCATATGACGCACCCGTCCCCATAATTTAGGCAAATCAGCCTGATTAAATAAACTGCCAATCTCCCGGAAAACTTTCTGCGTCGTATGGAATACACCATCAACAACCATTCCTGCATCTTGGGGAAAGATGCCATCTTCTTTAGCAGTTTTAAACGGCAACCGCATGGTGATCACAGGAAAAGGCAATTCTTCCAGAGAATCTTCAATATCTAAAGATTTCGTATAGGGCAACAAATAAATAGCTATTCTTTTTGCCCGGGGTAATAAATGGGTATTAAGAACGCCCGGATTGTAATAACGGGATGATTCCTGAATAGCTGCAGACATCTGCGCCATTATAGGCAAATCGTTCTACAAATACAAAACCGACTACCTTCCCTCCATAAGGGCGAGAATTTTCAACGTTGTGTTGAAATTCCTCATCGTCATATCCTGGTATATTTTTGTCCCCACAATTTTGGTATATCCGCTTTTAGTGAGACCTTCCATTTTCGTCGCCATATACAGGTCACCGTCCCCTACATCTAATATATCTACCCCTTCACGGACGGGAATTTGTTTAGCGGCAGAAGCAGCAGTCACCGGCTCTTTAATAAACGCCACGTATTTTCTGATGTCATCCTTTTTCCACGACGCAGGCATATTACTTATAACCTTTTTCATTTGCGGAAGCGACCGGATCACAACCCGGCTTACTACCCCGAATGTTTTGAGAATAACCTGTTCCAGCTGTTTGGCAATTTTCTTCTGATCGAGAATTGCGGAATCAAAAATTACATTACCACTCTGGATAAGTGTGACCACATTGGCATATCCAGCTTTTTCAACGGCGATCTTTAAATCCGCCATTTTTATTTTGTTATTGCCGCCTACGTTTATCCCGCGGAGAAGCGCTACGTATTTCATGTGAATAACTATATCACGGTACCTACCGCAGTCCAAAGAGCGCTGTCTTTACATCATTTTTATCAGCTTGAGTAAGCATGGATATGCCCCGTTGTAGCAATCTTATTCCCACTGTGTCACTGACAGATAAGGATTCATCCAATATGCTCAAAATCATATACACATTGTCATCACCCGCTATTCTGTTCGGTGATATTTTGCCGCAATTTGTACACTCGTGGACAATCATGAGGTCGCCGTTTGTTCTTCCCGTAAACGGATTCACTTGTGCATGTTTAAACATCAGTCCTATCGGCTTCATACGGGCGCCGCACAAAGACATTCTGTCGCCGGGAATAGTTTCATCCAAATGGCGTGACCACAGACATAACGGACAATGATTTCTATGCTTGGTTCCTACGGAAATATTGGAGACGATGGCACGACAAGTCAGACACCGGAATGATGTCTGACGAGAACAAAATCTTTCTGAGAAGTACTTAACTTAAACATCCAGCTTCTATTATATAAGATTTATTATGAAATTTCCTGGAGCCTACCCATGAATCGGCTATAATGAATGAGTCAATATCGTATGCACAGAAATATCAGGCTATTATCATGGTTTAATTTCTTCACCGACTTTGTATTTTTCGCCCCGGTGGCGATTATTTACTTTGCACAAGTGACAGGCTCCTATGCACTGGGCATGAGCGTATTTTCCGTTGCGTACGTATCATCAGCGGTTTTTGAGGTTCCAACAGGGGTCATCTCCGACATGGTAGGGAGGAAAAAAACAATGGTACTGGGGGCGATTGCTTCTGTTTTGTGCGTCATCCTCTATGCAATGGCACAAACCTATTGGGCGCTGATTCTGGGCTCGGTGTTTCAGGGGATCTCCCGAGCGTTCTACAGCGGCAACAATGACGCCCTCCTCCATGACACCCTCAAAGAATCCGGCAAAGAAAATGAGTACCATGACTACCTGGGCAAAGCGAGCGGTATGTTCCAGATAGCGCTTGCGGTAGCTACCGGTATTGGAGGAATTATGGCATCCGTTTCTTTCCCTCTGGTCATGTGGGCGTCGGTAATCCCGCAGATTATTGCCCTCGTAATCGCGCTACAGATTACTGAACCCACAATTTATACAGAAAAAGTCACTAACGTATTTTTTCACCTGCGGGCGTCATTGTCCCAATTCCGAAAAAACTATAAACTACAGCTTCTCACCGCATCATCTATTCTGCGCTTCGGCATAGGAGAGTCCACGTTCTTCCTGCGCTCGGTATTTATAAGCTCCCTCTGGCCGCTGTGGGCGATCGGCATATCGTACTCTCTTTCCCATGTAGGAGGGGCGCTGGGGTTTCACTTCAGCGGACGTATCATTAACCGATTCAGCCATCTTAAAGTACTTAATTTTGAAATTCTCTTTAACAGAATAGTTAACCTTATCGCCCTGATCTTCCCCACAATATTATCACCGGCACTTATGACGACGTCATCCCTCACCTATGGCGCGGGCTCGGTCGCCATAAACAGCCTTCTCCAAAAAGAATTTACCCAGGCACAGCGTGCCACCATGAGCTCCATTGCATCTTTGGGGGGAAGCATACTTTTTGGTATATTTTCTGTACTACTGGGATTTGTCGCAGACCGATTCGACGCAAGAGCAGCTATGATAATGGCGCATATACTGCTTCTCCTGCCGCTTATTTTCTACCGGATGATATTTACCCACGACAAAAAAGGTGGGACGGGAAAGTAATTAGCCTAGTTGTGCAACGGGGGACCGCATGGCGTTAGCAAACCGGAGTGTCGGAGCAGAAACCCTTTTTGTGCCCTCGCCTGCTTTAAGTTTCTCCACCTGGCCCAGAATGAGCTGTTCGGTAACTCCCACCGGATGCTCACCGGTATTTATCCGGTACACAGGCACCCCGCGATCTTCAAGATCAACCAGAAGCCTGTCCCAATACGGCTGCAATTCCGCAGGGTCATGTGCCACAAATCCGTCGCGCTTCAACATACGTTTACGTATCTCCGCATCAGGTGCATGAAGATATACCACCAAATCCGGCGTCGGGAATGTCACCATATGATGTTCATGGAGCCAGTGGAGATACCCGTACTGGTCATCAGACAACAACCCCTGATCATGCAAGTACCGGTTGTATACTTCGGTCGCTAAAACCCCGCTTTCTCGAAAATGCGGGTTAGTAAGACCCTCTGCCTTGGTATCCAGAATCTCTAACTGCATAAGCTGGATTGTTTTATGGAGTTGGTTTTCAAACGCAAACTTCTTGGGGTTTTCAACAAACAGCGGGAACACAGGATTAACTGGCTCAGTATGCACCGTGAACCCCTTGTCCTGGATGGCACCCAAAAGCGTTGACTTACCGGAGCATGCAGGTCCCACAATCGTCACGTGGAACGGCTGTTCAGGCTTTTTTTCACGCTTTTCTTGTCGGGAAATATTTTCTTTCATGAAGCAAACTTTGGGGCAGTGAATGTACTATACAACTATTGAGGGCATTTGAGAATATGGATCTTTTTATCCGGTAACTCTGGTATAATCGGTACATGATCAAGGCGCTTCTTTTGGACATTGACGGGGTATTGGTGGGCGAAAAAATCGGGTACAACACCCCCAACCCGCACACTGACGTCATACACCACCTCAAAACAATTTCGTCTGCGGGTATCCCGGTAGTTTTGTGTACCGCTAAGCCGCATTATTCAATAAAATCCATTGTTGAATCAGCTAATCTTGCCAATCCGCACATAACTTTTGCCGGAGGCATCGTCATCGACACTATTAAAAATACCGTTATAGAATCCCACCCGATACCAGCTTCTCTCGCTAACAGCGTCTTGAGTGCATGTCTTGCCGGAGGCTTCTACATGGAGCTCTATACCAAAGATGCCTATTATGTACTGCATCAACAGGTATCTGACCTCACCCGTGTACACACGCATATACTCCAGCAGGAACCGGTTCTGGTTGACTCGCTGAAAGCAATAGCGGAAAAAAACGAAATCTATAAAATTCTTCCCATAGTACCGGATGAGTCCGGTATACCAAAAGTAACGGAAGTGCTCGCCCCTTTTACCGACTCAATCGAAACAACGTGGAGCATTCACCCCATCGCCAATCCCCATCAGTTTTGTAATATTGCACCAAAAAATGTATCCAAACGGCAGGCGACACTCAACGTTCTCTCCCACCTCGGTATTAATCCAAGAGACACCCTGAGTGTCGGAGACAGCGCGAGTGATTGGAAATTTATGGAACTTACGGGACTTACCGCCACACTGGAAAACGGTCAGGATCCCCTTAAAAAGCTGGTTACCGAAAGAGGCTCGTCAGGATTTATCGGCGGGCATGTAGATGAAAACGGCATTATCGGCATATTCGATCACTTCGGTCTCCCTTCGCCCGGTGCCTCCCTCTGATTTTATGTTTTGTTTTTTCCGTGTCCCGTATGATCAACTATTATCAACCATTTCTGCTCCCGTTTCTCGGCATCAAACCCTACCGGGTTCCTGACTCCATCCGAAGAACGTATTTCATATCGTTTGAAGATGGACTTTGGGTATTGCTCAAACAACGGAATGTTCCCAAAGGATCTGTCATACTGCTTCCTGATTTTTATTGTATCGATGTGGTGAATAACATCCGCGCGCACGGATACAAACCTGTTTTTTATCCGCTGGATGAGCAATTCCGGATTCCAAAATCACAACTTCTCCTGCATATAAAAAAACAGCGTCCTGCTGTCACTATACTATTCCATGCATGCGGTATAATCCATTTAAGCGGCACTCAGCTTGCCCCATTGTTCCGGCAGCACCCGGACATGCTGGTTATAGAAGACAGCGTTCACCGGCTCATCCATCCCGAAAAAATTACGCTTGTCCATCCCAACCACTATATTATCGACAGTCTCCGCAAGGTATCCCCGCTTCCCGGAAGCTTCCTGTATAGATCTGCGGCATCAGAGCCGATACAACCCGACAGAAGTATGCGCGAATGGCAGTATATTACCGGGGTGTATATAAAATATCTACTATTCCGCTTGATCTTTGTCTGGGGGAATATTATTCACAGCAGCAACCTTATCCGTCTGGCTCATGAACGTGTACTAGCTTCCCATGATAATCTCATCGGAGACAGCCGGAGTGGATATGCGGGCAACTGTTTGGTACCACTCATTCATGCATTTTTAAACTTTAATAAGATTAAAAAAATTAAACACGACCAAGTCTCTCTTTATGCAAAAGAGATAAAGAGTGTTATCAAAAAACATCCCGCATGGTATGAAATAAAAATTCCCCGGCACATCAAACAAGACCTCCACGTATTTCCTCTTGGATTGCGGAGGGTTCGGAATTCGGATGTATTTGTGCATGTCCAATCACACCTCCATGAACACAATGTGATCTCCTGGTTCAAGTTTCCTGATGCACCATGGAGCAAAAAACGGGGCGTATTATTTTTACCACTTGGTTTTCATATAACGCCGGCTGATATTCGTCACACCATAAAAGTGCTGGGAAGTATTTAACATGCATGAATCATCTGCAGATGACGTATAATGTGTGAATGCATTGGCTTATTTTTGGGGCGCTCAACGTAGTGGCGTTCTCTGTGGCGAATATCTTCCAGCGGTTGGCGATGAAAAAAGAAGGAAGTGATCCCGTAGCTTCCACCATTATTTTTGAACTACTTCTGGCTGTCGTCACAGGAATAGTCACCATCTTCACCGGCTTTTCGCTTCCGCCTCAAAACGTGTGGCTCGCACTATGCGCCATCGGTTTCCTTTACGGATACGGCGGGCTGTTTTTCTTTAAGGCAATAAAAACCATAGAAGCATCCGAAATGGCAATTCTGGGGAGTGTGGGCACTCTCGTAACCGTTATCTTGTCCTATGTATTTCTTAACGAGCGCCTGAGTGTCACCCAATTTGCTGGACTTGTCTTCATCCTTGCATCAGTTGTGATCGTTAATTACACGCGGCACAAATTTACACTCAGTACGGGCGCATGGTATGCACTCCTGGGAGCAGCGTTCTTCGGCTCCGCTGTCATTATCGACACCTATATACTGAAGTTTTATCCGGCAACATCATATATGCCTGTAGGCTCCTTCCTTATTGCCCTTATTCTGATGGTGTCATTCCCCCGGTCTATGAAAACTATTGTCCGCGACATAAGAAAAGTTGATATTAATCTCATCATCTATAGTGTGCTTTATGCATTCGCTGGCCTTATGTTTTATCTGCCGCTCCAGTCGGGAACCTATGTGTCTCAGATGAGCGCTCTCGGGCGTGTAACCATAATCCTCACCGTTATTTTAAGCGCCATATTTCTGAAAGAACGGTCGCATATTGGCAAAAAAATAATAGGTGCTATACTCACCACGATCGGCATATTTCTCATCCGTTAATATATGAAGGATAAATACTCTGCTGTCTGGGTATCCCATTCATCGATAAGCGACTATCTCAAGTGCCCACGTGCCTATTTTTTACGTAACGTATACCGCGACCCCAAAACAAACCGCAAAATCTCCGTTATGGAACCGCCCCTTGCATTAGGTCAGGCGGTGCATGACACGATAGACACGCTGTCCAAACTCCCGGTGGAAGCACGGTTTACGGTTCCCCTCATGGACACCTTCGAGACAATCTGGCAAAACGTAACAGGTCTTAAAGGCGGATTTACGGATCCCGAACAGGAAGAGAAATTTAAAACCCGCGCAAGGGATATGATCACCCGGGTATCAACAAACCCCGGTCCGCTTAAACAAAAAGCCATAAAAATCCGCCAGGAGCTCCCCTATTATTGGCTCTCCGAAGAAGATAATATAATTCTTTGCGGCAAAGTAGACTGGCTGGAATACAAACAAGATTCCGACAGTGTCCGCATCATAGACTTTAAGACAGGTAAATTTGACGAGGATCCGGACTCCCTGCAGCTGCCAATTTATTATTTGCTCACCAGTCACACCCAGACAAAACCCATAAGCGGCATAAGCTATTGGTATCTTGATCGCGATAACGAGCCTATAGACATGCCGCTCCCGGACATTGAATCATCGGAGAAAAAAATCCTTGATCTCGCCAAGAAGGTGGCGCTGGCGAGAAAGCTCGGACACTTTAAATGCCGCGAGGACGGCTGCAGGGCATGCCGCCCCTATGAATCCGTGCTGGTTGGCAAAGCCACCCACGTGGGTATAAACACATATGGTCAGGATTTATATATACTAAGCCAAACATGAACTTTACTGATTTCCAGAATATTGTCAAAAAAACATCCATATACCCTAATCAGGGAAATAATGTCGCGTATGCAACTCTGGGGCTTGCAGGAGAAGCAGGCGAGGTGGCAGACAAAGTCAAAAAACTTATCCGTGATTCCAACGGAATCCTTACACCCGACAAACGGCAGGAAATGGTAAAAGAGCTGGGAGATGTGCTTTGGTATCTTGCGGCATGTGCAAGCGAGCTTGGTGTGGATCTGGAGGAAGTAGCCACGCGTAATGCCAAAAAAGTGGAAGACCGCCAAGCCCGGGGCGTCCTATCCGGCGAAGGTGACAACCGGTAATACTAGCCGGGAAGAGAAAGATACTCTTTTTTCCGCTCAATTAGCCCGTCACGGATCAAACCCGAAATAATTTCTTCAAAATAGTCCCACACCTTGCCATACTGATTTATAAAATCAGTAATCAGTTTTTTTTCCTTTACCCTCCCCAGGCGCAGCAAATCAACTACTCTCCCCCGGTAATAACGGTGAGAATCTTTGAAGGGCTTTTGCTTCTTAACCAAATTCATTGCTTTTTTTTCTTTTTTCATCGCAAGAGCGCCATAATCCATAAGTGCCTGATGCCATTCCCAAGCTCGTCCGTTTGGTACAAGCAAATCCGCAGATTCGTGGATGATTTTTTCGCTCTGTGGTAGTCCGTCAAACAAAAAGTGAGTAATAATATGACGTATATTGGTGTCTACCATTGCGACATTTTTCTCAAATGCGAACACCATAATTGCTCGAGCAGTATATAACCCCAATCCCGGCAGTTTAGTAAGCTCTGCCTGTGTATCCGGAAATATACCGCCATATGTTTCCATAACTGTTTCTGCAGTCTTCTTAAGATACAGCGCACGCCGATTGTATCCCATCCCCCGCCACACGGTGAGCACTTGGGAGGGAGTTGCTTTTGCTAGGCTTTGCACATCAGGAAACTCACGAAGAAATTCCTCATACTTAACAAGCACCCGGGAAACCTGTGTTTGCTGAAGCATTACCTCGGAAACGAGTATGCGGTAGGGGTCATGGGTATTGCGCCACGGGAGGTCTCTACGGTTACTCTTCCACCAGGTAAATATCAGCGTCCTAAGCTTAGCAATTTTTGCGGGGGACACCCTCATGTTGTTCATTTTACCATGATTTCATGGCAGACCTGCCACAAAAAAACCCGGCTCTTTCGGAGCCGGGTAAAAATACATTTTTACGTATTTTATGGCGTCGGTGTGACAGTCACCGTGGCCGTAACGGTTGCTTCAGGGACCTGCGGCAGACTGAAGTCCTTAACATTCGTTACTTCCGTTACCGTATTAAGCGTCCGATCCCACAGGCCGCGCACGCGCACCTTATGGCCGACTTGTACCTCTGCCTGAGTCATCGTTTCTCCGCGTCTGTTTTCAAACTTTGTCTCAGACGAAACTGTTACGGTTTGATCTGCGCGGTTTTCACTTTTGGTACTCATTACCCAACCGGTTCCAAGGATAGATTTCACTTCTCCGAAAAACACACCGAACCGTTTCTGTATGGATATATTCCGCACCAACCGGGCATTTATCGCGGTATGGGTATCATCCGTCCAGCGACCGATAACATTCACGATGTTCCCGACACTGAATTCGTCCAGAGTTGATTTCCCCCAGAATCGGCGCCGTAGCTGTGTTTTGGAATCGAAGTTTACGGTATAGGTTTTACCGTCTTTTTCTATAGTAAGTGTGGTGTCTGTTTTGGCGGTCACTTTGGCGCCCGCGATAGTGATGCCAACACTCATGTAATTTTTGATTTCAGCAGTCTTGGAACTCATCCTCTCCTTAAACTGTTCAAAAAGATTTTTGCGGTTTTCCTTGTATTCTTCCCTCGCCTCACGGCGTTCTTCACGGATATCTTCAAGTGAGGTGGCTGACGCCTGCGGCGCCCACATAACTAAAGCTAGGGTCATGACAACTAAAGCAACTGTTTGTGTGGTTTTCATAATGGCAATGTTCCCTTTCTATATGTAGTACGCAGGGCATGTATAAAAAGTTTCACTTAAGCTTTTGTTCAGCAAAGACGCTCAGAATGACCCTGCAGGCTCTACCGTGCGTAGATAACCGTCAGCTCCTTTTCGCTATAGTTGCCCAATGCATCGTTTACTACGATGAGTATGTAGTTTTCCCCTTCATCAAGGGTTATTGTTACGGAAAAATTTCCGCTGGCATCAGCCCGTGTTTCCACATCATTTACAAACACTTCGGCGCCTGCCACTGTTTTCCCTTTAACCGATATCGACTCTGAGGATGTTGTCGTATTATTGGTGGGCGAACTCACGGTAAGTGAGATGCCTGTCGCCCTGCTTACGGTAGAAGCCGGTGTGGGTGACAACACAGACTCAACCTCCGATCCGTCATCCGAAGGCTGCGATGGAGCGGTTTCAGACAGGCTGGGTAATGTAGCTGTGTCCTGTGCTGTCCGGAACTGCCGGATGGCAAAAGCTGCCACAGCGATAACAAGAACAACAACAATGGCTGGAAGGTATTTTTTCATAACACTCCTTTCGTACTAGCGTTTGTATTGTTACGACTTTTCTTCCTTTTTGCAAGTTCGGCAAGCCGCCGTTTTACAATTCTCCGCCGGTGACGAGTGATAATCCACACACAAATAAGAAGTGTGGAAAATATGCCTCCCAAAAGCACTGTCCGCTGTGGCAGCTCTGCCAGGATTACCAGAAAAGTATCAGCCCAAAATTCCTCGATAATCTCTTTATCCTGGTATAGAATTTCAAAAAGATCCAGTGTGTGGCGCTCCGCCATAATACCGTACGCGCGGTACAGCAATACAGTAATACTGATGCCGATGATGATAAGCGTTACAAAAAATGCGGCAAGCCATCCTTTTGAGCGCCGCTCTTCGTATTCGGCTACTTTTTCCATCACAGACTGGGTAACATCGGTTTGTTTCATTTAACAAGCTCCTTTTTAAGTGCGTCTTTCGCTCGCCTGAGATGGGTTCTTACGGTGTTTACTGGCGTACCCAACAATTTCCCTATTTCTTCATACGACAAATTATCATAATAGTAAAGTGTAATCACCTTCCGGTATTTTTGGTCAATAGCATCCAAAGCGGCTTCAATCCGGAGTGTTTCATCTGTTTCTATCAGATCGTTTTCCGGCGATTCAGAAGACGCAATATGTAACGCCTGATCCAACGGCACATGGAACTTGGCTTTCCTGAGATAGGATATAGAGAGGTTTCGGGTAATTGAAAAAAGATATGAAGAAAACTTTTTGCCTGTATCTATACGTTCAATTGTTTTATACAGACTGATAAATGCTTCCTGTACCACGTCATGGGCAGCCGCGGGATCATGCACCAGGTAGGTTACAAACGAGTGAAGCTTAGCCTGATACCGGATTACGAGCGTCTCAAATGCCGAGACGCTCCCCTCCTGCACTTCGCTCACCAATACCTCATCAGAAGTGTTATTCATACTACGGGCTTCATTATATAGTATAATGAGTAGAATGAAATCAGGCATCGTCGCCCTCGTCGGGCGCCCCAATGTAGGCAAATCCACACTTCTGAACACGTTACTGGGTCAGAAGGTTTCTATTACGTCTCCGAAACCGCAAACTACCCGCTTCCCCATACAGGCCGTCTATGAAGACGAACGGGGTCAGATTATATTCGTCGATACCCCGGGAATATTCACCAAGGTAAAAGACCAGGTAGCAGCGCGGATTAATATGCGGACAGAAGAAACCATAGAAAAAGGAATAGATGTTATCGTCTATATGGTCGATCACACCCGCGAACGCGCAGAGGAAGAAAGCCGGGTGCTTGGTATGGTCCGTAAACTGCAGATCCCGAAAATCCTGGTCGTAAACAAAGTCGATGTCAAAACACCCACGCACATCGTGCAGTACCGTTTTATGGAAGATGAGTTTGATGAAGTTGTAGAAATATCCGCGCTGGAAAACAAACACATCCCCATACTTCTGGAAAAGATATTTGAACGTCTTCCGGAAGGATCTGCAATCGTTGATACCGCCGAAATGGTGCAGCCGGGGCTAAATCTCGACAGCAAAACATTTATCTCCGAAATCATCCGGGAAAAAGCGTTTCTCAACCTGCGCCGCGAAGTGCCGTATGCCATAGCAGCTGTTGTTGACGACATAGAAGAACGCGATAACGGAGTTACCTACATCAAGGCACGGCTTCTCACCTCTGCCGATCGCTACAAGGGTATGATCATCGGTGCAAACGGCGAAATGATAAAAGAGATCAGCATGGCGGCCAGAAAAGAACTGGAAGTGGCGTCAAATAAAAAGGTATATCTGGAGCTTACTGTTGAGACCGACGAACACTGGATAGACTTCGTGTAACATAGAGGTGGTTCACTTTGGGACAAAACCTACGGTTTTTTCCCAACGATTTTCCCTTCAAAGGAAGCATCATACCAAC
>JACRMP010000015.1 GCA_016214885.1 Candidatus Gottesmanbacteria bacterium | reverse complement strand
GTGGCCCAAGTAGTTAATCCGAATGCGGCAACTGCTGGTATGGCAAGATACGTATAGAGCGGCGGTTTATAATCATCGAATGACCGAAGCGTTCTCGGGAGGAATATACCGTATTCATCCTTGCCGGTTTTTAAAATCGAATAGGCGTTGTACCCCAGCGCTGCCTCATCCCAATCAGGAGAAACCGGCACATTTCCTAACTGCCATAACCTCAAGAAAGCCGCCAGAATAATAATGATAATAAATGATATTTTTTTCATAACCGTTTACTACTCACTCAAATGCAACCAGCACCGGGGTTCCATTCAATAACCGTATAGTATCGATCACCCGCGCGTTTTTGGGTACGTCCTTTGGAGGCAGAATATACATTACCCTCCCACCGAAATCACCGACCCCCTCTTTGGTAAAACGGTATTTATCAAATCCGTATACATTATAAAATCCCGCTGCATCAAACGAGGCATTTTTAGTTTTCTCAAATTGAGAAAGCGGTACTTGTCCGTAAAATAATGCATAAATATACGGTCTCCCGATACTTTCGGTCAGTACAATTGTATCGAACTCAGACTCATGCCTGCGGGCAACTTCTATGGCATTTTTATACCCGTACTGCCATTCTCCGGAATATTCTTTCGGGTAATGCGCCATCAGGTTATGCCAGAAATAGGAAAAATTCCCCAAGATCAAAGCAGCAAGAAAAAGCATTCCAATAATCCGTTTCCTTTGTGCTACACCGAGAACTCCCATCACCAAGCCGTATGCCGTCACCATCATATAAACGGGTAAACCGTTTTCAATACGGAGCGCATGAGGCGTTTCACGGGCAACCGCAGATGGCGCAATAGCTGCCACAAGCCACCACAGAAGAAACCATCCGGCAACCGGAAAATCCTTAAACACCATAAGCCACCCAAGAAGCACAAACGGTGCTGTCACAAGTAACAATTGTCCTGTGTCCTGGATGGAGAACTTCGGATTGCCGTCCCCGGTCATAAACAGAAATCTCGGTTCCAAATTGTCAAAAAAGTGGACAAAATATTCGCGTGCATACCCCACTCTTCTGTTATGAAGAATATCAGCCCATGGGGCAAATGCATCGGCTTTACGCCGCTCGTTGGACGTTAACACCGTACGTAAATCGGTGAATATACTGACTTCCTCAAACCGGAGACGTGCCTGTTTAGAGACGAGATGCGGAGCTATGGGAATAAGGGCAATGAGTGCTATAACAAATCCCATAAGTACCTGTTTTTTAGCGGGAATGAGGTGTTTTCTGATCAAAATAAGAAGAGACACGGCAATAAGAGGGCCTGCATAACGCGTACTGTTAAAGGTATATATACCCATGACAAACGGCAGCCATGCGATATAAAAATAATGAGGACTACTCCTCCCTTTCAGCACAAAAAGAATACCGGTAACCAGAAACAATAAGGCGATATTTGCCTCAAATCCTGCCCGGGAAAGCATAATGTGCCAGGGTGTGAGCGTCAGAAGCAGAGAACTCGTCAGACCTATCGTTTTAGCGTACTTGGATTCACGGAATAATTCGGCGGTCAGCAAAAATAACACCCAAACGGTGAGCACTCCTGCCAGCGCCGATGGCAACCGCACGGCAAGTTCTCCCAATCCGAAAATTGCTACAAACGGAACGGTGAGGTATATCGGCACCGGCGGCTTGTAGTCACCGAAAGCAGCAAAGGTATCAAGCGGCAAAAATTTACCGTGTTCATCCCGGCCTGTGGTGAGAATCGTGTATGCGTTATACCCTATAGACGCTTCATCCCATGATATGGCCGGCGGATTTACGGTAATCCGGTATGTACGCAAAAAAAATGCAGCCAACAGCACTATAAAAAGCAGTATGGCGGTGCGGTTAATTTGTTTCATGGAGATTTTTTTCATCCACTGCTTTAAGTACTCCCAGGGCAAACAGCATGGATAGATATCCCAAATGGCTGTTATTGAAATACCGGCTTAAATACCAATATACCATCAGAAAAACCGCATACGATATGATAAGCCGTGATGCTGAAGGCTTCCGCCACAACCAATAAACAAGGGTGATAAAAACAGGCAGTGCTATCCCTATCTGCCAGTAAATAAACGGATAATACGCATGGATATCGCGAATTACTCCAAAATCATACAGCATCATTCCGAGCCCGTACCCCGAAACAGGGTAACTCGTTGCAGTATTGCCTGTAAGGTAAAAAACAACACTGTTCATGAAAGCGTTACTGTCCCACATCACAAACGGGAGAACCAATATGACACTCACTGCGGCACAGGCAGCGGCAGTCTTCCAAAAGATAACTCTGGAATTAGCAGTCTCCTGCCACAGATACACACCGTAAAAGGGGACCACAAACCATATGGTTTGTTTGCTAAGGAGTGCTAATGCCAATACCACACCACTTAGTACATACCGCCTGTTAGCAAGAAGCACCATTGCCCCCATAAGCCAGGACAATGCAAACACATCGCTCCTGCCCTCCACAAAATAATCGACAACAGAAGGTGACAATGCAGTGAGTACTATTGCTACCCTGGCAAGCGCTTTGTCTTTGAGCCAAAACCAGACAAAAACAAGCAGCATCACCATGGTGAAAAGAAGCGCCATTCTCCCGTCAAAAAATCCCAGCACCGGTATTGACGTGTAGTAAAAAATATACGGAAACAACAGATACCACGGCGGCATGACGAAGTGGTAGAGCGCCGGGTTAACTGCATCGCGCCCCAGCTCCGCATAACGGAAGCTTTCTACCTGGGTGCCAAAATATGTTTCTTTATACGGATTTTTCCCTACGATAAGATACCGCATAGCGGACTCCTGCTGAAGAATGATGTCGTGGACGCCGTAAACGGGGGCGGTGCGCGCCCGGTCGAACATAGCGGTAACACTCGCTCCCCCCAGGGTTATTACGAGCGTAGTTATCAAAAAAAACATCTTAAGTTTGGCGGCTTGTTTCTTCCAGCGGCCAAGCACCTCAGGATAAAGTGACACGAAACAGTGAAGGGTCAGCATCAAGAACAACAAACCGAACAGCCAGTATGGAGTACCGTCAACCGGAAGAATCCGGTATTGCATGACAACGGGGATCGAAAACGCAAAAAGAAGCACCGAGTCTATTACACTGCTTAACATACCGTTATTGTACTAGATACATTTATCCTTGACTATTGATTCCGTCATCACTGCCGGCGCTCGAATACATACAGCGTTCCCAGAATACGCCCACTATCCACTACACGCTCATGGCGGATATATGACCAGGAATCCCACAGGGGAATACCTGTGTAGGTATCAGCACAGTGCTCGTCATAACAAAGCACCGGCAACGTAGTGATAGAGGTGATTTGGGTAACAGTAGGACAGCGGGAACTCTCGCACATAACATATAGCTTCCGGTAATTAGCTTCCCCGACCGGCATGGGAGTCACCCCCATTACACGCATATAATACCGGTAATGAAGATCGGAAAATGATCTGGTGTTAATGAGGGTAAATGAAAAACGCTCTTGCCCTGCATCCGCTTTCATCCTGGCAACCGCCATGCTTACCCGTGCAAGGTCATTTTTCCCGTAGTCTGCGATGTCTGTCTGCATAAATTGATACAGAATAAGCCCGGTTAAACAAAGTAAAACTGCTTTTTTCCAAACAGGATTGGTCACCGACGATACCACCGAGGCGAGCATAAAAAACGGAACGGGGGTAAGGAAAAACAAATAATGATCGTGGACAACTCCCGCATACCGCACCATTGCGGCAATTCCTCCGGCAAACCAAAGCGAAAAAAATATATTTTTGGGCGTCGGGCGGAACAACACAAATATTCCCCACAACAAAAGGAGTACCGCCGCCGGAATCCTGCTCATTTCAGGAATCATTCTTCCTAATACGCGGTAGCTGTAATCAAGGCTTTGCCAGAGCATGACGCGCTTGCCCATCGTGGCACCCGCTCCGTCGGCTATTATAGATGCAATTCCGGTGATATCTTTAAATCCCACCGTAAACTCATACCAAAGAAACGGAAGCAACACTGCGACAAATCCCCCCGTACACCATATTAGACTCCGAAATATATCGTTATTGCTTTTTTTGCGGTATATCTTTGCCCCTGCCAAGGCCAAGGCAGTAAGCCCCAAGAAGTATATATTCGGATAATGAAGCTGGATAAGCACTCCTACCGAGGCTCCCACTCCTACCCAAAGGATACCGTGCCATTTCCGGTATGCCCTATATAATAGAAAGATAAACAGCACTGACCAAAGCGGCACCAGATTAGGCTCCCAGATAGTGCGGTCAGCAGAAATAATAACAGGAGACACCGCCCATAGAAGCGAAACCACCCTTGCTGGCCATATGCCAAACATCAGGGTAACAGCCCGGTAAAGGATAGCAACCGACAAAACTCCTAATAGAGCACTCCACATGGATACACCAAACGGGCCATGGGAAATAAGATAACCGGGGGCAAGCAGATAATAAAATATGGGACCAAGATTATGTCCGCTCAGGGTAGTGGGCCCCGACAGCGGGACAACGCCGTCTTCTATAAATCGGCGCATAACAAGCATCGTCCTGCCTTGGTCTCCCAAAAATTCGGTGAGTGAATCAAGCCTGTACACCCGGAGTAGTGTGGCTATATAAATAATTCCAACCTTAACCCAATCAATCGCGCGCACCTTGCTCATTATTTGGTTATACTTTGCTATAATGCGGTTAATCCCTAGCTTTCTATGAAATCATTTAAGCACTATATCCTTGTTATTGCAATTTCGCTTCTCCCGTTTATATCCCTTTTTATCACTGATCTGGCCCCCCATACACACGACAGCCCTGTTCATTTCGCCCGTATTGCCGCCTACTATAAAGCGTTGTCCGAAGGACAGATTCTCCCGCGGTGGGCAGGCGAACTCAATTACGGCTATGGTATGCCGCTATTCAACTTTATTTACCATGTTCCGTATGTAGTCGCCTCTGCGGTTGTCGCCCTGGGTGGCGGATTGGTTTTTGCATTCAAAATTTCCCTTACGGTAAGCTTTTTGCTTTCAGGGATTTTCATGTACCTTTTCAGTCTGCGGTTTTTCAAACATGAAGGGAAAGCACTGCTTGCGACCATACTCTACCAGTTTGCCCCATTTCATCTGATCGACCTTTTAGTACGCGGCGACATGGCTGAGGGCTATGCGCTGGCATTCCTTCCATTGGTGCTGTATGCCGTCACCCGTGGATTTACACAAAATAACAGCTACCTTAACGTACTGTTTACCGGAGTTTCCACCCTGCTTCTTATCACTTCCCACAATGCCATAAGCCTCGTATTTTTCGGGGTCATTACCCTGTTTGTGCTTCTGTTCAGCCCTAACCACCAAAAACGTATCGAGGGGTTTATGGGTCTTACCCTCGGACTCACTTTGTCCGCCTTTTATTGGATACCCGCAATTATTGAACGACGGTATACCTACGGCGATTTATTTATGAAGGACATGTATAAATCACACTTTGCACCGTTTGTTAATTTTTTTATCCCCAACCTCACTAATGCCGCAAGTCTCCAAACAGGCGGCATAGCCGTTTCGTTGGGGCTCACCCAGGTAGTGTCGCTTTTTTATGCGATTACTCTTATCCTCCGGAAAAAAATAAACAGTGCTACCGAAAAAAAGACGGTATGGTTTGCGCTCTTTTTAACAGGATTAGCTCTTTTTGTCATGCAGCCCGTTTCCCAATTTCTCTGGACTAATATCCCCATCCTGCGGATGTTCCAGTTTCCGTGGAGGCTTCTTAATATTACTGCATTTTCCCTGGCTATTCTTGGTGGAGTAGTATACATCAACAAAAAGACGCCTTTGTATCTTATTGTCATATTGATAACGATGACCGTTGCCTCGACTGCGGTGTATTTCCGTCCGCCGCTGGGGATGGATAAAATCGATGAACGGTATTTTTGGGATTATCCTCTGAACACCACATACTTCGGGGAAACGGATGTTATCTGGTCAGCAGGCCCCGCAGGATCGTATCCCGAAAACCGTTTTGAAATTGTGGGAGGGACAGGTACCATCAGTAATCCCGTTAAAAAAGGAACCCTTCATACATTCACGGTAACAGCTGCAAATGACGTCCAGGTAGTTGACCGCACCCAGTATTTCCCCGGCTGGCGGGTGTATGCGGGGGGCAAAAAAATTCCGGTAGAATTCCAGGATCAAAATTGGAGGGGGCTTATCACTTTCCGTTTGCCCGGGGGAACCCATCATGTCCGTGTAGTATGGGAGGAGTCGCCGGTGCGGCGTATCGCAGAAACGGTAACATTATTCTCTCTTATAGCCGCCGCGGCGTTATATGCATTGGGAATACGCAAAAAATCGTAATATGCCGGGTAGTGAAACTTCGGAAATTATGTTCTTTTCTGTCCGGTCACAGTACTGCAGTCTGCGCATAAAGAAAATAAACAAGATAAAGAAATAGGATTGTAATGGAAAAGAACATAATTTAATTTATTTATGCAAAACGCCGGACAATCTAACGCAATAACCATTAAGGAAGGAGACTTCTCAAAAGCCGATTAAGAGTATATTCTCTAAGAGAGGCGTTTTGCCAGAAGCTCTACTACCCGGTATGAAACGAAACGAATGGATGTTGGTTCTTGTTATACTTTCTGCCGTTATTTCCCTGTTTTTTTATCAGACTGTATTCCGTGGTAAAGTCCCGTTCCCCGGGGATATTCTGGTAAGCGACTTCCAGCCGTGGCGGTCAACTTCCTACTTGGGGTACGGTGCGGGCGGGATACCCAACAAGGCGCAATACCCCGACACCATCCGTCAAATGTACCCGTGGAAAACGGCAGTAATAAATTCGCTTCAGAAAGGACGGCTACCCCTCTGGAATCCGTATAATTTTTCCGGCTCCCCGCTCCTTGCAAACTTCCAAAGTGCCGCCGTATATCCCCTGGGCATTCTCTACCTGTTCATGGCGCAGATTGACGCATGGACTATCCTGGTGATCACCCAACCACTGCTTGCGGTTCTTTTTACCTATCTCTTTAGCAGAAAAATCGGCATGAGACCACTAGGAAGCTGGTTGGCCGCGACTTCATACGGATTCTCCGGATTTATGGCAGTCTGGCTTGAATACAACACCATAGGCCACGTCGTTCTATGGCTCCCACTCATACTGCTTGCCATAGAACACTTACGGGAACGAATCAGCCCGCTATGGCTCGGCATATACACATTGTCCCACGTCATGTCGCTTCTTGCTGGACACCCCCAGGTCTATGCATATGCCTGTGCATTTTCTGTCACCTACGGATTGTTCAGGATGCACCGAACTATGTGGCCGTATTTACTCGGATTTACCGCACTAGGAATCGGAATTGCGGGCATTCAGGTTGTCCCCGGTATGGAACTTGTCAGTCATGCTGCCAGGAGCCCGCATGATCCGGGTAATCTATTTGCAAAAATACTCATCCATCCGGGTCAGTTGTTTGCGCTTCCCTTCCCCAATCTATTCGGCAACCCGGCAACCCGCACCTATTGGCCAAGCGATACCTTTGTGGGGAAGGTGACCACCATAGGACTTATTCCGCTATTCTTTTCACTGTCAGCGCTGCGCCGGAAAGATACGATATCCAAATGGTTTATCCTGGCAGTGCTGACCACCGCACTACTCCTTACCACTAATCCGATTACACAGATTCTCTATCGGGTGCCGATTCCTCTTTTCACCTCCAGCAGCCCTACGCTTATGTCATTTTTACTGGCATTCTCACTTTCCATGATGTGCGGTTTAGGCTTAGACTTCTGGATGCGTGATAAGCACTCGCTTAAAAAACTATTCAGAAGAACTATCGAGGTGGCGGGAATCTTCGCCGTATTGTTTATCGGCACCAAACTTCCGTTTACCCCGGAGCTGTCGCTCCATGCAGGCGTGGCAGTACGGGCTCTCATATACGGAATGGCTTTGTCTGCAGCCACATTGGGCTTATTCTGGATTGCTATTGCGCTCCCGAAAATGCGCACGTTAGCCATAACCGTACTATTAGTCATCCATGTCATGGATCTTTTTGTGTTTTTCAACCGGTTTAATCCGTTTGTGTCAAAAGAGCTCGTGTTCCCCGAACACAAAACGATAGCATACCTGTCTTCTGCCCAATTAGGGCGGTACTGGGGCTACGGAACGGCAAATATAAGCGCAAACTTTGCGTCGCAATACCGTCTTTTTTCACCGGAAGGATATGATCCCCTGTATCCCAAGTGGTACGGTGAGTTTTTGTATGCATACAGAAACGGCCAGCTCATGGAAATATTTGACAACGCATCGCGCTCCGACGCAGCCATCTCATCCCGGTTCGGGGACGGCGGTCTCTCCGATGAAACGAAGCGGAAAGTGTTAAGCGCCCTCAGTGTCAGGTATATTCTGGATCGGATGGAAAACGCCAGCAGTGAACAGACGTATCCTCCCCACGTCATCAAAAAAATCCACAGCTTCGACGACTGGGCAATATATGAAAATACCGAGGCTCTTCCCCGCGCATTCGTTGCAGGAGAATCAAAAACATATGAAAATAGCAGGGATTTCACCGACATATTTTTTTCTGATGGATTTAATCCCATTACCACCGCCCTTTTCCCTGAGGGGGTAAGTATAGTCAAAGGCTTCCCTGCCACAGGAAGCGCTGCCATCACCTCTTACGAACCTGAGAGGGTTATGGTCAAAACAGAGAGTTCTGTGTCAGGAACACTGGTCGTGACGGATACGTTTTACCCCGGATGGATTGCAACCGTAGACGGCAAACCCACCGCTATAGCGCGGGTAAATTGGACCATGCGGGGAATTAACGTTCCTTCAGGCAAACATGAAGTTATCATGATCTATGCACCCTTCAGTGTCACCCTGGGTATACTCTTGAGTGCCGCTAGCCTAGGTGCGACAATTATATTGCTCCTCATCATACAAAAAAAGAGACTATGAAACCGTTCGTCAGATACTCGTTAATTTCCATCATCATAATAGCAGCCATACTCAGGCTTTACGGATTACGTAACACCCCGCCCGGTGTCAATCGCGATGAAGCAAGCATCGGTGTAACTGCATACTCCCTGATGACCACGGGTAAAGATGAATACGGGAGAACGTTTCCTCTATCATTTGAGTCATTCGGAGACTGGAAATTGCCGTTATATATTTACATGACCATACCGTTTGTGAAGATATTTGGACTTTCGGAGCTTGCTGTCCGTCTTCCGTCGGCGCTTGCAGGCTCTGCCTCCGTCGCTCTCTTATTTTTCCTGGCGAGAATGCTATTCTCCTCATCTTCAATAGCATTAGTGGCGGCCTTATCTTTAGCACTCATGCCGTGGCATATCCATATTTCGCGGGTGGAATCTGAAGCGGTGACAGCGGTATTTTTTTGCATAACAGGCTCCCTTCTGTTTCTTACTGCGCTCCGCAATAAATCAGTGCTGTACCTCACGTTGGCTGCAATTCTTTTTGCCCTCACCTACTGGACGTATCACGGCACCCATATATCCACTACCCTCCTCCTACTGGGTATTGTTATCATCTACTGGAAAGATATTATCCGCGTTCCCCGCTGGTGGGTGGCGCTAGCTGCAGGAGGAACGCTCACGCTCACTATACTTGCCGTTACGTTTTCGGCTGATCACACCAAAATAAGCGGCATATCCATATTCGGAGACCCAACGGTTATTCACAAAGAAATTGAGTTACCGCGTCTTCTGCACGACAATCCAAATTCAATAGCTACCCGCCTTATGCACAATAGGGTAACGTACGCTATCATCACCGTTACCCAAAACTACCTCAAGTCATACGGATCAGAATTTTTGTTTATCAAGGGAGGCGGCAACAGAGCACATAATATCCAAGGCTATGGCAATCTCCATCCTATAGAAGCAGCGCTTCTCATCGCGGGTATTTCATGGCTTATATCTCAGCTCCGGAAAAAGGAATCAAAATTCATTTTATGGTGGATTGCAACAGGTGCAGTTGCCGCCGCTATCACCAAAGATGCGCCCCATTCCAACCGCATGCTTGCCGTCGTACCGTCGTTTGCCATTGCCGCCGGTGCCGGATTTCATCTCTTTATGGAATATACTTCTGCCCACGGAAAAAAAATTGCGATACTCGTTCTGATAGCAGGCTACATGGGCTCCATGGGATATTATCTTGACAGATATTTTGTCCACTTCCCCAAAAACGAAGCTACCCACTGGGGCTACGCATACAAAAAACTCACCCCCGTCTTATTTTCTGACAGTAATAAAAATAAAAATGTCATCATGACACACCCCGAAACATCCCCGTATATCTATCTCATGTTTTACAGCGGATACAACCCGGGGAGCTATCAAAAACAGGCTACCCGTTACCCGATATCGCGAGACGGATTCTCCGATGTATCAGGCTTCGGAAGATTTTCATTCAGAGCCATAGACTGGCAAAAGGATCTTGCCGTCCCCAATACTCTGCTTATTGCCAAATCCGATGAAGTGCCGCGTGAACTCCAGCCAAAAGTTGTTGCTGAAATACAACTACCCGATGCTACACCGCATTTTACGATAATCGATACGGACAAATGAAACAAATTAAAAAATCTCCGGCCGTTTGGCTGTTATTCACTGTCATACTAACCGTAGGTATCTATCTGCGGTTTGACCGGCTTACCCAAATCCCCCCGTCGCTGTCTCATGACGAAACTGCTATTGCGTACAACGCCTATTCAATTCTGAAAACGGGCAAAGATGAATACGGGGCTGGCTACCCCCTCCTTTTCCGGTCATTCGATGACTATAAACTTCCCGGCATGGTATATGCTACCGTCCCTATGGTAGCGTTGTTTGGTCTTTCTGAACTATCCGCACGGCTTCCATCGGCCATCTTCGGTGTGCTTTCCGTAGTACTCATGTATGGGATAGCCCTAGAAATTCTTAAAAACCGGAAACAGGCGCTTATCCCTATGCTGGTATTTGCCGTATCCCCGTGGCACATAAATTTTTCGCGCCAGCTTTTTGAAAGCAATGGCGCTGTGTTCTGGTTTATGCTTGGCACCTATTTCATGTTGCGGAGTATTAAAAAATACTCCTTTATTCTGCCTGCAGGTCTTAGTTTCGTTGCCGCGCTTTATTTTTATTATTCCGTACGCCTGGTTATCCCGTTTGTCGGACTTTTTTATCTCATCTACCTGAGAAAAGTAATTATCAAAGAATGGAAAATTACACTGCTTACCGCAGTAATTTGTCTTTTGGCTTTCTTTCCCATGGGAAGGGAAATGCTCTCCCCCGGCGGCATGGAGCGGATTTCCATCGTAAGCGTCGTCAATGACCCCAACTATCATAAATTGCGGGAAGAGTATGTCAATAAAATGGGAATTACTCCCACCCTCATCCAAAAAATTGTATATAACCGCAGGGTCGCACTTGCCCAAACCATAGTAGATAATTACGCGAAAAATATATCGCCCCACAATTTGTTTGTCACCGGAACCGGCACCTACGGCACTCTCTATCCTATTGAGGCAATACTGATTCCATTGGGATTACTTTCACTCACAACGTTGTCGCCGTTTGCGGCAGTTTTCATTTGCATCTGGCTATTTACGGCGTTTTTGCCTGGTGCGTTCAGTGTAAACCAGCCCAATACCCTGCGCACCCTTATTGCCGCCCCGGTCTTTTCTCTTATAACAGGCTTGGGCATCCTCTCTCTATATGGGTATGTAAAACAAAAAAATTCCGTTAAAGCAGCAACGCTATCCGCAATACTCATGGGGATCGCATTTTTGCTCGTTTTCCCTAAATTTCACTACGCGTACTTTGTAGACAATCCAACCAAAAACGCGCTTTCCTTCGGCGACGGCTATAAACAAATGGCGGGATATGTCAGGGCGCATGAAACTGAATATGACAGGGTTGTCATATCCGGCTATTATTGGCGCCCCTACGTCTTTATGCTCTACTGGAATGCCGTCGATCCTACCTTTTATCAGCAATCAGGGACGAGGGAGCACTTCGGTAAGTATCTATTTACCGCCGCCACCTGGGACACTAACGGCATCAAGCTTATGGATCCCAAACTTGACCTGACGGCACTTACTGAGGGAGAGAAAACATTATTTATCCTTTCTAAACCGGAATATGCTGTCCACGAGAAAGCATTTGAAAAGGTGGGAGACATATCAGGCAGATACACACCCGGGGTATTTATCGCGGCAACCCTCCGCTGAGAAGTATTTTTAGTTAGATTTTTGTATCTTGGGAAGTGCTTCTATATACCCTAACGAGAGAAGTTTATCGATGATCTCCTTCTGGTAGCGCTTGTCAAAATTAAACGTCCCGTCAATATCAAAGTTCTGGGTTTTATCGAGTTTCCATTTGTACTGCACGTCGGTGAGCGTGCCGTTTAGGGTAAATAGTCTGAAATAATTATCGTCCAGAAACTCGGTCATCCACCAGTTATATGTTTTGGGATCTCCTCCCCATGGGGCAAAGTCACGCTGAAATACGATAAGCTTGGGTTTGTTTTTATTAAGATCAGCAAGCAATTCGTCCTTTATTTTGCTTTTTGCCGCATGGTCAAGGAACCAGTGGTATTTACTCGGTTGTTTTTTGCTGGTGAGATAGAACAGTTCTTCAAACTCAAACGGGCCGATGTACACATAATCGTTCGGTGTCACGATGGCATTTACATAAGGCGCTATCTGCGGTCTGCTGTAGATAAGAGGGGCTGTCCCCATATACTTGGGGAAAAACTTCTGTTCCATTTTCATAAAAAAGTGAAGCGGTGTTGCTATCCAGTAAAAAAGAAGTGTAAGAAAAAGTCCGGACAGGGCAATTTTAGAAGAAAACGCCCGCACTTTATCGTCCAGAAGCTCCCGCACTGCCCAAAGGGAAAACAATCCGTTAAACATGGAGGTAATAATATACACAAATGCCTGATAATCAGTTTCGCGGATGGACTGCGGATTGCTCCGGGCATTGGAAAACACAAGCACGGTAAGGAGCGGAATAAGGAATAACAGCCGTTTGCGCAGTATTACCAGCACAATTGCCGCAGCGGAAGAAAATGCTAAGGTTACCTGAACCGGGCTCCCGAGCGGAAAATCCTTGGCTCCCCAAACTGCGAGGAGATAGTTGTTGATGAACGTATCAAAAATAACTGCCGCATACCGGATGGGGTTTATGGGCGCACCCGGGGCGTGCGGGTAATTATAAATATAATAATTGGTGTTATAGACAATGTTTGCCCAGTAATAATCGGCAATACTTCCGGTGAAGAGTAAATAAAGCCCGAATACCACATATGGGAAAGCGAGCGTGGCAACACCGCTCAATACCCCTTTAAACGTTGCCTTGCCTGACGAAAGAATAAAAAGATACAGCGCATAGAGGGAAATAGCGGCGACGATAAATATATAGGTCATGGAGGTAAACCAGCTTAAAAATGCAAAACCTCCGACGATGATAAGGTCAGTCCTGTCAAACTTCTCCCGGTAATAATCCTTAAGAAACAGGAGGGCAAACGAAGGCAGGATAAAGTAGCCTGCAAGTGTATCGGCAAGCAGCATATGCCCCCAAAAGTATGTTCCGGATAGCCCTATCACAAAAAGAAGAACAACATAAAACGAAAGATCCCGCTTCGGCAGCCTGCTTTTTATAAGGAAGTACGATCCTACGAGAAGTGCAAAAAGAACAATCTCCCAACCAACCCTGAATTTTACAAACGAATAACCCGTAAACGGAAGGATTGTGGCCGCCATGACATATGCCCCCGGCTGGTGATGCTGGAACCAGTCACGGTACGGGAGGCGCCCCTCCGTTATGTATCTGCCGCCAACGATACTGTCGAATTCATCCGGATATTTTTCATGGAACGCATTGGTGACAAAAATGGCAAGAAGAAGTACAAAAAAAAGAACGGTTTTCCAGTGCCTGCGGAATAAATTCATACGTTCACCCCATCATATCGCGGATTACCGTTTCTCTGCAAGAATCACCATATTATCCTTCATCGGGATATAGAGCGGGAACCGCATGAGGGGAGTGTAGCGGACCAGTGCATAAATTATATTCGCAAACGCGCTCTCCCCTGTGGTTCGTGCAAGATGAAGCACATACCCCAGGCTCAGCCATTTACCTACCCTATGCCACTTCCGCGGCGTAAATCCCGCTTTGTTAAGAAGCACTGCAATATTCTTACGGTGGAAAAAGAATATATGCTGGGGAGGAATAAAAAACGTCCAGCGCCGCTTCATAATTCTGGCCGCCAAACTCCGGGTGTCTCCGGTCGCGATGATAATGATACCATCCGGCTTAAGCAGTGAGTGGAGTTTCCGCATATCCGAAAGAGGATCCTGCAGATGTTCAAATACGTCAAACATGGTGATTATGTCAAAGCTTGATTTCGGATAACGCACCTGTTGGATAGTCCCCTCCTGGATCCTGTCATTTCCTACAAGCTCTCCCGCTTTTTTTGCCGCAAACGTAGACGGGTCAAATCCGTAGGCGTCGTAACCCCTTTTGACGGCCAGTTCCACCACAAATCCGAACGCACACCCTACATCCAGCAGTTTGCCTGTTGGTTTCTTTTTGGCGATAAAGGAAAGGAACTTCTGCATGTTTTTGACAATAAGGGGCTTATCCAACTCATAATCGGCATAGGCGCTTCTTGTCGGATCTCCTTCATAATATCCCTGCGAATAAAATTCCTTCACGAATTTGGTGTAATCGCGCTTAAGATCAGTTTCCCCCAGATGGCATGATGGACACCTCTGTATCCAATACCCGTTTTTATATAGGTATTTTTCCAAAGGGATATCACAAAGTATGCATTGCATAGTGGGTTAGTATGGGAATATTTCGCGGTCTTTACGGCGCCAGTGGACGGACGCCCTGTTTCTGCTTTTATACACATCTATTAAGCGGGGTAGTACCATACCATACCCCTGCAACATAAGCATGTCACCACGAAGCAGCGCCTGCGCCAGCCGTACCGGCATCCATAGGCAATGAACTGCCCATAGCGAAGGGTCTGAGATGTTTTTCCAAAGAAAAATAAACTGGTTTCTGTAAACAATACGCTTAATGTCCGAAGGGGTAAACGATGTTTTTATTTTTCCTTCCTCATGGTAATGCCCTACGACACTTTTTGGTTCAAACATAATGGTATACCCCGATTTAAGTATCTGGTAAGATAGATCTATATCTTCCCAATAAAACGGATTATACACGGTATCCATGCCTCCCAGTTCCTGCCAGACACTTCTTCTGAAAGCGCTGCTTCCTCCGGAAACCCATGCGGTATCAGTAGCGTTTACTTCTCCGCGGGAATGCACAAAGAACCCTTTTTCCCACCGTGCGATTCCCCTGCCGCGTTTCACCACGCCCTCCGGCTCATGGCTTTCTTCTAAACACCCCACTGCCGCCACTCTCGGATCAGAAAACCGGGCGATCAGGGGAGGAATAAAATCCTTATTCGGCCGCACATCAGTGTTAAGAAGAATGATAATGTCACCGGTTGCATTGGCTACCCCGTTGTTTATATTTCCGGAAAAACCCTGACGGGTAGAGCTGGCAACAACGGACACTTCCGGAAACAAATCCGCAAGAAGTTTCACCGATTCGTCCTCTGATGCATCATCGGCAACTATTATTTGAGCGCCGTTTGCTGCTGCAATAACCGCAGGAAGATTTTTACGGAGTAATGCCGCCCCGTTCCAATTAGGGATAACAATGCTTACGGATAATGGTGCTTTTTTCATGGGTGAAGTAACTCAACGGTACGACAATATAATATCATGACTGCCGGGAGATACTTTTAATCCCATAAAAAGATAGTTCACCCGGGTGAGATTGGGTGCCTTTAGTCCGTCTACCGTGGCGGTCCACCGGCGGTCAAAACGGTTTAATAAGACAAGGAGGCGTTCATTTTCTGCGTGCACCCGTACAGCAATGCTACCGGCGCTATATGATAGTATTTCCGCAGATTCGTTGCCGGTAAGAGGCATGTTTACCACATGCGGATATCCGTCATACACTGCTGTATATTTAGTTTCCGATGCAAATAGTTTAGCCAGCGTATCAGCCCCCTTGGCAACCTGTACCGCGTCAGCAAGATATACCCGTGGATAGCTTTGCGTATATTCATATAGCCTTGTTTCCCCTTCACGCATAACTTCCCGTAAAAAGGGACGGGAAATATCGGTAAGTGTCAAAACATACTTTACGTTAAGATACGGCAAAAGAACCGAATCGATATTGTGAGCAGTATAAATCCGATTAAATCCGGATCCTTGCATAACATTTGCATTTCCCCGTTCGCTGGCCGCCAAAAAATTCTCGTACAGCACCGATGCTACCGGATCATACCCTTCTACCGATTCGATACCGTAATATGCGCTTACATTCGGTGGTAGAATCCTGTCATCAAGACTCATCACTCTAAACGGAGGATCCTGCTGCTCCAAAAAACTGATAATGCCTGTTTTGGGGAAAAAGTACGCGGGATCGGTAAACGGAGTAAACTTCCACCCGAACCGGAACAGGTCAAATACAATAACCATGCATACAGCGGTAATTCCCAGATATTTCCATAACGCATATCTGACACGTGAAAATATAACAAGCAAGATGGCCAAAAAGCCGAATATACCGGTCGGTATCACAAGATTCCGTTTTGCGACCGTAAGATTGGCAAGGGTCGCTGAGTCAGCGCCTATATATTTAGCCCCAAGCACTATCACCCAAAGTATACCCAAAAATACGGCGGTTACCGCGACGCCAACACGTAATTTTCGCCGCCCCCCTTTGAGAAATGTATCGAGGCCATATGCGGCAAGCACAGAAAGAGCAAAATCCAGGAGTACCATAAGCCGGGTAGGCTGCATGACCGATAGAACCGGCAGCTCCAAGACAAACGGCAAGCGGCTTAGCGGGCTTTGCAGTATACCCAAAAGACATACTATGATGACACTGGTGAAGAATCCCGGTATGCCGCCCGAAAACAACGCACTTATTGCAAACACCAAAGGAATTATACCGACGTAGCCCACAAATTCCCCGTAATTCCACTCGCCCCAGTAATTGAGGGTCGCCGGATTCCCGAAAAAATCGGGAGCCACAAACTGTGCCAAATGCTGCCAAGGCACAAACCAGCCGGCTTTAAGATAAGAAGCCGAAGCGGACGCCCTTCCCGATTCAGAAAAAAATGAAACGAGGGGTACCCATTGGATAGCCGTCACCACCACAACGGCAAGGATCGCGAGCACTATCCATGGATAATGCCGCCTGCCCGTGATATCCTTCCGCTTCCATATCATGTACGCACACACTGCAAGGCCGCTATAAAGCGCTACCTGGATGTGCCCTGCAAGAATTGTCATGATACCTGCGGTAGCCAACACCATCGTCCATTTGGCATAAAATGCCTTCTTTTTATCGGCAAGAACTAGATTGTCCACGGACAGTAGCATAAGGGGAAGCCATAACGCAGTATGCATGATGGTGCCCCAGGTAAGCCAGGCTACCGCGAACCCCCCAAAAGCCCACGACATAGCCCCGGTAAAAGCCGCTGCCACCGAAAGTGCATGGCGCCGTAGATACATATAAAGAAAAATCCCGGCTAAAAAGGGCTGAAGCATGATAAGCAGGGTCCACGCCGCGGAAAATGGCAGCAGAAGGAACAGAATATTTAAAGGATAAAACGGAGCAGCCTGTACATTCGCATCTATGGGTGCTCCCGCAAATGTGAATGCATTTATCGTGGGAGCGCTGCCGTTTTTCCATGCATCCATTACGACTTTGCGCCACGGTATCTGCTGACGTACGGGGTCAGTGATAAGAAAATTTTTATACGGTATCCCGCGGGGGTATTCTTTGGCATACAAATCACGCCACGGATGATACAACCCGACAAGCGTATCCGATGGGACAGGGAGCTTGCCGTAAAATAGCGTTTGGTAAAAAAATACACAAATCAGTGCAATAGACGCTCCTAGTACATACCACACGCGTAAGTATTTCATACCCTATTTCCCCCAACCGGCAATCAACACATCAAAGGCACGCGTAAACTCGGTGACACTGAAGTCATCGGATCTCACCCGTCCACCACTCACTAATTTTTCATAGAGTTTCTTGTCTTCCCCTAGTATCTTTGTTTTTTCAATCAGTTCATTTGGGGTTTGCCAGATCATACCGTTTATATTGTCAGTAACGATTTCCAACTGCCCGCCTGCACCATACACCACCGGGACTACCCCTGCCCCCATCGCTTCGGCGGTCGTAATACCGAAATGTTCCATATTGGCAGGATCTGTTTCCCCGTACCCGGCAGCGTGCCAGTAAACTCTGCTTGTCTGATACAGGGCTATCAGCTCATCATTAGTAATATTCGCCATAAGGCGGACAGGAATACCTGTTACAAGCCGCGAAAGTTTTTCGAAATACTCCTGATCGGAAGCAAGTAGCCCGCCTGCCAATACCAATTCCCAGTCCCTGAGCGCGCCGCTTTGATACCCCTCACGGAATGCCGAAATAAGCACTTCCTGTTTTTTTGCCTGAAAATGACCGGTAAATCTGCCGACTGAAAGAATTTGATTATTCCGTTCTACGTTCCTTCCGGCGGGAATCCGCTGAACCGGTGGATATATCACCACCGCATTCATACCTACCTGAGGATCCAATTCATTTTTCGTAAATTCCGAATTACAAACCACTGCATCATAGCGCTTTAACTTCCAAGGGTCGGCTAACACCGATGCAAACGGCACCTGGAAATGAAGAATGTTATGCTTAGCCATGGTCGCAGGTATGCTGCCGTCACTCAGAAAAAAAATCAAATCATATTTTCTGGACTGCCACAACTTCTCAAAAATATTGGCATTCTTAAATATATTCGGCGTCACCCGAACACGGCTTAAATCCAGACCAAAGCGCTTTTCTGACTTGCTGATAATTTTCGGATCGTCCCAGAACAAAACAACGTCGTGGGGTTGCGACCAATGCCCCGCAAGTGTGAGGGTATACCGTTCGCCGCCGCCCATTCCGTCAAAATATGGGTTATAAAAACCAATTTTCATTTTTTTCGTTTCCATACCATGAATAGCACTAATCCCAGTGTAGCAAATCCCGTACCTGCATATCCCCAATAAATACTGAGCGGGGCATACCACATACGGACGGTATGGGATCCTTCCGGTACTGCGACGGCGCGAAAATCAAAATCTGCCCTGTAAATCTCCGTTTCCCTGCCATCAACAGATGCCCTCCATCCTTCATCGTATACGTCGGAAAGAAATAATAATTTCGGCTTCTCTGTCGCAACGTCTATCACAACTTCCGCCGGCCGGTAGGATGATATGGTTGCGGTACCCATCCCTGACTGCGGTTCCAGTTTTGGCTTCTTTTCCAGAACAAGTGTTTCCCGTCTGTCCAGCGTGTCTTCAAACAATGCATTCAGTATTTCCTGCTCTTCAGTTTTTACTACATAGGAGGAAGCAAGAAATGCTCGCGGAAAGCTTTCGGCATTTTCCAATATCTCAAAATGTTCATCTTCCCAAATCCGCTGATACTGCGGGTATTCCCAAAACGGATATGCCCAAGGGAATCTGCCGTCACTTTTTTTATGGGCATAATACCGCACACCCAAGAGCTGCAGAATGTCCTCGGTATACTGGCCGTGTTTATCGAACACGACAACCGACCGGTCTACCCCCCGGATTGTGCCGTTGCTTGCCGCAGACATAAATCTGCCATAACGGTATTGATATACGGCATCATATCCCTCGATAAGCGGAATACCGAACGCAGATCCTAGTTCGTTTCCGATATTTCCGAAAACCCTTCCCCTGGTAACGGCAACAAGCGACTGCAGTTTCCCGATAACGGGAATAGTGGGATACACAAATTCAGCAGGATCAAACGGCATCCATTTTGATGAAAACCTGTACATATCTATTCCGGTAATCAGCACAAGCACAAAAGGGAGTACGCTCCGGATTTTTTTTGGCAGATACATACCTAATCCTGCAACAGCCAAACTCGCTACAGCAAATAAGGTAGGAAGTATCGTATTTCTTACTGCCACGGTAAGCTTATCCGTAGGCAAAGGCTTCACCAGTACTACCACTGACCAAATCACGACAAGGATAATGCCAGTGCCAATCAACCAGCGGCGGACGGAGGTGAATTCACGTTTATCCCACCGGACTACCAACTCATCAAGACCAATAGCCGAAAGTACAGCAAGCGAAAAACTTAAAAGGACGATAATCCGTGAAGCCGAACTGGTCGATAAAACGGGTATCTTTAATGCAAATAACAGATCAACTAAAGGAGTTTGGAATGCGAAAAGCAGGATTACCCCCGCTGCAGCTGCAAAAAAAACGGCGGGATATTTTTTCCCTTTACCTATAAGCGCGAAAGCCGCAAGTAACAATGGTGCCACTCCTACATAGCCTGCCCATTCGGCATAATGCCCGAACCAATCGTTTCTTGTCACCGGATTGCCGTAAAAATCGGGAGAAAACAGCGTAACGATATACTGCCAGGGAATCACCTCACCCTTGAGGAACAAGCTACTCCTCACTGCTTCTTTGTATGCCATAAAGCCGGGGAAAAGCTGGGGAGCTGCCAAACCTACTCCGCAGAGGAGCGGCAGCAGCATCCACAAAAGCCTGCGGCTATTTCCTGCCCGCAACCCGAGGTACAACGCGTAACTTACGCTAAACAACAGGACGTACGCACTCATCTGGAAATGCCCCGACACAAACGAAAGCATCAGCCCTGCCGCGGCAACTATTCCTCCCATGCGGACTTCTTCCGTCATATACCGGTGGATTCCATAAAGGATAAGCGGCAAATACAGTACCGCGTAGGAGAGGGTGCCGTACGCCAGCCACACGGTCATAAACCCGCAGAACATAAACGCTGTAGATCCTACAACTGCGCTGGTACGGCTAACAGAAAGTAGCCGCAGATATCCGTACATAAATATTCCGGCAAGCAGCGGCTGCAGAAGTATCATAATACTCCATGCATCTTTCTCCGGAAGCCACAAAAATAATGCATTAACTGGAGAAAATACTGCGCTCTGATACGTGCCGACATGACTTGTTCCGGAGAAGCTATATGGGTTCCACAACGGGATTTCACCGTTTTTCCATGCATCTATGGTCACGCGCTTCCAGGGATAAATTTGCGTGATAACATCAGGCATTGCGTTATTTTTGACCGGCATGCCATGGGTTGCTGCCCACGGGGTAAAAAAGGTAACAAGATAGGTAGACGGAAAAGGAATATGCCCGCGGATTACATACGGAGCACTGAACATAAGCCACAGTACAAGAATGATTCCAACCGGCCAAAATCGTAAAAATAATTTATTCATGCGGTCGTCTTTGCTGTAATTCCCACAATTTTGCGTAGGTAATAAACAGACTGAACCCCTGGTAGATGCTCTCTATCCAACCTACTGTTCCTGCCCGGAATCCCTGCTGTCCGATATACGAATTCCAAAACCCGGTGAGTGTCACCCGGATTATCCGCCACCAGGTAATCGGCGGGTGACGCGCGGCAAACCGGAGCGCTGCTTCTGTTTCGCTCCATTCGTTTGTTTTCTCCACCATTCCGGCTAAAGTTCTATGGGTATCATGGAGAAGTTCACCCTTTATCCTCCCCACCGGACCCTTTATTACTGCAGTTTCATGGAGTTCCCCCTGCCAACCGACAAGCGCATCTTTACGGAATAACCGGAGCATCCATTCTCCGGCTGGCCAGGGCTCTCCCAGATAGTAATTTTTTCTGTATATCTCAAATCCCGTCTCACTTCCCTTAATATTTATTACGCGGGAAATTTCTGAAGCAAGTCGCGATGTCACCACCTCGTCCGCATCCACATAGAGCACCCAATCGGTAGAAATATATTCCGCCGCGGTATTACGGATCTTCGCAAACCCGTCAGCTTTCAATAGCTTCACGACCGCGCCTGCTTTTTTGGCAAGAGCTGCGGTCTTATCTGTCGAGCTGTTATCAACGACAATTATTTCATCGGCAAACGTGAGCGCCGCAATGCACTTGGCAATACGCGGTTCTTCGTTCTTTGCGATGACTACAGCGCTAAGCGTTTGTTTTTTTGGACTCATATTGTTTCCCCCACCGGCCCCATATAAAATCTGACACTGCTTTTTTCTTCTCCCGATTGCCACTTTTTAAAAATGTGATTCCTTCACGCAGAAGCGCTATTTTAGTTCTGAACGATGCATACCGCATCCCGACCAATAATCTATTCCTGGTGATGTAATAGTCATGTAACGGACTTCCCGCTCCTCCTGATGAACCCGCATTTACATGCCAAATCACCGACTTGGGGAAATAACGGAGCCGGAAGCCTTTGGCATTTGCCCTAAGGCAATAATCCAAGTCCTCAAGATACAGATAAAACTTGTTATCCAGTAGGCCGATTTTTTCCACAACGCTCCTTTTAATCATCATCGAACAACCCGTCACAAATGGGGTATCCATCGCCTCATCGTATTGCCCCCGGTCAACCTCATCTACCCCGCGATGTGATGCATATATATTTGCCCAGTCAATGAGCCCTCCGGCAAACCAAAACACACGTCCTCGCTCGTTTTTTTTATACCGGTCGCTATGATATTCATGTCCTGGTGCAAAATAAATCTTAGAACCGGCAATACCGACGGCAGGATCCTCAAATGCATCTACGAGACTTAACGCGCCGGGATCAACAATCGTATCGTTATTAATAAGCCAGATGTAGTCTGCACCGCGCTTCATCGCATAGGTTATCCCTGTATTATTTCCTCCCGTAAATCCCAAGTTTTCATCCAGGCGCAAGAGAGTAACCCACGGGTGCGCTTTAGATAATATCGCCACAGAGCCGTTGGTGGAACCGTTATCAACAACGATAGTTTCCACATTCATTCCCCGTTTATTCAGTTTAAGAAGCGACGCGAGGCTCGCCGAGGTATCGGCATACCCGTTCCAATTTACGATAACTATCGCGACGTTTGTCATGGTGTATTGAGCACTTTACGGATAATCGTATACCACCACTTAGCAAGCGGGTTTGTTGCTTCGCGGATTTTTGTTGTAGTTATCCAATACGAAATCTCTTTGCCGGAATGAGCGAATTCCCCCATTGCGTGATCAGGGTAGATATCTATCTCGCGGAATTTTTCTTTCTCCCAGAGTTTTACAAAAATTACGAACGAATAAAACGCCTGCAACATAGCCAGTACCAACCCGTGCAAACCATCCTTGTAACCACTCTGCGCGAAATATAGCTTCAGAAAATCAGAAACCGGAAACCGTACCGCATCACGCCAGCTCACCCGATAGCCTGCGGCTTCGTATTTCTTTAATTCGTTTTCCGTGTATATGTTCTGCATTTTGTTGAGATACTGACTGATAGAATCGTAGTTATGGTGGGTATACGCGCTGGTAAGCGTTTCGGTCATACCGGCTACCTCAACATACTCATGGACATGCTTTTCCGCATACTTGCCTTCCCCGCGACGGAAAAGCCGAAGCTGCCGGTCCGGCCACCAAATGCCATACTTCATCCACTTGCCGAAGATGATGTTTTTCCTCGGAATCCAGAATCCTGCAACCCTGTCGGTCTTTATTGCATCCTTTATCTCGCGTGCTAACTCAGGGGTCAGTTCTTCGTCGTCATCCAAACAAAGAATCCAGTCGCCGGTAGCTTTGGAAAAACCGAAGTTTTTGTTCACATTAAGCATCAGATTATTCGGCCGCTTAAACACTTTGGCGTGGTATCGCTTCGCCACTTCGGAAGTTGCATCAGAAGACTCGTTATCAATAACAATTATTTCAGGATCCAGCGGACGCAGGGAGGCAAGCGTTCTTGCCAGACTGTCAGCTCTGTTGTAGGTACTGATAACAACACTTATATTCATTGTGTACTCCTTCTTATGGTGCTGATAAACGCGTTAATTCTGTTTTTCTCCAGCATACCCATAACCCCCCCGTATAGTATAACCCCGCTTATCCCGCTCACCAAAAGAACAGGAAATGTATGCGGGACTGCAGGAAGCAGCTGCCAGTAAAAAATCCCCTGAATTACCGCTGCTGCAACCGGTCCTTTTGTATTATCAATAAACGAAAACCCTGTTATCTTTTTTGCCTCCCTGATAACCAGCGTTATGGACAGCGATACGACAAGGAGGGCAAGGGCTACCCCGTTATAGCCGAAAAACTGCATGAACAGCAGCGTAAATGCCCAGGTGAATATTGTCCAGCCCACCATAAATTTTAACGTGGTGCGGATATTGCCCACGGCATTTAAGGCGTTCATTAAAGGTGTTGATAACGCAGCGATTGCCGAAGAAAATACAAACAGGTAAAACGAGACCAACGCGGGCTCCCATTTTGCGTACTTGGGAATAAGCTCCACCATGGGATGAACAAAGAACAGCAACCCGGTTGATATGGGCAAAATCGCAGCGGACAATCCGAACATTGTTTTATCTATGGCTTTCTCAAGCAGCTTCTTATCATGTTGGAGACGTGAATATGCCGGGAAAGTCACCCGGATCACGGAATCCATGATAAGCCTAAGGGGCACCTCTGCCCATTTTTTTGCCCAACCGATATATCCGACATGTGCAAACGGCAGCACCCTGCCTAAAAATACCGTGAGCAGATCATCTTTAAGAAGGGCTAAAAATGAATTCATCTGGAACGGCAGACCGAACCGCATAAGCTTTCTTGCGCTCTCCCTTGATAAAGCAAACGTCGGCACCCATGGCTCCACCATATACATGGTAATAAGCCCCAATATGCCGCGGATGAGCACGGCCCACGTAAAACTCGTGATACCGAAGCCTTTCCAGGCAAGGTATACCGCAACACCATAAAACCCCAGCGTCTCCACAATATGCGGGATCACCAGACGGTCAAATGCAAGCCTGCGCTCCAGAAGTACCGAAGGAATTGTCTTAAGGCTTGAAAAGAAAAACGACACTGCGAGCGCCCGGAAAAGCCACACACCAGCTTCATCCAGCCGGTAAAATGATGCAATATACCCGGAAAAAATAAGACTTATAAGTACAAGCGTTATCACCAACGCCTGCTGGATGATGAACGTAGTACTCAGATCCTCACGCGTTACTTCTTCTTTTTTCTGCACTAATGCGGCGGCCAGTCCGATATCGGAAAAGTATGCCAAAAAAGAAATAATCGCGGATATTACGTAAAAAACACCGAATATATCGGGAGACAAAAACAACGTAAGGAGGAAGGTTGCGGCAAACGCCACAATCTGAAGCAAAAACGTTCTTGCGGTGAGCGCCACAACACCAACCACCGACCGGCGCTTGATAAGCTCTATATCAATGTCTGGCATACTCGATCTTTCTCCATGGTCGGGTTACAAACAACCGCCATAGACCCTTCAGATCTCCCAATGCTGTCCGCATAACCCTCACCGTTGAACCGGGGTTATCGATCCACGTTACCGGCTCCTCGTAAATTCTAAACCCGCTCTTTTCCCCGACGATCAAAAGTTCACTGTCAAAAAACCACTCGTTATCCTTAATGTGCGGCATAAGATCGGTAACGACCTTCCTGGTTACTGCCTTAAACCCGCATTGTGCGTCGGTAAAATGAACCCAGAAAAACAACTTTATAAGACTTATATACCCCTTTGAAGTAACTGAACGCAGGGCACTCCTTCCGGATACGCGGGATCCCCGGGTATTCCTGCTGCCAATGGCCATATCCAGGCCACGCTCAAGTGCATGAAGCAGCGGAGGAAAATGCTTAAGGTCCGTCGAAAGATCGATATCCATGTATGCCAAATAGTCATACGTGCCTTTTCTCCATACATGCTTAACAGCTCTTCCCCGTCCTTTTTGAGACAAGTGCTCGACGGAAACCCTTGAGTATGTGCGGCTTAAATCCCTGCCGATTTTGAGCGTATCGTCTGTGCTGGCATTATCGGCAATGGTGATATGCCACGAAAAATCCGTAAGATTTTTCGTTAAAAACCTTACGAGAGTGGTTACACTGCCCCGTAACTCTGCCGACTCGTTATACACCGGCAGCACGATATTAACGCTTGGTTTTGATTCGTTTTCCATATAATGGTATCCCCACCATAATGACTGATAAAAGCGATATGATGTTACCCAAAATACGTACCGGTGTGTCAGTCAGTACCATTACAATTTCCGACTTCCCTACGCCGATTGCTATACCGGGCAGTCCGTTAGTTATGATGGGCTTAACCTCCTTACCGTTTACAAAATAACGCCATCCCGGAAAATATGCTTTATTGATCTTCACAACGTCTTCGACCACTGATATCACTGAAAGATGCTCTCTGGTAGCGGTTTTACTCAGTGTCCTTACCAGAAGCGAATCGGACTCATCTATTGTACCAAAAACAACCTCAGAAGCGTCTTTCGGACGGACCAGGTCGCGGGGAAGATATTCATCCGATATTTTGGATACCCGCCAACGCATGTCGGAAACAGCCTCAAAATCGGTGCTTTTCCGGCTATCAATATACTGCGGAGTGAACCATTTAAGGTTCATGAAGACAATAAAAAGGGTTAGTGCCGCTGCAACGGCCGCCCTTATCAAGCCGCGGGGAGCATGATACACCGCAATCCCTCCGATAATGGAAAACCCGAACGAAACGAGTGACAAAAATCTCCATGGATACTGCAGATACGCAAACCCGGGCAGTATTCTCCAAAGAAAAGCGGAATATTCTGTTGCAAAAAACAAGCCGACGATAATACTCCCGATGCCGGCAATGACTAACCCCCGGTGTTCTTTTGGCCGCACCATAATCCACGCTGCCAGACCCAGAACACCTGCTAGAAGGTGGGCTTTACCCAACATAAACGACATGCCATCGGTGCAACCGGGAGCCGAGCCGGCAAACCCCCACAATGAGCTCCATAACTGACTTATGCACACAAAATGGTCGGCATAATGAGCGGTAGCACTCACTTGCCCGGCCACACTGGTATACCCCATCTCGGCAATTGCCGGAAGCCAGAAAAACGCAGCGGCCCCAACCCCCAGACCGATAGTCTTAACGTGATAAAAAAAATCTGCGGCAACAAAATTCCCCCGTATCAGTCGGGTAAACCAGGTAATAAGAACCACAGCCGCCAAAAATAACACCGAAACATATCCCATTAACGTATGTGACAGTATTACCCCGCTAATACCAATAACCCCCAGCAGCAAATTTAACTTTTGCCCCCGCCCGGTGTCGCTCCCGATAAATGCCGCGGCTATCAGCGGCCAAAACATAAGCGACCAGTATTCACCGACAGCCCCCCGGACATAAATTTGTACTGCATGATACGGAGCCAGAAGATACAGCGCTGCGGAGAGTACACCTGCCGGAAATCCCATAACCAGCCCCAGGATAACTGCAGGAGCAATTACCCCAATGGCAAACATTATTTTTGTGGCAACAAGCGACGACACTCCCAGTGCATAAAGGAGCCCCCCGAAATAGTAAGGTAAAGGAGCATAAAAATTAAATATCGGATACCCGTATCCGTATCCCAAATCCGCCACCCAACGCACCGGAAATTGTCCTTCGCGGAGTGCGTTGCCCATTCCGATTACACGGGCGACCTGGGTGTCATCATGCATAGGAAAATATCCCGGGGAAAAAAGAGGAATAACCGACAGTACTCCTAACAGTAAAATAAATAATACCCCCACATTCCGCTTCATGATGACTTTTGCAACCTTCTTATAAGAATCAAATAAACGATAAATGAAATCAGACTGATAAGATCAGCTATAAATCTAAACGGCGTTTCCCGGAACTGTATTGAGACAGTATGATTTCCCTGAGGAATTTCGATTTGCATTACACCCAGGGCGTTATGATAATTGATGGGGATAAGACGATTATCTATGGTTACTCCCCAACCGGGATAATAGACCTTATTTATCTGCACTTTACTTTCCACTTTTGCATCTGCAGTAAACAGGATTCGTTCACCGGAAAACGTCCGGCCGGAGAGTGTTACATCGCCGTCAATTACTTCCAATGTTTCTACGGGACGGGTAACAGGCACGTCAGTCACCCACCGGGGCATATATTCATTAGCCACATTTGTAGTTGCCTCATTGGTGGTGTAAAACCCCTCAGAGCGAACCACATACTTAATACGGTTAAGAGGCGGAATAATACCGATCATCCATATGATAATTAATACTCCTACAAACGCTCGCTGCGCCCAACCCTTCAGTTTTTCCGTCACAAAACTCACCATCCAGGGCCCCAATAGCACGGGAAGCACGAGCAGACGGTAAGGAAACTGGATAAGCGATGAAAATTCAGTTACCTTCCACAGTGGCATACTGATGGGCAGGCTCAACAATAAACCGACAGTTGTCCATAGCGTCATTACCTTATCCTCTGCAGTCAGAGTATTCTTCAGCCTGAGCATAACCGCCAAGGAAACAATTACCGCAACTCCGAGAAGTCCTGCGTTTGCAAGAGTTACGAAGTATGCAGAAGGATCCGATACCGTTACCAGATCAAACCGAACCAGATTTTTTTCTACGAGCGCCGGTAACCAAAAAAACGCGGCGAACCCTACCCCGAGTATCCCTGAAATGAGAAACCTGACCCGGGCAGAGTGAACCAATACAAGGGACAACAACACAACACCCATAAGCATTGCAACCGTGTTGTGGCTAATGATAAGCAGTCCTACCGCGGGTGCAAACAACCAGGTCCACCCGCGCGACAGCGCAAGCAGGGCAAACGCGGCAGCGCTTATTGCCAGCACCTCTCCCACCGATCCGCGGTGATAGAGGTCATACAAAAGGTAAGGGGCAAAAATAAAACTTAGCGCCCCGGTGAGACTCGGCAAGATACCTCGCCGTACACGGAGTGCGGCAAAAATCGCTCCCGCTCCGGCGATTACCGAACCCGCCAGAATAATTTTCACTGCGTCGGTGAATGTCGGACCCAGAAGGCGGATAAATGAACCGATATACATAAATCAAGGATACAAAAAATTGGCAACGGGATACCCATAACTATTGTTGAGTCTTCCTAGGTACCGCACGGGAAACTGTCCGTCGGCAAGGCTCTGATAAAACGCGGATAGCCGTATGATCATCCACTCGCCGTCATCAGACACAAAAAATCCCGGACGCATGAGCGGATACAAAACGGCAAAAAGGGCTATACCAATAAGTAGTACCGGCCATATAACCGGCAAACGCCGCCTCCCCGATATGGATGGATTACTATCTGCTTCTTTTGACGGAGAGGGGTGGGGGTGGTACTTTTTTTTCATATATCATCAGGCTCAGTCTGCTACTGCGGGTCAGAAAACGGCGGAGTATTTACCCGGTAAAAACGCAGTTTCTTGTGGTCAGCCCTGTTCCCCTTCTCATATTCACCGATTAATATAATCGGCCAGTCAGGAGCAACCTGTGATTCATTCATGACAAAATAGGTTGCTGAACTGCTGGCGGCGCGGGCAATCTCATCAGGAATCACCGGCGGGATCGGCCAAATGCCGGTAATCGTCACGTTCGGCCGGTCAACCAGGTATATTTCGAGAGCGTAGGGCAGCAAACCGAATGTTCCCTCGGTAAACACGTTAATCTTCTGATACGCTGATTCAGCGGCAAGATAGGAAACCACTTCTTTTACCCCGCCTCCCGCAGGCCAGTCATCGATAAATTGCCCTCGCTCAGCAAGGGGTATGGGAGCGGCTTTAGGCTGGGTGACCACAAACCAGGTCGTATATATACTTGGAATGAGAAGTGCGGCCAGCATAATGTAGCGCATGGACCGATTCTTGAGCTTATCCCACAGCATTATGGCGGTAAATGCCGCCGCCATAACTAGCGGCAGGGTCATGAAAAAAATAAATCTCGGATAAAGAATCTTGGCAAAGTTAGCAAGTGCTGCAAACGGCAGCGCCCACCAAAAATACAGAAGCCATGTTTCCCGTGTTTTGGGCCACCGCATAAAAATAGGTACGAATGCAGCAATAAACAGCGGGAGGGTCATGTAATGCCTGAGCCAGTCAAACATTCCCCGGAGGTTCCCTTCCAAAAACCGGAATGGTTGGTTAAGCCATTCGCTCATGGAGAAAATAAATACATTGTCTTTTTGCCCTACCATGTGGAAGAGTGGCGAGAGCCTCAGCACGCTGTAAAACACCTGGGATAGTAACGCTGCCAATAGTACCAGTCCCGCCCAGGTAATCAGTCTGCGACGAATATTTTTTGCCTGCCAGTCAAACAGCAAAAGTGTTACCGGCAAAAAGTACAGCGACAAAAATCCCGAGCTTTTATTAAGCATACCGGCTCCCAGTACCATACCGAGAATAAGGGCGGTATCCAGTTGAGGCTTACGTACCAATCGTATGGCCAGAAGCAGGCTCCATACCGCAAACGTGCCCACCATGGAGTCATACAGCGCTACCCGGTCGTACCAGGTGCTAAACGGCAGTAATACATAAATAACTCCGGTCATCCAGGCTACCCGCTTATCCCTGAACAAATCATTGGAAACAAGCCATAACCCGATAAGTGTTCCTGCCCCCGCAATAACAGAGGTCAGCCTGCCAATAAACAACGGGTCCATCCCCTCAAACACCTTAAGGAGGATCATCATCACCCAGGTAAACATCGGCTGTTTGCCGTCAGACAGGGAAATAAACCGCCACGCGGCATCCCGCATGCCGATCTGGGACCAGCGGATATATATGGCTTCATCGGTAAATATGGGTAGCGCCGTAAGATTGCTAAGCCGGGTTACGGCGTACGCTGTTGCCAGGGCAATTACCCCCAACGCAAACAGGAGCCATTTTGCATTCCATCGCATACTTATGATTATATCCTAAATGCGTGAAAACTAGCAGATTCTTCCGAAACTGCGGAACTCCGGTAAATGAATGCAGTGTGCTACACTGATTTTACGTATGCAGACAGGATTTCATCACGCTGTAAAAACACATAAACACGGCAAAAGCGGCAAAAAAAATCTTATCACCTTTATCGATAAATCAGCATATCTTATGGGGGCTCTTACCGTTGCCGTCAATATCCCCCAGCTTGTCTCAGTTTGGACTGTTCCCGACACCGGGGGTGTCTCGCTTATATCATGGACAGGATTTCTTCTCGCATCTTGTTTTTGGCTTTATTACGGTATACTTCACCGGGAAAAACCCATTATTGCCATCAATGGCATGCTTATCGTAGTACAATTCCTTATCGTTGTTGGGATTATTTCCCGCTGATTTGTGATCTATCCGGTAAAATAAGCGACATCAATCCCAGCACAATACCGCCCCAAACGAAACCAGTTTTCCACAGGGACTCCGTTACCGAGTATTCACCTAAATACAGATACGGTACATAGCTTAGGAGCAAACCCACCGAAACAATTATGGACAATCGCACTATTTTCGTCATTTCATAATTGAGCGCGACAAACGGCAGCACCCATACCCCGTACCACGGTAAAAATTCACGCTGAAGTAATACCGCAACAAGGCCTAGTGCCATGGCTGCAAGCATCCAATCTTTATTTTTGCGGAGCAAATACACGGGAATTAAAAATATCGTCATAAGTTTGGCCGCAACCGATAACCCCAAATATAGCCAGGAGGCGTATATTTTTTTATCCATGTACATCCACACGGAAAGCATAGCCAGCGAGACCAGAACAATATCATTGTGCCCGCTGACTAATGATTCGATAAGAATAAGCGGGTTAAGGGCAACCATTGCCACCGGGTATGCCGGATGCATTGTTCCGCTTTTATTTACTGCTTTTGCAAGCGCGTACACGGCAAGAACATAAAAACCGGCAACCATTATTTTTGTCGCAAACAGTACGGTTATAAAATAACCCAATCCTACAATATAAGGCACCAGGCTTAAACCTATCCATAGCGGCGTATAGGCGCTGGTTAAATGCGTCCACCGCATAAAGTTTGTCCAGGGATCAATGCCAGAAAACTGAAGCGGAGTCACCGTGTAAGGATTCTGGTGATACACAAGTACCGTTTTTGCAGTAAACAGATAGTTAAAAAAATCGTATGAAAACGCCGCTGGGTATGAGAATACGAGAATTACAACGGCACAAACGATGATCTTTGATAGGTCGCGGATCCCTAAAACACCGGTTCTGGTAAGTGTGAGCACTCTGCCATAGAGAAAAAAGAGTGCCGCAATTATCCCAATATATATGCCGGCCGACAGCGGACGCTGGTAAAATCCAATATGCTGGAATGCTTTTTGGATAACCTGCATTGGTCCCACCCGGGAAAGGGTAAGATTTAAGTCCACCTGGGTATACGAAAATAAAAATAACGCCAGGGAGACTGCTATATATCCCATTAACAGACCTTGTGATTTCTTCATGCGAATGTGTGCGGAGCCGCACCCTATGTTAACGGTATTTGCCCTGCCATGCGTTTATACGGATCCTCAACATATCTACAAATCCCTGTATCGAATCTTTTATGGGATTTACCCTTCTGGTTTCCACATAATGCCACTCCACAGGAACTTCTTTAATTTTAAATCCCAACTGTTTGGCTAAAAATAGCGTCTCTATATCAAACCCCGCGGTCACCATGGGTCCATGCACCTCCTGATGGGAAGCATACAGTTCCAGCCGGGCAAAGATGTCTTTTGCTACGTGACGCTTAAACGCCTTAAATCCGCACTGTGTATCAGTGATCCCCTTAAGACCCAATATAAGCCCCCTAAGTATCATGAATCCGCGCGCCATAATAATCCGCGACAAAGGCGCACCTTCACGTTTCCGGTTACGGCTGCCTATTACCACATCAAATCCTTTATCAAACCACGGAAGTATTTTTTCCAATTCCGATATGGGTGTTGCCTGATCCAAATCCGAAAATAGCACAATGGAACCTTTAGCTTTGATAACGCCGGAAACGACGGTTTCTGCTTTACCGCGATGCATATTGTGCATGACGGAGAATCCCGGGTTTGCTTTGGCAAACGCATCCATAAGTTCGGGTGAGCCGTCGGTCGAACCATCATCCACAAGGATCGCTTCCCAGGCATATGGCTGCCGTTCGAGATACCGAGAGACTTTATCCAGGCTTCCTAAACGGATATTAGTTTCTTCATTGTATGAAGGGATGACTACAGAAAGAAAAGGATTTGTCATAAGCCGCCCTCTTTGTAGTGTACTAATTTCATGACCTTCACAAAAGATGCCGGCCACTCGCCGACGATTTCTGCCCTGCCGAACCCGGCGATTTCCCATAGCGGATGCCCCAATGGTTTACATTCCGGCTGCTCGCAGATAATAATGAGCTGGTCAGTTACACTTTTCCTTTCCGGATCAATAACTTCATTCTCGATAGGTGTTGGAGGATTACCCCAGATCTCAAAAAAGTACCGGTATGCATGATCGGAGTTACCGCTTGTTATTAATGCAAAATTATACGGTTTACCGTCAGTTTTTTCGAAAGCCACTTTTGCTATCGCTCGCGCCTGCGCCAACTGATTATTCGGGATAAATTTAAAAGGTCTTCCTTCCCAATTCAAATATAATAGCCCCAGCAGTATGACGTAAGCAATCAATTGCCCGAGTTTACTCGTTTTAAGAACCCGAAGGATAAGTGCCACAGACAAAAACGGCAGGACAAAGAATAAACCGAAGTAATAATCGTATATTCCCTTTTTATAAAATCCAAAAAGCACCAAGGGAACAAATAGCCAAAGTAACAATAATACCGCGGCTTTAGCAAGCACGGCAGACTCTTCTTTTTTCTTAGTTAACCAGGGAGCGCTGAATAACCGGGAAGCCCAGGCCACCAAAAGACCAATAGAAACAGCGATAGATGAGGTTACCGTATACGACCATGCTGTTTGCTGCCAAACGGCAAGATCACGCATTTGCTCAGGCGGCGGAAGTCTAAAAACCAGACGCCCGAACAACCGGTACGAAACATCAACTATGTTATTCCAAAAAGTAGAAACTACAAGCCCTGTCCCCTCCCCTTCACGCAAAAAATTTATTATAGAAATAGTATTGGGGAATCCGTGGCGGAGCTCAAATGCCAAAAACGGTCCATACCCTACGAGAAATCCTACCACACCGTATCCGTAATGGATGAGCCATCCCTTTTTACGCCCGTACAAGAGGAACCATACCCCCACAACAGGAAACAGGAAAAGAAACAAATAATGAAGCTGTAATCCGATACCGAGACAAATACCAATCCAAAACAATAAACGGGGTTCAGTTCTGACAACCGATCTCCATAAGAGGTATATTAGTACGGTCGAAAAAAACGGCACCAGATTGGGGTTCCACGATGAACGGGAATACGCGATAACCACAGGTGACACCGCGTATAAAGATGCTGCTGTAAGCCCCACCCATTCATCAAAGGCGTCACGCCCCAACCGATATACGGCATAGATTGTGGCTATACCAAACAATGCAACCATGACCGCCGCCCCCGCCGGATTAAGGCCGGAAACCCACACAAACGGGAGCATGAAATAATAATAAATAGGTCCCAGAAAAAATCCGCCTACCGAGGCTGTCGGCCCCAGAAGGGTAAACTTATGATCCACAATCATCCGTTTAATGACCAGCATATCCCTGCCTTCATCTCCAAGAAATGTCATATACTCGGAAATTTTATAAAGCCTGAGGTATGCCCCTAACAGCAAAATACAGACTAGAATGATTACGGGGATGTATGGGGTGAGACGCCGTATAAATGTCGTCATGCTTATTTATTCTTCCAAATTACTTTCGAATACATGGTGTAGTTCCAGATAAGCCCGATACCTACCCCTAATAGATAAAACCACCGGTATACTTCTTCCCCAAACATAAAGGTTCCAAACGCCACGGTACCCGACTGGATAAGGAGGGCGCCCAATGAAGTCAGATTAAACTGCAAAAACTTGGGTATAAGGCGGAGGCCGTGTATTTTTTTACCTTTGAATGTCCAGCTGTTGTTAAAGAAAAAATTAGAAATAATTGCGCACTCGGCGCCAAGGGCGCTTCCCACAGCGGGATGGAATCCGCTTCGTACCAGTAATTCCAAAATAGTGGTGTTTATAGTGAATCCTACGGTTCCCACTACGGCAAATTTAGCAAATGATCCGTGACGAAGCTGGTGAAGTCTCGCACGCCCCACATAAAGAAAAACATTCCGTATATACTGGAGCGGTGCAATTTTGCTTCGGCCGAATTTCCGGTCGGTAAAGTGAATAGGAACTTCCCCCACTTTGGCGCCGTCGAGGATCGCATTATGAAGAAATGCGATTTGATAAACATACCCGCTGTATCTTGCCACTTTTGGTTTAGCCATCTCAAAATATTCTTTTCTGAAAACACGGTATCCCCCCGTCCAGTCATGGACATACGGAAATCCCAAACCGAACCGCACGATGGAGTTTCCGACAATACTGAAAATTTTCCGGTGAATACCCCAGTTTTCCGGAATGGATCCGCCGGGGATATATCTACTACCCACCACAAAACCGTCCCCATTGCTGATTTTTTGAAAAAACTTCGGCAACGCCGACGGGTCATGGGACAAATCGGCATCCAGTTGTGCAATAACATCTGCCTGCATCGAATCGATGGCATGGGTCATCCCCCGGAGAAGCGCTTTACCTAGCCCCTCTTTCTTACCGGTAAGGATGTGGATATTGGGGTGCTTCTTGGCAAATTCACGCACCTCGTCAGCAGTACCGTCAGGAGAATTATCGTCAACGACAAGGATTGCGTATGTATATCCTTTCACCGTCGCCATCACGGTAACCAGCTTAGTGAGCATGCTGGTAATGTTTTCCCGCTCGTTAAACGTCGGCAGAATAATGACGGCTTTCATAATAACGCTGAGCCTTTCGGATTAAACGCGTTCGCGCCAATAGTTGAGCAGATCCTCAGCGGTTTTAGTGAAGGGAATCTCCGGCTTCCATCCGGTTTTGGCGACAAACTTGGAGTTGTCACCGATAAGTATCGGGACATCGGAAGGACGCATGCGTTTCGGATCCTCTTTGATCTCCACTTTCACCTTACTCATGGAGAGCATGAGCTTTAAGACGTCAGCTATTTTTATCGCGGTACCGGTCGAAATATTATATACGTCGCCCGCATCACATTTATCTACTGCCAATAAGTACGCACGCACCATATCACGGACATCGGTGTAATCACGTTCCGCTTCCAGGTTGCCGACATAAATCACCGGCTCCTGTTTGCCTTTTTCTATCATGGCAATCTGTTTTGCGAACGTGGATTCCGCAAAGGTGTCTCCGCGGCGCGGGCCAGTATGGTTAAATCCGCGGGTTCGGATAATGCGCATCTTGTATGACTCAAAATACTGGTATCCCAGGTAATCCATCGCAAGCTTGCTTACCGCATATGGGGAAAGCGGACGCAATGGATTGGTTTCCTTTATCGGTACTTCGTCTGCGTGTACCAGTCCGTATTCTTCAGAAGAACAGGCAATCTGAATCACAGGGTCAATCCCCACCTGTCGCACGGCCTCAAATACATTTGCACTCCCCACGATGTTCACTTCAAGTGTCACGGCGGGTGACCCCCATGATGTCGGAACAAATGACTGAGCGGCTAAATGGAAAATATAATCCGGCCTGATTTTGTTGATCGTCGTGTACAGACTGTGGCTATCCAAAAGATCCGCGTCCTCAAGCTGGATTTTGGACTTGATGGATTCAATGTGATCCATTTTGCTCCGCGGCCGGCTCAACCCATAAACCTCATACCCCTGTGACAGAAGCAGTTCTGCCATATGACTTCCTACAAAACCAGCTATACCGGTGATCAATGCTTTTTTGGCCATATCTTTCCTCCTTAAAAATTTTTACATTCTACCGACACCGTAATACATGAAGCCGAGCTCCCGCACTCTCGCGGGCTCGTAAATGTTTCTTCCATCAAATAATACCAGATGTTTCATGCCTTTGGCTAGACGTACAAGATCGATCTGGCGGAATTCATTCCATTCGGTGACAATTGCCACAGCATCCGCGTCGCGGGCTGCATCGTACGGATCCTTGGCAAATCGTATTCCTGACGGTAACTTTTCTTTTGCCTTATTCATGGCGATGGGATCATATACGGCAATTTTGGCACCCTTCTCGATAAGCGAGTGGATAATATCCGTAGATGGCGCCTCGCGCATATCATCGGTATCCGGCTTAAATGCCAATCCCAATACGGCTATTGTTTTTCCCTTAAGCGAGGTAAAATGCTGGACAATTTTTCCGACAAAATTACTCCTCGCTTCGTTATTTACTTCGTGGACAGCCCTCAGAAGCTTGAAGTCATACTCATATTCTCCCGCAATGGCGATAAGCGCTTTGACATCTTTAGGAAAACAGCTTCCGCCGTACCCCACCCCGGGATACAGAAAACTTCTGCCGATGCGTTTATCCAGACCCACGCCTTCGAGTACCTTTTCCACATCAGCGCCCACTTTCTCCGCCAAAAATGAAATGGCGTTGGCAAACGATATTTTAGTCGCCAGCATGGAGTTTGAGGCGTATTTAATAAGCTCGGCTGTTTCTACATTACTAAGTACCGCTTTTCCGTCGATGGATTTATGGAGCTCAACCAGAATATCGCGCGCCCGGTCGGAATTGGTGCCGATCACTACCCGGTCAGGATGCAGTGTATCGGATAACCCCGTTCCCTCACGGAGAAACTCCGGACATGAAGCGATCGCAAACGAAGATCCGTCCGGCTTCACTTTCTCAACAATTGCCGCGACTTTCTTACCCGTTCCCGGAGGTACGGTACTCTTGGTGACCACCACTTTGTATCCTACCAGTGATTTGCCGATTTCTTCTGCGGCGGCAAATACCTGACTCAGATCCGCTTCGCCGTTTGGCTTAGAAGGGGTCCCTACCGCGATAAATATGACAGCCGATGCTACTACCGCTTCCTTATAATCTAGGGTAAATTTAAGCCTTCCTGCGGCAAGATTTCTCTTGAGGAGCTCGTCAAGTCCCGGTTCATAAATAAGCGGGTCGCCTTTTTTCAACCGTTCAATTTTCTCTTTCGTTCTCCCGACTACCCATACCGTATTGCCTAAATCGGCAAACACAGCAGCAGTTACTAAACCGACATATCCGTGACCAACAAATGCTATCGTCATAGGCAAATAGTATACGAAATAAATCGTTCTGTGTACAGCGTTGTGCCGTCAGCTTCAGGAATTCTCTTCCTGACGTTTCATCTCAGAAACCCCGTCAGCAAACCCACGCATGCTAACCCCCAATGCACGGATTTTTCCGTTTGTTAATACGGCTTTTTGGGGAATTGGAGCTTTGCCTGCAAAATAAGAAGCAAAGGTGGTGGGCTTCACTAGCGCTTCATCGAGTCCGTATGTTTTTGCCACAATACCTGCAGCTATATAAGGAGAAAGGGCTTCACTCCCCACCACATGATAGATACCGCTGGCTTGGCGGGACATGAGTGCGTCTATGGCTGCTGCGATTGCCCCTTCGGATTTAGTCTTGGCGTACCAGCCCAGCGGATGCGGTGTGTCCTCTTCAGAATATACGTCTTTAGCCCCGTCAAATGCATAATCGGTATCGATATACAGCAAATGCTTGCCCGTGATGCGGCATGCATCAACGAGCGTTTGGGTAGCGGCGACGTTTACCTTCCACGCCGTACTATTCTCACCCAACAACGCATCTGCCTCTGCCTGCTGGACATTGGTGTAGGCCGCAAGGTGCAATACCCAAGGGGAATCAGTGTCACCGGTAATACGGGGGGTAATCGAAGCACTGTCGGTTATATCAACGCCGTTTTCCAGGCTGAAATTGGTGAATGTATGCTGTGACAGAAGCGCCACAATACGCGACCCAACCAACCCTGATAAGCCGGTTCCCAGAAGTTTCATACCGGGTAGTAGAACTTCAGGCAAAACGCCGCGCGAAGTAACATTCGCTTCGACAGCGATTCAGAAGCTTCCATAATCAATCTATATTCCAGTCGTGATACGGCATTTTGCATAAATTTACCTGATTCTGCTCTTTTCCTTAACAACCCATGACACTATTCTATTTACACGCACCTCACTATTCATGTAACGCCTATGTACGGGATGAAAAGAACAGAATCATCTGAAGTTTCACTACCCGGTCATAAGGCGCTTTTGTATTGTTTTGCGTAATATTCTTTATACGCGCCGCTCTTTACCCGTTTCCACCAATCCTCATGATCCCGATACCAGGCAACCGTAAGATTGAGCCATGTTTGGAAATCATTTTCCGGCTTCCATCCCAACTCCTTATTAATTTTTGTCCAGTCCACTGCATACCTGCGGTCATGGCCCGGCCGATCGGTGACATATTCAATTTGTGACTCATCCTTACCCATAATCGTTAAAATATTTTTGATGATGGTGAGGTTGTCTACATCTTCGGTTAGCCCCCCCACACAATATGTTTCCCCCACGCGTCCGCGGGTGAGCACTGCATCTATTGCCCTGCAATGGTCATCGACATATAGCCAGTCACGCACGTATTTGCCATCCCCATAAACCGGCACTTTCCTGCCTTCCAGAAGATTTGTGACAGCAAGCGGAATAAGTTTTTCCGGAAACTGGAATGGGCCGTAATTATTGGAGCAATTGGTTATAGTGACTGGGAGTCCGAACGTGTGGAAGTATGCCCGCACCAAATGGTCCGATCCTGCTTTACTAGCTGAATACGGACTCCTGGGGTCATATGCCGTAGCCTCATTAAACTTATCAGGCGTATTAAGCGGCAGCGCGCCAAACACTTCATCTGTTGACACATGATGGAAACGTTTTACCTTTGCTTTGAGGGAAGCATCCAATAGCACTTGAGTGCCAGTGACATTTGTGGTGATAAACGGTGCCGCCTCAAGAATGGAACGGTCCACGTGGCTTTCCGCGGCAAAATGAACAACCGTATCGATGCCATCCATTGCGGCAACAACATCCTTTGATACACAAATATCCCCCTGTACAAACCGGTAGCGGGGATTTTTTTCAACACTGGACAAATTTTCCAAATTCCCGGCGTAGGTCAATTTATCGAAGTTTACTATCTCATCGTCAGGATGATGCTTCAGCCAATAAAGGATGAAGTTTGCCCCTATGAATCCGGCTCCCCCGGTTACGAGTAATCGCATTAGAGTTTTCCTTGTTTTACAAATTCAGCAACCTGCACATTTGCCTGCAGTAATTCATCATGAGATGTACCTGCGTCTACCCACCAATCTATAAGCTCGCACATGAGTGAGTGTTCAGCCAGATACATATTGTTAAGATCGGTCACTTCGAGTTGTCCGCGGTCAGAGGGTTTAAGCGTTCTGGTGAAATCAAACACCCTGTTGTCATAAACATAAATGCCCGTTTGGGCGATATCAGACTTGGGGTGTTCCGGCTTTTCCTCGATGCTTATCACCTTACCCTCGTTATCCATTTCGATAACCCCATACTGCTGGGCGAGTTTTTCCCGATGCACACCAAACACCATTGCGCCTTTTTTATCCTTTTCTATGGTGTCATTAAACCGCTTTATTGAAGCAGTAAGATCAAAGTTAAATATATTGTCCCCTAAAATAACCATGATAGGTTCGTTATGCGCAAACTCCTCAGCGAGCTTGAGGCCATCGGCAATTCCCCCCGTCGGGTTCTGTTGAATGGCATAATACAACCGGAGCCCGAATTCTTCTCCCGAAAGCAAAAGGTTGGCAAAATCACCCACATGACCGCCGCTGGTTATAAGAAGCACTTCTTTCATCCCTATCCGCTTCATCATCTCCAGGGGATAATAAATCATCGGCTTGTTATATACCGGCAGTAAATGCTTATTGGTTACCGCAGTAAGCGGACGCAGTCTCGTGGCTAATCCTCCGGCAAGTATGACACCTTTCATGACGTACTCCTTTCTTATACTGCTAATGTGGCCAATAACACTAATGCTATCAGGCCCACGAGGACATATTCTATCACAACCTTCCGATGGAAATCCCCGGATAAGATGTGATGGACAATTCCCCACACAACATACGCTACGGTGGTAATTCCTCCAATCACCAGCTGGAGGGGGATATTGCCCGATGCTGTCCAGAAGGTAAACAGGCCGCCGCCCAAAATACAGATTAATATAATTGCGTTAAGCAAATCCTGCTGTTTCATAAGAGACTCCCGCGGACGATGCCAAGTCCACTTATCACCATGGTTATTAAAAATAATATATGAGCGATGTTATGACCTGCCAATCTGACCACGCGCTTCTTTCTAATCACAAACGCGTCAACGGCAAGTAGTCCTATCAAAAGGCCTACAACAACAAGTGCTACGTTGCTTGTGAGCGTTGAAATATTGATCTTTGGCACTGAAACCACCCGTTCGAAAGAAAATCCTGAGCCGAAATTGGCAGCAGGCGCCGGAGCCGGCGTCGTGTTCACCGCGGCAGGCTCTGCCGGCACCAGGGCGACAGGTTCCGGCACAACCTCCTCAACTACCGGGGCGGTAGTTGGTGCGACAGTAGGCGCGGGTCCTGCGGCTTCTGCTTTGGGAATCTGGGCAATAGGCGCTGAGGTGGTTCCGAACATCTGTACCACCAGTGTTGTTTCTTCTCCGTTTAATACGCCGTTTACTACCGCAAATCCCACTTCTTTATAACCCCCTTTAACGATATTTGCTCTATGCGTTTCGCTATTCATCCAGGCCTCAACAACGCCGTCGCTCGTTTGGAAATTTTTAGCCAGATTTTCTCCGGCAAGTGTATAGCGGTAGCCTGCCCCGATAATAAAATCCCACGGAGTCTTACCTCCCGGGCTGTTGTGCGCCCAATAATTATTGGCAAACATATCGGCTGCTTTTGCCGCGGCGGCGGCGGAAAGGGCGCCGTTTAGCGAGACCGGTGATAAACCATATTCGGCGCGTTTGGCATTAGTTGCTGCAACGAGCTGTTCAACCCGGATATCCGTGGCATATCCCAAAACGTCAGGCATTTTGCCATGGAAATAACGTATACCGAGGTTAAACACGGCAAGAAGCAGGACATAGGCAAAAAGCGCCTCATGATGAAGCGCTTTCGCGCGGTGGTTATTCGCCTCATGGGGAACAAGCCAATGGTGGAGCAATCGGAACAGACGCATATATCTATACTCCACTATAGCCCAATTTCCTGCAAGAGGCACGGCACCTAGCTATACTGCAGGATCATTTATCCTCACCCAGGATGATAACTATCTGGGTTTCATCATCGGATTTCCCGATGGAAAGAGATCCCTGCCAGTCACCCTTTTTTATCCCCTGGGTGGTGGTATCATTTGCCGAAAATGTTGACTCGGTATTCCAGCCGCTTGCGGCAAGTTCTTTTTTGTAATACGCGGTCACTTTATCCAATGCATCGGGAGTCGCAAGCGTCAGCCAAAAGCCGCTTCCTTCACCTGACTCAGCACCGGATAGTGAGCTTGTTACTTTCGCCCCGGGATACAAAGGGAAATCTTTGGGAAATGTATCGGGAACCTCGCCGCTACCGATATTTACCTTAGCGCCTGTTTTGCTGTCGGTAAACGTCATTTTTCCGTTCTCCAGATCACTAATATTGGTTTTCACCCCTGTTTTGGATTCTATGGCCTTTTCGACAAGATTCTTTCCTACCGTATTTGCAAAAAATTTCATGGCTAATGCACTTCCGACACCCAGAAGCACCAATAAAACAAGACAACCCACTCCCACAAACACTAACGGATTTGTTGTTTTCTTCGCTGGTGCTGCGGCTTCTTTTGCTTTGGTCATATATGACTCCTTTACCCCGCCAAATATAATAACGGCGGGAATAATTACGTATCTTTATTGGTATCACGAATACCGGGGAGTCACAAGGGCTTTTTTGCCGTTTACCGGCACCTCCAGAAGAACGCCAAGCATATTGGCAACTGCAAGACCCACCCGAAGGCCGGTGAATGAACCAGGCCCTTCTCCTACAGTAATTCCTGTTATATCGCTTAGCTGTATGCTGGCATCGCCAGTTAGCTCTTCAATAAGCGGCAGCACAGCCTGTGACCGCAGGGCAGCAGAGGATGATTCCCTCTCATAACGTTTACCGTTAACCTCTATGGCTACGCGCGCCTCACGAATGCCGGTTGTGTCTATAAATAAGGTTACTTTATTTTTTTTCATAGCAGCTCATCCTCCCGCAGGAGAACCGCCCCCTGACGGATAACCACAGCGGGAGTGCGTGTTGTATCCACGACGGTGGAGGCTGTAGTTGTTTTCCCTACCCCCGGCACGACATAGTCAACCAAAGCGGTAAGCTCCGGATCAAGATCGGCAAACGTAAAGGGTGTTGTTTTCCCGTGGAAATTAGCAGACGACCCCAGGATGGGTACACCCGCCCCGCGGATAATACTGATAGTCGTTTCATGATCCGGCTGTCGGACACCGATAGTTTCACCACCCCCGCGGATAGGGGAGTACACTAATTTTTTTTTGCAGGGAGCAACAATCGTCAACCCACCCGGCCAATGGGCTTGCATCATACGTCGCACAATGTCTGATGGACGATCGAGGTAGGCGAGTGCCATATCTATAGAATCAACAAGCACGGGCATGGCCTGCGTGAGCGGACGCTCACGGAGAGTAAACAGCCGTTCTACGCTTTGGGGTTTATCAAGCCGGCACCCTATGCCGAACGCCGTATCAGTAGGAAAAATAATAATTCCCCCTTGAGACAATACCTCAATGGCACGACGCACCTGGTTATCCATAATTCCTCCCGGATATTCTGTGGGCACCGTCGGGCAACACCCAAAAATTAATTTCAGTACGCTTCTTCGGCAACAACCCCTCCAATCGCTCCGGCCACTCAATGATAACAACAGCACCGGGATAACTAATCATATCCGAAAATCCGATAGCTTCGGCATCCTTCTCGTTTTCCGTCCGGTATAAATCCAGATGATATAACTCTCCTGTTTGTTGTGGAATAGCATAACGTCGCACAATGATAAATGTGGGGGAGAGGAGACGCGAGGTAACACCAAGTCCTCTGGCCACTCCCTGGACAAAGGTGGTCTTGCCGCTCCCTAAATCTCCCCGGAGACATACAACCTTTGCAGGTTCCCCGCGGATCCCACTCCCCTTCAATAAGGAATTTCCAAACGATTCGCCCAGTTTTTGAGTGTCTTTTGCGCTTTGGGTAATTGTGTCAAAAGGTAATACCATACGACTCCTGCACCGATGGCGTCAATTATAACATCGCGGACAGCCCCCTGCCGACTCGGCACGAATTGCTGATGTATCTCGTCTGTCATCGCATAGAGCACGGTAATAATATATGCCCGCAGATAAGCCGACTTTTTCATGGATGTCCCGCCGGAACGATGTGTAGCGCGCAATGTCAGAGTAAAGAGTACGGCATACTCTATGATGTGGAGCGTTTTAAAAAACATGAAGTTCCAAAAATATTCAGGGGAAACCGTCACGCTGTGTCGGCTCGACAGAAAAAAAATAACCGCCATCCAACATACTACAGGAAGCCAATACACCCAAACAGGAGTGCTCACATTGATGTTCAACCGTTCTTTTTTTGTTTGTTTTTCCATAACGGACTTTGCTGCAGAGCTATTGCACTGGCTAACAGCCCCAATCCGACACCGATAGCAAGTAATGCAAAAACAATATTTTGCGATGCATTCTGCTCCGTTGGCTGAACAATCAATTCTGGTCGTGCCACCTCTGCCGATGACGGCTGATTGCTTATTCCCAGTATATCAGACGAACGGGTGGCCGTTCTCCCGATTTTTTGCCTTATGACAACGGGAAACGGAGTGAGCGTTACCGTAGGTGACGGTGTTTTGGTTGGCGACAAAGTAGCAGTGGGTACTGGACTCGGCGTGCAGGTGGGAGTTGCTGTAGGAACTTCCGTGGGAGTGGGTGGAGGCTCACGCAACACCACCGTGACCGAATTGGTTGACCACTGCACCGGCGACAGAGCGTTACCTCCCGTTACATAATAAAACCCCAGCTTCAGTGAATACTCCCCTTCTCCCAAATACCCGCTATCCGATATGTCGTTTTTTACCGAAAGATAATTATTCCAAAGTCCCATTATTACTTTTGGCTGGGTAAGTGCTGTTTCTATATTTTTTACCCAGGAAGCATCCCCCACCCGTGAAAAACCGAAATAATTTGTTGAACCGGGTGCAAAAAATGCACCCTTTATATATACCGTCTCCCCCTCAGTAAATCCCGATGGTGATGCAGTTATGGTAAGCGGCTCATCCCCGGTAAGTTGGTCGGGTGAAACTGAAATAGTTATGGCGCGTGCCGCTTGTACACTGACAGGAGACAGCACAAAAACTATTACGAGAAGCGCGTACCGCAGGATGGGGTGCATGCGGAATATAAGTGTATCAGTACAGATGCGATGCTTCTGTATGATTTATTGCACATGAAGATAAAAACTAATAAGACCGCCCCCGTGTTCTATATATTTAATCTTTATAACACTGCTTGTTCCGCATGACTGAGAAGAAGAATACAAATCACCATCAGCGGGGGCGCGTATCACCTCGCTGCCCGTCGATATCATGTCAAAACCCGTATGGATGCCGCCCGAATAGCCGTAACGCCAGGACCAGGGAGTTTTACCGAAGTGCTGGGTTAAACGGATCGTATCGGATAACGGCCAATTCCAGCTGCCGCTCCCCACGGTCCAATCGCCGCCCCCCTGCTCATCCTTCACCGTTTTGTTAGAAAGATACGAAGAAGGATCCACCCAGCTACTCCCCTGCCGGACTTCAAAATGGAGGTGAGCGCCTGTTGAACAGCCGGGAAAACCGGTATTACCCACAAGGGCAATAGGGTCACCCTTCTTTACCGGACCAACTTTAACCGAATCTACAAGAGCACGCTCCAACGCCTGCTTTTCCGCCAAAGCCTGGGCGAGCAACCGCTGATATACCACCTCGCTGCTTTTGGTCTGATCCAGTAAGCCCTGTTTCTGCTTTTTTTGGGTAGCCAGGTCTTTCGTGTGTTTTTCAAGTGTTTTCCGCAGCGTTTCCTGTTCCAGTTTTTTTGCCTCGCGGACGTCGCGCCGCTCGTTATAGTTCATTTGGGTCAGCTGAAGCTGTTTATACAGCGTCGTATCCTCCTCCTGCACCTGAACAAGATACTTAGCGCGCGTCAGAAGCTCGGAAAAGTTGTCGCTAAAAAGCAGCCACCCAAATTGGGATGAAGACGCCCGCTTATATGACTGTGGTATCCGGTGAAGCACAAGCTCCAGCCGTTTGGTTTTAAGATCCTCCAACCTGCTTATTTCTCCTGCCAACTCCCCGATTTCATTTTCCAGGACGTCAATTTTTTTCTCCGTGGAACCGATCTGAAGCTCGGTTAGCTTTATCTGGGAATCCAGAAGCGTTATCTGCTTTGACAATGTATTCTGCTCTGTCTGAAGACTGGAAATTTTATCCTTAAGCTCCTGAATTGTCTTTTCATTTTGTTCAGCCGTCTGGGCAGAAACCCGTGATACTACGAGCAGGAGAAGGAGCAGTATGGTGACCGTCCGAAGTAATGTTCTCATGCGGGGTACTGATACTATTTTAGATATCTCCTGATAGCGATCGAGCTACCAAGCGCTCCCAGGCAAAATCCGATAAGTACATTACCCGCTAAAAATACGGCCACAGCAATAAGAAACTCAGAAGCTACGGCGCTGCTTAAAAGCGTTTTCAGCGCGGGTATGGAACTTAAAAACGCATATAAATACGGCCGGAGCCAAATCAAAAGCGCGCTTAATAAAAGCGAAGCACTTCCTGCCCCGACCAATCCGTAGAATCCTCCTTCAAGGATAAAGGGGGCTCGTATAGTCCAGGGGGAGGCGCCGACAAGGGTTAATATTTCTATTTCGTCGCGCTTAAGGGCTATCTTCATGGCAATAACCGTTCCGATGATAAGCAGTGAATCAAGGACTAACAGTAAGGCAAGTATGCCGCCTACCAGGCGTATAGCATTTGTCCAAGATAATAATGAGTCCACAACATCCCGTTGGTACACCACTTCATCCACCCCTTCGCTACCTTCGATAACCCGCGCCAGCTCCGACAAGTCCTGCGGGTTATTTGCCGATATTTCGAGTGAAGCGGGAAGAATATCCGCCGTTACCATCTCAAGAAGCAACGGATCGTTCTGGTTTTGCTGGCGGTATATGGCAAGCGCATCCTCCTTTGAAACAAAATGGGTTCCTGATACCTTACCCGTCGCTTCAAGTGTTGCTTTCAGCTTATCCGCTTCAACCACTCCTGCCTTTGGGGTAAAAAATACCGTAACTTGGGGTTTACCCTCAAAATAGCCGAGGATGCTTACCGACGCCATCGTCGCCAAAAAGAATACGCCCCCAACCAAAAACGTCAGAAACATGGTAAGTGTTGCTGCCATCGCCTGGTATGGGCTTCTTCGTATATGGGTGCGTACTTCTCTAGTGAGCGGCATCGTGTTTTCCTCCCTTGGCTGACTTGGTATGTTTTTCGAGATGATAGTGCCCCTTGGCCTCGTCGCGTACAACTTTACCATGCTGGACGGTAAGCGTCCTTTTCCTCATTTTGTTTACAATATCGGCGTTGTGGCTGGCAACAATGACCGTGGTCCCCAGTCCATGAATCTCCTGCAGAATATCCATAATTCCCCACGCAGTGTCTGGATCCAGATTACCGGTCGGTTCGTCAGCTAAAAGAATCTTAGGTCCTCCGACGATTGCTCGGGCTATTGCTGTCCGCTGCATTTCACCCGCCGAAAGCTGCATAGGAAAAAGATTTTTTTTATCAGCTAGTCCCACCAGCTGCAGCACATTCATAACCCCCTGCTCTATTTCTTTATCCGGTTTACCGAGTATCTCCAAAACCATCGCTACATTTTCAAACACCGTGCGGTCGAGAAGTAATTTAAAATCCTGGAATACGATACCGACTTTTCTCCGCAGTAAATACAGGTTACTGCTGGTTAAACGGCTTACGTCAGTTTCATCAATAGTAAGCGTGCCGGCAGATGCAACCAGATCCCGGATAAGGAGGCGCAGGAATGTTGTTTTACCGCTGCCTGACGGACCGATCAAAAATACAAAATCACCTGCCGGTATTTCCAGGGTTACGTCAACGAGTCCCGGAACTTTACCGGGATAATATTTGGAGACGTTATTGAAGTTAATCATTCAAGTTCAAGGCGGCCTACATCCATGAGCCACGAAACTTTTTTGGCACCCAGTGTCTGGCCGCATACTTTCACGGTTAAATTAACATACTGATCAAGATCTACGATGGATGAAATAAGATATGCCGTCTGTGACGGTCCACCATCACGGATAAGCTTATGGGTTCCCTCTCCTTCAAATCCCTCTTTTTCGATTTTACCTGTCGCACAGTCCTTAAACGTCGAGGCGTCCTGGACACCCACGACTTTATTGGTAGTAATCGGCGTTCCCTTAGGGGTAAGTACGCTACTACTCTTTTGACTCAGAAGGTATCCTGTTCCTACTCCAAAGAGCATAAGCACGATATATACCACCAATACAACTACGGCATCTTTTTTTGTCTGCTTCATATCTATGGCATTTCCTTTTGCATCAAGCGGACGGAGTACATTATCCTGAGGAACTTCCTGTGGTGTTTGTCTCATATTATCCATTATCACGGCTTATGAATATTTTTTCAAGTATGCCAGGATGAAATCTTCCAAATCACCGTCGAGCACTTTGTCTGTTGCACTTGTTTCGTATTCAGTGCGCAAATCCTTTACCATATGATACGGGTGAAGAACATACGAACGTATTTGATTGCCCCAGCCGGGAGTTTTATACTCACCTCTGAATGCCTTATCCTGGCTTCTCCGTTTCGCTTCTTCCATCTCCCACAGTTTAGCCTTCAGCATTTTGATGGCAAACTCACGGTTTTGCCCCTGATACCGCTGTGCCTGGCTCGCGACAATAATACCGGTAGGCTTATGTTTAAGCCGTACGGCGGTAGAAACCTTATTTACATTCTGCCCGCCTTTTCCTCCGCTTCTATAAAACTCCCATTCCAAATCTTCTTCACGGAACTCTACCCCCACTTCGTTGACGATAGGGAGCACCTCCACCATGGCAAACGATGTCTGTCTAAGCTTATCCGCGTTAAACGGCGACTGACGCACCAAACGGTGTACACCCGCCTCAGCTTTCAGAAAACCGAAGGCAAACCGCCCCGTTACCTCTAAAGTGACACTTTTTATTCCCGCCTCGTCCCCCGGGGTATAATCCATTTCCTCCATCTTCCATCCTTTACGCTCTATATAGCGCGTATACATCCGGTATAACATCTGTGTCCAATCCATGGCTTCGGTGCCTCCCTGGCCGGCATGAAGCGCTATGATCGCGTTGCCTTTGTCATACTCGCCGGACAAATAGAGAGCAAATTCAAGCCGGGTTATTTCACTCCGCAGCTTTTCTTCCTCCCCGAGTTCGAGAAGCAGGGAAAAGTCTTCAGCTTCGGATAGTTCTTTTTGCAAAGCTGCAAGCTCCTGCATAATTCCTGCAGCAGTTTCCGGATCTTTCCAGAAATTTTCATGCATACTTTGCGCTTCCAGCTCACGGATATGCTTACGCATTCCGTCCATATCAAGGCGTATAAGGAGTTCCGTGGCGCGTTTTTTAAGATCTTCGTCCATGTTGCTACTTATTGTAGCATGATTACACGGCGCCAAAGAGGCGGGAAACGAGGGGCACCACCATAAGACCTGCAGCCAAAAGCAAGAGCTGCCACACTGATTCACTTCCCTTTCGCTTCGTTAAGAGCTCGGGGATAAGATCGCTCGCCACGATGTAAAGAAAATTACCCGCAGCCACCGGGATAAGATACTGTTCCAGAATACCGACTCTATCCGAAACAAACAGCACAACCATAGCTCCCAAAATGGCCGTTGCCGCGGAAATATAGTTATATACAAGCGCCCTTCTGTTGGATAATCCCCCGTGGATAAGAATCAGAAAATCACTAAGCTCATGCGGAATCTCATGTGCAATAACAGCAAGGGTAGTCGTCACCCCCAACGGCACCGACACCAAATAAGCTCCGGCAATAACAGCACCATCAACAAAATTATGGATGGCGTCCCCAATAAGTGTAAGGATTGCCACCGGCTTTTCCTCATGTACGTGACGCCCCTCAACATGGTGGTGCCATGAAATAAGTTTTTCCAGTGCAAAAAAAGATACAAATCCGGCAAGGACATAGGTAAATGCTGCATCAGGGAGGAGCTCTACACTTTCAGGAAGCAGGTCAAAGAAGGTAGAACCCAACATGACGCCGGACGAAAATGCCAAGGCATACGTAATCATGGAGGTGATACTTTTTCTCCGGAAAATAATAAATCCTGCACCGACGAGCGATAAAAGACTTACTATAATAACGGACAGCATCACATAAAACGTTGTCATACCCCGCACCTCCGGCAGATTCCGAAAAATTCCAACGAATGCCTGGTCACCCGGGCACCTGTCTTTTTTTCAATTTGCTTTTCCAATTCCCCCACAACACATCCCTCAACATCAGACACACTCCCGCACTGCTCACAGATAAAATGGTGATGCGGTGGTTTATCCGCATATTCATAACGGAGCTTGCCTTCGTTAAACTGCACCGGACGAATGAGACCCTTTTTGCTGAATGCGTTCAGTATCCGGAATACGGTTACTTCATCGGCCGGTATCTGTTGCTTGTCCAAATAAGCAATAACGGTGGATACATCGAGCGGTACTTCGGCGTGTTCCAAAACATCAAGCACCCCTAAACGCGCAGGTGTAACCCGCATTTCAAGCCTACGAAGCTCTTCCCTACAATCATGTGGATTGGAAACGGATTTCATTAACTGCAGTATATGCAAGTAACTTGCATTTGTCAATATATGGCAAACCGTTTACCCCATGGTTCACGCTATGTAATTATCCTGCTAAAATAGCACCATGCGCATACTGCTATTCGTCTCCGCGGTCGTTATTTTTCTCTCTGTTATAGTTCCTCCCGTATACGCCCAGCAGTTGCAGGACTCCCAGCACCGGGCACGTGTAGAAAAGGTGGCAGAAGAAGGAGTGCGCACCAATAACGGCATGAGCCTTCCCTATCAGATTGTAGAAGTCACCTTTCTTGACGGCAATCTGAGGAACAAAACAATTACAGTGGATCATGGATCGCTTTTTTCCATAGATAAGGACAAATTTGTAGCACCGGGACAAACAGTAGTCGTGCTTGAAACAACGGGAACCGACGGTGCTCCAACTTTTCAGATTATCGACCGTTACCGCCTTAACCTCCTCGTTCCATTTCTTGTCGCATTTGCGGCGGGTGTTATCCTGCTCAGCCAATGGCGGGGCATCGGATCAATAATCGGCATGGGAATAAGCCTGTTGGTTATCGCCAAATACATAGTCCCCAGTATTCTTGCGGGTCATGATCCACTCACCATCAGCATACTTGGGTCACTTGCCATCATGATCACAACCATATATCTGGCTCACGGGTTTTCCCGACAAACCACCGTTGCCCTTGCCGCTACCGCGTTGACACTTCTCATTACGGGAATACTTTCCGTATTCTTTGTACATTCACTCCACCTGACAGGACTTGGGAGTGAGGATGCATACTCGCTCAAATTAGGTGCGCTGTCTATCGTCAACTTCCGCGGTTTATTGCTGGGAGGTATTCTGATCGGTGCGCTTGGTGTTTTGGACGATGTGACGACCGGGCTTACGGCAGCCGTATTTGAACTCTACCGGGCAAATGCAAAACTTACGTTCATTGAACTGATGGGTGCCGGTCTCCGCGTAGGAAGGGAACATGTATCGTCACTGGTAAATACATTAGTACTTGCCTATGCGGGAGCATCACTGCCTATTTTTATCATTCTGGTAACCAATCCTAACCATTACCCTCTTTGGTCGATACTTAATAGTGAATTGATTGTGGAAGAAATTGTACGCACACTGTCGGGCAGCTTCGGACTTATTATAGCCGTTCCCCTTACCACACTTATTGCATCATGGAGCCTTGTCAGCACCAAAAAAAAATGACCATTATTGCTGGGGCGCGGGATCACAGATCTGCGCGCGGAATGAAGCCTTATCCTCTTCAGGAAGACCGTTAAACTGGCCCGCTAACGTCTCTAGCATCCGGTTAGTCACTGTCCGTTGCGCCGTGGTTGCCACCGTATTGATAACCGCATTGGTACCGGTGGTTACGAGGTCGCTTATATTTATGGGCTCAGCGGCTGATTCATCGGCTACACCGAGCACGTTGGCAAGATTGGCCCCGGCTGGTGTTTCTATGACCATATCCCTCACTTTGGTTAGCGCTGTAGGCCTCGGGTCAGACGAGATCCTCGGCCATATGAGACTGGCAAAAGCGATGACAACACTTCCTCCGATTGCTGCCCCGATAAACTGAAATAGTGGCATAAGACTAGTATACCGTTTTTTAATCAGTAACTGTTCAATTTTGTGGCCAATGAATCCTGCTCTTTGGCTAATTGTTCATCAATACGTATAAATGCATTCTGCTCCGCCGTAAGCCATTGGTTTGCTTCCATCCTGGATACAATACTGCGGATATTCGTTATCCGTATGGCGATGATTTCGTTCATGCGGTTTACTTCCTCTTTATGGGCATCATACACGGAAAACACGTTAGTGAGACTATTCCACCCCGGCTGTATCTCCATAAGCCGGGTAAGGGCGAGCTTCCATGAGTCCACCACTTCTTTCGTATAATTAGGCGGCACATAGCCGGCAAAATGCGCCACGATAACCTGGGTGGGGCACCCGTTTATGGCACCAACAACTTCACTTACCCCCACATCCTGGAACGTAGCATCAAGCAAAAACTTTTTGGATTCCGGAAACTGAAACTGATTTTCTATGAGCTCCTCCGCTTCATAATACCCTAGTGTTGGCGCTTCGCCCCAAACAATATTGGAGTAATTTGCATCCCGCATGGCGTCGGACATTGTATAGCCGCTGCGGGTCGCTTCAAAGGAAAAATCGTCGTATTTGAGCATTACTTCCCCGCGCTTCTCAGCTGATATAGCAAGTTTTGCCTGATACGAAACCGGCTTGACTCCTGCTTCCCTCCGTTTCTCGTTGAGAAGTCTGATATATTCCTCCACATCCAGCCGTATTTTATTTGTGTCATCAAAGTCAGCAGCCGTATCGCGCCATCCGTGATCCAGCACACCGATCTGGCTTTTGAGGGGGATAACGTGATTAACGGCATTAACCCCGACAAACCCCATATCCCGTGAATCACCGCTTCCTTTTCTATTATCGCCCATAAGGAATAAGGAATTTTCCGGAACGGTTATTTTTTTACATTCCCCTAAAAATGCCTGGCCGAAGGTAGACTGGGGCTTGGCAGTGTATTTCTCCCTCATCGGCTCACCGTTAAGGTATACGGTTCCGCTGCGCAGCTCCAGCGTGTCGCCCGGGAGTCCGATAATCCGTTTCACCCAGCCACCCGGTTCGCCGTAGGTTTCCCGGGTTCGCTCCCTGATCTCATTGTTTTCCGCTACGACGATATCCCCTCTTCCCAGCTCATACCCGAAATATCTTTTGCCGAAAGCCACCAATCCATTGGGATACCGGAACATTCCCGGAGTACCGACCACTTGTTTGGATAATGCCAATTTATCATCACCCTCTCCTTTGGGAAATGTCGGATACATGGATCCAGTTCCTGAAATTGCCTGCGGCTCAGCGACATATCCCAATGCATTTACTACGGCGTATCCAGCGAGATAATAAACACCCATCCAAACAGGAAGAAGTATAAGAATGACGGTGATTATTTCGGCGACCCGTTTTATTACCGATCCCGGCCGTATTAAGCTGAGTTTATTTGTCCTGATAAGTACTATAAACTTCGGCAGATTCAGGAGACGGAAAAAAAGATACAGCGGGAGTATAAGCAGTATACCGCTATACCGGACATAAGATGAAATAACTCCCATGGCACCGGGGCTTCCCGCGCGGACAATATTGCTTTTAAGGAACACCCGGTAAAGACCGACGAATACGAGTAGCCCAAATGCAATTCCTCCTGCGGTTATATCAACCAATATTGCTGTTTGTATGAAGGCGTCTGTAACTAACCGGGGTATTTTTGCAGCGCCAACGAGATACGCATATATAATGAATACGCAAAATAAAATAATGGTGAGTAGCCATATACCCCACAGCACGGTGAGGATATCCCATTTCCACATAAATAATTTCTTTGGCATCACACGTACCTCTTCCTTATCTTCGACTATATCATAAACACACCCTGTCCCCCCGGCAATGGCAATACAGTACCCCTCATGTTATAAATGGAACACATGAAAACGATACTAGGTGTAGATCCCGGGACAGCGCGCGTCGGGTGGGGTGTTATAGAAGATGATAAGGGAGTGATCCGCGCTAAGGCATACGGATGCATAACCACCGATAAAATCGATCTGCCTCAGGACCGTTTGGCACAGATTTATGCTTCGTTCACCAAACTCCTCAACACTTACCACCCCGACGAAATAGGGGTCGAAGACCTATACTTTTCCACCAATGCAAAAACAGCAATTGCGGTAGGCCAAGCGCGCGGCGTTATCCTCCTGGTGGCAGCCCAAGCGCATATTCCGCTTGCTTCATACAGCCCCGGCACCGTCAAAAAAACAATCTGCGGCAGCGGGTCGGCAGAAAAAGCCCAGGTAGGCAAAATGGTAACACGCATCCTTCGGCTTAAAGAAGTTCCCACTCCCGACGACACGGCCGACGCCCTTGCTATTGCAGTTACCCATGGATTCTCGTATAAGTTAAAGACAAAGACATCATGATCGCTCAACTTACCGGAACCATTGTCCGCATGCACCATAATCCCCTCGTGCTGGATGTACATGATGTGGGATATGCGGTTTACGTGCCGCAGCGGCTACTCACTACGGCAATTCTTGGGGAAAAAATCTCCTTACTTACCTACACCCATGTCCGCGAGGATGCGCTGATACTCTTCGGATTTTCCACCGAAGACGAACTGAGTCTTTTTGAACTGCTTTTGGGTGTTTCCGGCATCGGCCCCAAAACAGCACTTGGGGTACTCGATCGGGGAAGTGATACCATCAAACGGGCGATTATTGCATCTGATGTCGAATTTTTTACCGCTGTCCCCCGCCTGGGAAAAAAGAACGCGCAAAAAATAATCATAGAACTCAAAAGCAAATTAGGGAGTACGTCCGACCTCGACCTTTCCGGCGAAGAAAATCCGGAAACAAACCAAGTGATCGCGGCTCTCATGTCCATGGGCTTTGACCGCAAAGAGGCAAAAGAGGCAGCCAAAAAGGTACCCATAGAGGGATCACTCGAACACAAAATAAAATCAGCCCTCAAAATGCTGGGTTAACCGGAACACGTTTATGAAAAAAGCAAATCCTTCGGAACATATTCTGGAAACCACGGTAACTCCCGAGGAGCAGAACTTATTAGTCTCCCTCAGAGCAGCCAGTTGGCCGGAATTCGCCGGGCAGGAGCAGGTTAAACGCACGCTCCACATAGCTATTGCCGCAGCTAAAAAGCGCAAAGAGCCGCTTGAACATATTCTCCTGTACGGACCTCCGGGGCTTGGTAAAACCACTATGGCGCACCTTATCGGCAAAGAGCTTGGTGTTAATGTCCGGGTAACCTCAGGCCCCGCCATTGAGCGCGCGGGAGATGTTGCGGCAATACTTACTAACCTTGAACCCAACGATATTTTATTTATCGATGAAATCCATAGGCTTAATAAGGTGGTAGAAGAAACACTCTATCCTGCCATGGAGGATTATGCACTCGATATAGTGCTGGGCAAAGGACCTGCTGCCAAAACACTGCGCCTTGATCTTCCCCCGTTTACCATAATTGGCGCTACCACCCGGGTGGGGCTTCTCTCCAGTCCTATGCGTGACCGCTTCGGCGTAGTTGCCCGGCTTTCTTTTTATGAACCCGCGGATATAGAAAACATACTCGCCAGAGCCGCCAAAAAACTGGATATTGAACTCGACGCAACAGCCAGGAAAGAACTTGCCAAACGCAGCCGGGGCACTCCCCGGATAGCATTACGGCTCCTCAAGCGGGTGCTCGATGTGGCACAAGTTGAGGGCAACGGGAAAATTGATATGCCTATTCTTACCCACTCACTTACGCTCTATGAAGTAGATAGTGTAGGACTCGATAACTCAGACAGAAGACTGCTCACCCTTCTTATCGATAAATTTTCAGGCGGTCCGGTGGGAATAGAAACACTTGCTGCAGCACTTTCTGAAGACATCGGCACAGTAGAAGATGTGCTGGAACCATACCTTATGCAGGTAGGTTTTCTGAAACGCACTCCCCGTGGCAGATCTGCCACCGCTTCAGCATTTGCCCACCTGGGAAAAACTCCCACCAAAAAACAACAGGAAGAACTATTTTAAGTTTTAGAGTGACGACCAATCGGTCTGCTTCTCGAAGAGCTGGTCATGAAATTCCCAGAACTTCCCCTGATCCTTGGCACATTCAGCCGCCTGGGCGGTGATATGCGCGCGCGGGTGGATACTCACAAGCGGCATATGTTTATACACAAATCTTACTTTATCCTTGTACTCATTAAGTACCTGCTTGACTGTCGGGTGTGCCCTGCTGCAGAACGGACACTGGAAATCAGAAAATTCAATAATGGTTATGGGTGCTTTATCCGCTCCCTTACTGCTGGAAGTACCGATCGTAAGCGTTCTTGGCTTAGGATCAAAGGCGCCGCTTTTATTAGCATCCTGCAGTGTCTGGGAATAATCGGTTACTTTTTCTGACCCGGTTCCTGCAAGCTCTTTATCGATGACTTCCTTAAAGCTTTCAAACGGGAATGCTCCGCCCAGTAGCTTACCGTTTATAAAAAACGCAGGAGTACCGGTTACATCTACAGCTGCAGCCTCTGCTGATTCCGCGTCAACAACAGCTTTCTTTTCTCCGCTATTCATGCACGAAACAAGCTTCTTGGCATCAAGTTTGGCATCTTTAGCCAATGCCGTCATAGCCTCGTCGAATGTTTTATACTTGGATTTTGCTGCTACTCCTCCGGCCGGCGCTCCGCCTGCTTCAAGATACTGCACTTTTGTATAGAGTGATCCTACAAGAAATGAGGCTACCATAAGAAGACCGACGAGTGAGACCATTATCCATCTTGGCTGCGGGGCAACTGGTGTTTCTTTCATATATAGGCATTGTAAGGAATGACCAAATGTAACGCAATACACAAATTTTCAATACCCCAAAAATCTATCTTGACAACTTTTTAGCACTCGTGATATAAGAGTGCTAGACCCCAATAGAGGGGCAAATTAAAAGGAGGTGAGACACATGACTGACTTAATTCCCCGTTCCTACTTCCGGCTCCCGTCACTGCCCGCCTTATGGGAAGATGACGAAGACTGGGGAGCAGTAACCAACTGGCCGAGCGGCTTATCGCTCTCGGAAGATGAGAAAAGTATCTATGTCCAGGCGGCAGTTCCTGGCGTCGATCCCCAGGACATCGAAGTAACGGTAGACCACGGAGTTGTCTGGATAAAAGGCGAATCCAAAACGGAAGAAAAGAACAAAAAATTCTACCGCAAAGCCGCTGGCTCATTTTCGTACCGCGTCGCCGTACCGGGAGACATCGATCCCAATCAGGAACCGGCAGCCACGGTAAAAAATGGGGTAATGACGGTGACATTCACCAAATCCCCCAAAGCGCAGCCGAAGAAAATCTCTGTCAGAGAGGAGAAATAGTCTGCCTACGCCGACATTTTTTGGCTTCGCGGATCCCCGGATTGTTTTTCACCCAGCCCCCCCCGTCGGGGCTGGGTTTTGTGTGGTATCCGATAGCGTACGATCGGTAATACTGCTATCATTTATTCATGAAAGGTATTTTTGTCCGTTATTGGAAACTTATCCTCGTTGTCATCGTTCTGATTGCGGGGATTATCGTCTGGTATTCACGCGTCCAGGCGCAAAAAGCTGCTGCAGCCATAACAACCGCGAAAGTGACGAGAAAAAACTTCTCAAAAACACTGTCATCATCCGGCAAAACAAAAGCAGACGTCTCGGTAGAACTCAAATTCCAAACATCAGGCAAACTCACTTGGGTCGGGGTAAAAGAAGGTGATACAGTCGCCGCCTATCAAACCCTGGCCACCCTCGACAGCCGCGAGGTCCAAAAAAATCTTGAAAAAGCGCTCCGTGCCTACAGCAGCGAGCGTAATGATTACGAGCAAACCTGGCGGGTAACCTATGATGGCAAAAGACCAAGCGATGCCTTTAATGATACCGTGCGCAGAATCCTCGAAAAAAACCAATGGGATCTGGAATCCAGCGTCCTGGATGTAGAACTTAAACACTTGGCGGTGGAATTCGCCTCCCTGGTTACACCGATAGCAGGCATCATCACTCGTATAGATACCCCGGTTGCCGGAGTTAATATCACCCCGGCCGCCGCGGTATTTGCCGTTGCTGACCCCAAGAGCCTGGTCTTTGAGGCAACAGTCGATGAAACAGACGTAGGGAGCCTGGTTGTTGGCCAAAAGGCAACCATTACGCTTGATGCATTCCCTGAAGCCACATATTCAGGAACTATTGCGTATATTTCCTACATATCCCAGCAATCCAGCGGAGGGGCTACCGTATTCCCGGTCAAGGTGTCATTTGATCAGCCGGAAAATCTCCGGATCGGATTAAACGGTGATATAACGATCGTCACCGACCGCAGGGACGATGTCCTCACCGTGCCGACCGAAGCCATTCGGGAAGAAAAGGGTACTTCGTTTGTCTACAAAAAAATAAACAATAAATACGAAAAAACGGCAATCAGTACCGGAGCCAAAAACGAAGATGACATCATCGTCACCGGAGGCATTGCCGAAGGTGACCTCATCGTAACCAAAGGGTTTACTAACATTCCAAAATGACTGACCTTCTCAGGATAAAAAACGTCTCCAAACAATATGTCATGGATGGAGTTGTCTTCCAGGCGCTCAATAACGTATCGCTCACGATAAAAAAGGGTGAATTTGTTGCCATCATGGGCCCTTCGGGATCTGGTAAATCCACGCTCATGCATATCATCGGATGTCTTGACCGGCCGACTTCCGGCAATGTCTATATAGAAGAACATGACATATTCACCGCTAACGATGCGGAACTGGCGGAAATCAGGAATACCCACATAGGATTTGTATTCCAGCAGTTTAATCTGCTGCGGCGCACGAGTTCCCTTGATAATGTGATGCTTCCCCTGGTATACGCCAAAGTAGCGCCGCGGGAACGTAAATCGCGGGCAATCGATATGCTCAAAGAAGTGGGGCTTGCAGAAAAAATGTCCAACTTTCCATCCCAGCTATCCGGAGGTCAGCAGCAGCGCGTCGCAATAGCCCGGGCGCTTGTTTCCCGGCCGAGTATTATTCTTGCCGACGAACCAACGGGCAACCTCGATAGTAAATCAGGCCGGGATATTATGGATATTTTTGAGTCGCTCTATCGCAAAGGGAGCACCATTGTACTCGTCACGCATGACGAAGATGTCGCCCATCATGCCAAACGGATTATACGGATTACAGACGGGAAAATAATTTCCGACGGAAAAAGCAAGCGCATATGAACTTTGCCGAATATATCAAATTAGCGCTCAATGCCCTACGCACCAACAAGGTGAGGTCGCTTCTCACCATGCTCGGCATCATCATCGGTGTTTCATCAGTGATATTACTGGTTTCTATAGGCACAGGACTCCAAAACTATGTCACCGAACAGTTTGCCAGCTTAGGCTCAAATACCATTATGGTCATGGCGGGAGATGTAGACGTAAGTCAGGGACCCCGGGGTGCCATGATGTCGGCAAGCAAATTTGAATTGTCTGATGCGTCTGATCTGGAAAGCGGCAGCGATGCTATCAAACAGGCATCCCCCATGGTGCAGGGCTTCGGCACATTTTCCTATGGGGGCAAAACCGTATCTACGGAAGTTTGGGGGCTTTGGGAAAACTATTTTGACCTTGCCAAATACGAGCCCGAATACGGACGCATCATTACCCAGAACGACGTGGAGCGCACCCGCCGCGTCATAGTACTCGGTAACAAACCGGCGACCGATCTGTTCGGGGAGGGAGTTAACCCGGTCGGTAAAAAAATTACCCTCAACGAAATCCAATTCGAAATAGTCGGCGTCATCAAATCGAAAGGCGGCGGCGGCGCTATGGGAAGTGCGGATGATTTCACCGCCATACCGTTAACTACTGCCATGCGCCATTTTAATCAGGACCGGCCGTTTATGATTTTTGTTGAGGCAAACAGCGCCGACGAGGTGACACAGGCCCAGCAGGACGCCGAGCGCATTCTTGCCAAACGGCTTAAAGACGATGAGTTTACTGTTCTGGAATCCACCCAGCTTCTGGACACCATCACCCAGTTTTTAAGTGTCATCACAGCGGCACTCGGGGGTATAGCCGGCATATCACTCCTCGTCGGAGGAATCGGTATTATGAATATCATGCTGGTATCGGTGACGGAGCGCACCCGCGAAATCGGTCTCCGCAAAGCAGTGGGGGCAACCCCCAAAGATATCCTCATGCAGTTTCTTATCGAATCGGTTATCCTGTCGTTATTCGGCGGAGGCATCGGCATTGGGCTGGGCGCTTTGGGGTCACTTGCTATGAGCCAGTTTATCTCCACCTCGGTAACCGCTTGGTCGGTGCTCCTGTCATTCGGGTTTTCCGCGGCAATAGGTATTATATTCGGAGTTGCCCCTGCCATACGCGCAGCCCGACTTGATCCCATCGAGGCGTTACGATACGAATAGTCATTTCGAGAGAACACCAGGGTTTTCTCTCGATGTGGCGTCCGGCTAAACCGGACAAAAACAGCCGCCGCTCTCATTCCTTAAAAGCCACGAGTTTTTATTTGCAGTCTGTTCCCAATCCGCCGACACATTCTTCAGTTGGCGGGGTTCCCCGCTCTGGGCACTTCTCCGAATAGATGCATGCGTCATCAGAAACGCTTTCAAGCTGGCTTACAAATGCCGGACCGGTTTCAGTGCCATAACTTATGAGGATACGGTCCAGATCCTGCGGCTCAAACATTTCATTTAACGTGCTCACTTTATTATTGACATACAGCTTGAGCGTTTTATCTCCTGTTGTGCAGTAGGTTTGCTTCGTGTCAGTGGTCAGACAGTCCTTGGTAAGCGTCATCCCCAAAGATCCGAACAGATCCTTAAGGAGCATTCCCTTTTTATGTATATGAAATATACTCCCTACCCCATCATGGAAGTGTATAAATTCATTTAACTCAGCGCCTTCCTTGGACTGGTATTTGCTCTGGCTAAAATCAACGGGTTTCCCCTCGAGAACAACACGGATATCCGCATGTGCATGATAGGCTCCTTCGCTGGAAATTTCCGGTTTCGGGGCTTTGAGAATAGCCGCTTTAATGAGCGTCTCAAAATCCTCCAGGCTTGCCGGATTCTGGATCCTTTCGTTGTTAAGATAAAACGACGGCGTCGAATTTATACCAAGCTTTGCCGCATCTGCCATATCGCGTTCAATCTTTTTCCGGAGTGTACTATCCTCCAGATCTTTTTTAAATTGTTCGACATTGAGTCCTAAGCCCTGGGCGTACTCAGAAAAAATATTTACTGTATTCTTTTCCGATGACCAGGCGTTTTGGCTTTCGTATATTTTGTTATACATTTCCCAGAACTTACCCTGTTTACCCGCAGCCTCTACCGCTATGGAAGCGGGCATTGCATTTGGATGGATATTGAGGGGGAAATGCCGGAATACTAAACTAAGTGAATCCTTGTACTTATCCAACAGTTGTTTGACGACCAGATGGTATGCACCGCATGCCGGGCATTGGAAATCGCCGAATTCCACAAGGGTGACGGTCGCCGACGGTGAACCGAATTTGTAGCTGTCCTCTGCAACTAATAATTTGGGGTCTACTTTCGGGGCATTAGTCGGTCTGCTGAAAAAAAATGCTGCCCCTACAATAATGACAAACGTTGCTGCGATAATACCGGCAAAAAGTTTTGTTTCGCTATTCATATAACGCTGATTATAAAACGCTGAACGCAAATTATACAACCGCTAAATCCGCCTCGCATCATACGCCCAGTGAAGCAGCGCCTGCCGCTGACGGGGGCGGCATGACCAATCCCCGGGAGCACAATTATGCCGGATCTGTGCCATATGCCGCCGGATCGCCAGCCAACGGGCAATCTGCCGGTTATCTTCTTCCGGCATTCGCCGGCCTGAATAATAACGGCAATACCACTGAAACCATCCGCGGGGGTCGTCAGGGTGAATCCAGTCTTTCCTCCTCCATTCCCGGAGCGGCTGGCTGGCGCCGATACCAAAAAAATTAAGTTTGGGATCAGAAATCTTGGGAGAAAGTTTTGCCCCGGTAAACCAGCTTTTTGGAAATTCATCACGGCAATCCGTCATATATTTTCCCCCGAATACTCCCATTTCGAGCATCTGCTTTGGTGTCAGGTCTGGTACAAAACGCGGATCAAAATCTTTGCCTTCCGGAGCAGTACGGTAGTAACTATATCCTTGCTGCATCCGGTCATTTACAACGATTTTTTTAGGCTTCATGAAATACGCCGCGGGGGCAGCGGAATAAATATGCTGGTCTGGCGCGCATAACGGGCAAAATCCTGGCGCCCCACATATTTCTTCTCCAACAGAGGAATACCCGAAACAAATAATATAAGAAACGTAATGGTAATCGGTCCTATTACCGTAAGAAGTCCTCCCGGGACTGATACTGCATACAAATATATACCCCACCATTGCAATACTTCACCAAAATAATTGGGATGCCTGCTGTATTGCCATAACCCTGACATCATTATTTTCCCTTTGTTCTCGGGGTGGGAAATAAAATTGCGCAGCTGTTGATCAGCAACCGCTTCCATACAAAACCCTGTCGCCCATAATAAAAATCCGATGCCGTCCCATATCGTAAAGTCGCCAGAAGCCCTGACCATATGTTGATACGTTACCGGTAGCGCGATAAGGTAAAGCAGTGTTCCCTGCAGAAGATATACCTGCAGGAATGAACGGAGATAAAACCATGACCCCCATTGATCACGCCACGCTTTATACCGGTAATCTTCCGGTTTTCTACGGTTCCGCTGGAAAATATGCCACGACAATCGAATACCCCACAAAGTAACAAGCAAAGTGGTAAATAACGCAGGCAAGGTCTGGTAGGGAGATAACGCATACCCCACCCAAGACAAACCGACAAATCCCAATCCCCAGGCAATGTCCGCGACATCATTGCGTCTCGTCACAAGGGAAATCACAAACCAAAGAGACATATAAACGCACACCGCAACAAACAGGAAAAAATATCCGTTCACATCCCTATCCTCCGGGCGGCAAAAAATGCGATAACCGAAACACTTCCCGATAACACCATGCCCCACATTAGATCCACGACAGTCACAATAAACGGCCACTGCTTAATTGTCGCAAGGTTCGTCAGATCATAGGTAGCATATGTAATAAGCCCGAAGAATATGCCTGCTCCCAACGCATACCCCCACTGCCCCCGCTCAACAGCTGGCTGTATAACAAAAAAAACAAGCCCCGCGATAAACAGCAGATAAAATAAAACCGCGGCCGCCCAGTTCGGAGAGGGACTCATGAGAAACCCCAGATATTTTCCGTAAAATTGTTTTGCCACCACACCTAGCCACAACAGATCAATGGCGAAAAAAACAGGAAGTGTCAGAAAATATAATTTTACAAACATATTTTTATCCCAGTGAGTAAGAGACTACTGTAGTATCATCCATCGCGGTAACAGACGCAATCGTAATTAACCCCACTTCACTGGTATTTTTCACCTGTGTACCTCCGTCGGCGACGGATCCCACTCCTTCCAGTGTGAGCTTGCGGAGCGGTTTATCCGCGGGCAGTCCCGGCTGAAGGTAAATTGCTTCTTTCTCAAGCTCGGCAAGCGGTACAAATGCAGTGGTGAGCGGCATTGCTTTTGTCACCAGTTCGTTGCTCTTGTCGGTTAGTTCTCGGGTTATATCCGATCCGGTAACACCTGAATAAACAATATATGGCTTTTTCCCGTGATCTCCCTTCTGGGGATATAAGGGCTTCGGCGAGTACCCCAACACATGCATGGCAAAATCAATAACATGTCCGGCTGAATGAAGCCGCATATGCTTATACCTCCGGTCCCAATCGATGACCCCATGAACGGCACTCCCGATTACAGGAGGAGCAACACTTTCGACAAAATGGAGAATTTCCCCCTCTCGGGTCAGCACCTGATACACCTTGCCGGACCAATCCGAGCCGGAAAGTATGCCCTGATCTGTCGGTTGTCCGCCTCCCATAGGGTAAAAAACCGTTTTATCCAATAATACTTTCCAACGGCGATCCCCTTCGGGAATTACGTCGAGAACTAGCGCGTCCATTTCCTTTACGTATGCATCGGTTAAATAAATGGGTTGGGTTTTCATATACATTACTATACCGCAGTAACAAATTGATTGCTAATTAATTTGATTACTGCGTCACCGCGACAATACCTGTTAACAAACCCATGGGAGGGCAACGAAACAAATGCCACTACCGTAACAAGGGATGCGAAAGCAAACGCATCGTGGGTGCGGGAAGTCATGCTGTCAGAGAGCGATAGACATTGGCTATTTCTTGTGCTGAGGGGCATTAATGAGGCCGCACTTCTTGTACTTTAATCCTGATCCGCACGGACAAGGATCATTGCGGCCAAGTTTAACTGCCACCGCGGAATTTCTGGAAATTTCTGATTTCGGTGCATTTGTCTGCATCTTTTTGGGCGGATTTGGAAGCGGGAGCACTGGCTCAGGAGCTTTGTTCTTGCTGTTTTTAACAGGTTCATTGTGTTGGTGCGGTGCCATCTGAACCTGCACCTTGAAAATCCGATGGGCAATCTCACTGTCGATACCGGTTAACAACTGCTCAAACATAGAAAACGCTTCGTTTTTATATTCGACAAGCGGATCGCGTTGACCGTACCCCCGAAGACCTATCCCTTCCCGCAAATCATCTATAGCGTCCAGGTGGTTCATCCACAGACTGTCGACAACCTGCAAGCTCACCCAGCGCTCCACCTGCCGCATAACTTCGGGTGACATCTGCGTTTCGCGTTTTCCGTAGGCATCCTCCGCAAGCTTGGTCAAAAAGTCCGAAATGTCGGCAGTCGTATGCATCTGTTGGAGCTGCTTAACCAGCTGTTCAGCGCTTGCAGAATCAAACGGGATAATAGACACGAACTCCTGTATGATTTTTTCCCGGTCGATACTCCCCGCTTCACCGCCATGCACGCCGGCAAGAAGGGCAACTTCGTTGGTTATCTTTTTGAGAATTGCCTCTTTTTGGCTTTCCCCCTCAAGCACCCTTCGCCTCCTACGGTAGACAATTTCCCGGTGTTTGTTGAGTACGTCATCATAATCCACCAGGTGTTTACGGTTATCAAAATGGAAACCTTCAACCTTCATCTGCGCCTGCTCAAGAGCACGCGATACCATTGGATGCTCAAGCGGCACGTCTTCAGGAAGCTTAAATATATCCATAAGCCGGCTCACCTGGTCGCCGCCGAAAAGCCGCATAATATCGTCCTCAAGTGACACGTAAAAACGGCTTGCCCCCGGATCCCCCTGCCGTCCGGAACGGCCGCGGAGCTGATTGTCTATGCGCCGCGACTCATGCCGCTCGGTACCGATGACATACAATCCCCCTACTTCGCGCACCGCTTCATGGCTTTTTTTCCATGCGGCCAAGTCCTTTTCCCATTCTTTTTCACTGCTGTATTCCCACTTCTCTTTCTTAGGTCCGCCGAGGATTATGTCGACCCCTCTCCCTGCCATATTGGTAGCAACCGTCACCGCTCCCAGCTTGCCTGCTTCGGAAATAATCATGGCCTCCCGCAAGTGGTTTTTGGCGTTTAACACTTCGTGAGGAATCCCTTTTCTCTTGAGTGCCTCACTGATAATTTCGTTTTTATCGATAGAGGTAGTTCCTACCAGCACGGGCTGGCCAAGCTTGTGATGTTCAATAATGTCAGCAACAATTGCGGCATACTTTGCCCGAGTGGTTTTGTACACCATGTCGGGGGAATCCTCGCGCACCTGCGCCCTATGTGTCGGCATAACCACTACATCCAGGTTATAAATTTTCTTAAACTCTTCAGCTTCTGTAGATGCGGTGCCTGTCATACCGGCAAGTTTTTCGTACATGCGGAAATAATTCTGAAGCGAAACTGTCGCTAATGTTTTGCTTTCCTGCTGGATAGCCACTCCCTCTTTGGCTTCGATAGCCTGGTGTATTCCTTCACTGAAACGCCTCCCGGTAAGAAGACGGCCGGTGAATTCATCTACGATTACTACCTGACCGTCTTTAACTATGTATTCTTTTTCCCTGTGGTAAAGCGCTCTGGCTTTAAGTGCCGCCTCTATATGATGGACCGTCTCGAAACTTGACTCGTAAATGTTACCAAGCCCAAGCATTTTCTCCACTTTGAGCACCCCGTGATCGGTAAGGTGTGCGGTACGGAGCTTTTCATCGATACTGTAATCCGTTTCTTTCGTGAGTTTGTCTATTAACTTGGCGTAGTCATAATACTTGCTTGTCGCCTCTTCAGCGGGTGCTGAGATAATGTGGGGAGTACGCGCTTCGTCGATAAGAATGGAATCCACCTCATCAATAATCGCAAAATGGTAATCACGCTGGACCAACTGGCTCATGTCGCTGACCATATTGTCCCGGAGATAATCAAATCCGAATTCGGAGTTAATACCGTAGGTTATATCTGCCAGATATGCTTCCTTGCGGCTTACGGGCTTAAGGTGCTGGAGACGCCAGTCGTTGGCAGACGGATCGGTATAGTCAGGGTCATACATAAATGACTGTTCGCTGATCATGGCAGAAACAGAAAGCCCCAGCGTGTGATAAATAGGCGCCATCCACCCGGCATCACGCCGGGCGAGATAATCATTTACCGTAACAAGGTGCGCTCCCCTGCCGCTTAACGCATTTAGATATAGCGCTGGTGTTGCAGAAAGGGTTTTCCCCTCTCCTGTTTTCTGTTCGGCTACTTTGCCCTGATGGAGCACTATAGCTGCCATGAGCTGCACGTCATAGTGCCGTTCGCCGATAGTTCGTCTCGCTGCTTCCCTGACCACTGCATAGCTTTCGGGGAGAATATCATCAAGTGTTTGTCCGTTTTTGAGGCGCTCCTTAAACTCAGCGGTCTTTTTGGCAAAACCGGTATCCTTAATTTTTTGCACCTCCGGTTCCAGCGCGTTGATTTCACCGACCAAAGCCTTAAGCCTATTAATTTCCTTTTCGTTGCTGTCGAGAAGTTTACTGAGGAACTTGAACATGGTCAGAGTATTTTACCACAAATTACACTTAGCGACCTGCGAATTCTACTGTGTAATATATGTAAGCAAACTCATACATATTTTTAGATCTGCCATTCTATAATGACGATTCCGGACATATAATAGTCAGACTGGCATCGTATGACCTTATCACAGCGGAACGAAAAAGTATTTTATATTGCGGAATTTTTTAACGGGCTTATTTTTCATATGCCCGTATGGGTAGCCTACGAACTGCAGTTTATCACCCTGGGTCAGATGGCAATTATCGAAGCCGTCATGCAGATGTCACAGCTCCTTTCAGAACTTCCTACAGGGGCTATCGCAGACCTCTTAGGCAAAAAAGCATCCGTCATCATCGGGCGCATTATCGGAGTCATCAGCCTGCTTATGTATGCTACTACCACGTCGTTTGCCGGGTTTATCTGGTACGCCATAGTTTCCGGCATCGGGGATTCTTTTGTTTCGGGAGCCAAAGATGCGCTGCTGTATGACTCACTCAAACAGGACAAAAGGGAAGCTCACTACACAAAGGCAAGCTCCAAGTTGTCGCTTATTTTCCAGTTATCGTTTGCGATGGCCATACTCCTGGGAGGCATATTAAGCCTGTGGGGATACACGACGGCTATTTACGCATCAGTTATATCCTACAGCATCGTACTTATCTTAAGCTTCTGGCTCAAAGAGCCGGCGCTGGATACGGAGAAGTTCACCCTCCCGCGGTATATCCGCCAATTCCGCGAAGGATTCCGCGAACTTTTTAAATCGCCATATGTGCGCGACATTTCGCTTTTCTATATCGGAGTAGGAGGAGTCACTTGGTCAGCTATGATGCTGTTTAACACCTCACTCCTTACCACCATAGGCTACACCACATTCCAAATAGGCATCATCGTAGCGGCCATCAGACTATTAAACAGCAGTGTACTTTTCGGGGCACTCCACCTAAACACCCTGGTTACCAAACGCCGGGCGTACCTCGTGTTTCCTGTCATCATGATGCTTTGTTACCTGCCGGGAGTATTCCTTACAAAAGAACTGGCAATACTTGCTGTAGGAGGATCAATATTTGCTTCAAGCGCACGGTGGGTAATTCTGGGAGGATATGTAAACGAACATTATGATTCCAAAAACCGCGCCACTGCGCTTTCCACACTATCCATGCTCGTTGCTTTTGCCGTGGTGGGATTTGCACTGGTCTCCAGTCCCATCATGCAGTATTTCGGCGATGTGAAAGCCGTCTATACGCTGCTTGGTATTGCTACTACCCTCACTATTCTTCCACTGGGACTGCGGATCAGACGCCGGTATCACGCACCATCATTTACCGCGCAATAACCTTTTTGCCCATAAGGGGCTGGAGCACTTCAGGCACAAGCACCGTACCATCCGACTGCTGATAATTCTCCATGATCGCAACCAGTATCCTGGGGCTGGCGACAGCGGTGTTATTTAAGGTATGGCAAAACCTGGTAACTCCGTCTTTCCCCTTGTACCTGATCTTAAGCCTCCGCGCCTGAAAGTCGCCCATAAAGGAATTTGACATGGTTTCCCCGTAGGCATTCCTTCCCGGCATCCAGGTTTCTATGTCATACTTTTTCACCTGCGGCTCACCCATATCCCCGGTACACATAAGAAGCACTCGATAAGGGAGTTTGAGATCTTTAAGAATTTCCTCTGAATTAGCCAACAACTCATCATGTAGAGTAATGGAGTTGTTCGTTTCTGCTGTTGAGATAATTACTTGTTCAATCTTATTAAATTGATGCAACCTGTAGACCCCTCTCGTGTCTTTGCCGTAGCTGCCTGCTTCTCTGCGGAAACAGGGTGAGAATGCCACAAATTTTTTCGGCAGATCTTTCTCCGCGAGCACCTCGTCACTATAGTATGCTGTCACGGGTACTTCTGCAGTTCCTGCAAGGTATACGTCATCTTTGGGGAGTGCATATACTTCTTCCCTTCCCCACGGGAATTGACCGTTGCCAAAAAACGTATACTCCTTAACCAAACTCGGCGCAATAAGCGGTGTATACCCTTTGGCAGCAAGCTTCTGGAGCGTGTAGAACATGAGCGCCACTTCCATCTGTGCTGCTTCGTTTTTCAGAAAATACGCACGCGATCCGCCTACCTTAGCCCCCCGTTCAAAATCAATAAGATCCAGCGACTTAGCCAGTTCAATATGATCCTTGGGGGTGAAATCAAACTTTGTAGGCTCCCCCCACTTGCTCACCTCTACATTTTCCGATTCATCTTTGCCGACCGGAACACTTGCATCGGGGACATTAGGAACCGTAAGCATATGAGTTCCGAACTGCTCTTCTGTTATCCTAAGATCTTCATCAATTGCCTTAAGCTCGTCTTTGATTGCCTTACCCCGCTCGATACCTTCAGCCGTCCGGGCTTTGCTTATTTCATTCCTTTCCGCACGTAAGACTTCGGCTTTCCCGATAAGCTGACGCCGTTTTTCATCAAGAGCGAGGAGTGTGTCCCAATCAACCACGCGGTTTTTGTTGATTGCCGCGGTTTTACAAAGCTCAAGATTTTCCCTGATGAATTTAATATCTAACATATATCCTCCTTTATACCATAAAAAAACACGCCAACTCCATGCGTGTTATGGTCCGCCAACTGGCGGAAGGTGCCACCGTAACAAATACTTTATTCAGAGCGTTTACGGGCTCGACCGGACAAGTTTTTTACCCTCATCAGCTCGGCAGATGGAATTCCGCCTCAAGCGCTTTTCACTTTCTTATTATAAACCACCATCTTATTAAGTCAATAAACCCCGTAAAATCGGCCTCAACTTATCCAGCGCCCGCTTCCTGTGGTTATACCGGTCGGTTTCTTCGGGCGTTAACTCGTCGTGATTATAATATTTATTGATTTCAGGTAGATACAACAACGAACGGTACGGAAAACCGGGCGTCACCTTATTTGCTGGTGCAAGCGGAATAATTCCCCTGACTTTTTCCTCCGCGGTATATACTTTGCCGTCGGGAGTAACCAGTGCCAATACGAGACGGAGCTGTGCTCCCCGCTTACCCTCGGGGGTGCCGTTAAGCCTTGTCATTGTGTGAGCGATAAGTTCTTCGTCCGTATTTTCGCGGTCCCCATATACCCAGCGGTGTGATTTGACACCCGGCTCGCCATGCAGGGCATCTATCTCGAATCCGCCGTCATCGGCGAGTGTCGGGAACCCGGATTTCTCAGCATAATATTTTGCCTTGAGGATTGCGTTCTCCGCGAATGTTTTTCCCGTTTCTTCAGCGTATGTTGTTATCCCTGCATCCGTAAGACTCACGAGCGTAAGGGGCAAATCCCCGAGAAACAGACGGAGTTCATTGAGCTTGCCCGGATTGGTGGTGGCGATAAGAAGTGAGTTCATGATGAATGCTGCTTACTTTACAATCCCCATAAACTCCAGGGTGCCACCGCAGTATTTCATAATAAGCTCCACCGATTCCCGGAGCGACTGCGACACGGCTTCCGCAGTAATATCATATACCCCGTCAACATTTATCCAGATATTTTTGGTATCGGTGGTCACCATTGTCCGCTGTGCATCACGGTAATTAAAGTCTATGTTATAACCGCCTTTTGTGTCATAGTAGGCAATTTCTTTCGCGGTGTACGCAGTGGGCTCCTTGTCGCCCAGAAGCAGTATTTCGTCGCCCTCGCCCGCATACCGCAACACTGTGGGAAATGCAACGTTATTTGCATCAAAAGCTCCCACCGAAATACGGTGCTTCATGACGACCAGATTATATGCATCCACACAGGTATTTACGGTATACAGATCTTTGCCGACAGCAATCCGCCGGAGCAATGCCTCCGGTGACGGCCTGCGGGAATGCCAATCGACTCCCATCTCTTTATAGAGCTTGCGGTAGCTAATTATTTCCGGATACGTACCAAGGGTTTCTGTCGTAAGACCTTTTAATCCTTCCAGAAATTTTTTCTTTTCTTCTTCAAGTTCCGGATTAGTTTTCGCAACAGTCACCCCCTTGATAAGGGCAATTCCCACAGTAATACTGGGAACGGATTTTTTCAACGCCGGGTCTATGACAATAAATTCCGGTTTATCTATTGTCGCAACTTCTCCACCACTGTCACTTTTCACTTCTTTGGTATTAAGTGTCAAACGCGCAACTACTGCCGTAACCGGAAATTGTTTAAGTAGCCAGCCAGCCCTGGGTCCGTGTTCTTTATCCAGAACCACCATATAAAGTGCTTTAAACGCGGCTTTCATGTCAATGTTCTGGGTTCTGGCTAAAGCAAATAACTCAGATTGTAATTTTTCGGGGTCTTCAACGTTTTTCCAAATACCGGCAAGTGCATTAAGGAATTTCCATTGATCGGCTGAAAGACTATAACGACTGTATGGCTTGGTAGATATCTGATACCGATATTCATCGGGTGCATACGTTTTGAGCCACACCTTTGCATACACGGAACGTTCGCTGATAAGCTCGCGCTCTGTGGCAGTAAGCTCGCTTCCTTTTATTTTGGTAAACCGCTCGTATACGTCTACATTTGGCAGCTGTTCAAAATTAGCTACATCCCTAAACCGCGGTAAAAAGGTTGCTTCTTTTTGGGGTACATTGCCGGGCTGGGACAACTCAAAAGCCCGTGACAAACTTTCATCTGATCCGTCTATAAATGCCATCCAACACCGGTCATATTCATCAAACAAATCAGGAATCGCCATAGTTCCCATCGGGTCAAATTCTATCGCCTGGCGGTAATCGGTTCTTGTGAATAAAAATCTGCCGACTGCGGGGGGCAGCAAACTAGTGAGGTCGCGGCCTTTGAGTCCCAATCCTTTAGATGACGACATTTTTTTGCCGCCGATAAGAAAAAATTCATATGGCAGGTTGTAGGGATTATCAATGTGAAACACCTCTTTACACAGCTCTTTGGCAATATCGCGTGATCCTCCTGCAGATGAGTGGTCTTTCCCTGCTCCCTCTATGGTGACGCCCAACACTTTCCAATGCGCCGGCCAGTCCACTTTCCACGGCAGTTTCCCGGGGTGATGCGAAGGATCATTTGGATCCGTAAACGGACTTGTACCACCTGTATATCCGCAGCCTTTGGCCCACGTAACCATTGCGGGCTCACAGGTATATTCAACCAGCTTCCCATTCCAACCATGCACCCTTGTTGTCCCCAATTTACCGCATTGCTCACAGATAACCTGGAGCGGTAGCCATCCTTTATCTCGTTTTTTGCTGCCGCTTACTTTCTGGTAGATGTCCTGGATGAGGAGGGCATTATCGAGTGCCTCGCGGATAACTCCATCAAACAATCCTTTGTGATACATGTCCCACGAAGACCGGAATTCCGCCCGTACACCGAGACTTAGAAGCACCGACTGGAAGTCTTTGGTGAAATATTCGGCAAAACTCGCAAACCCTGGCTCCGGAGATTTTGCCAGCCGCAGCGGACGCCCCAACTCAGCTTCCATACGCATGAGTTCGTTGGGCAGTCCGTCCACAGGATCGAAGTCATTGAATATATACGTAAATGTGGCGGGCGTTTTGGCATCCACCAACGAGCGATACACTAGATCGTGGACAATCGGCCCCCGGAGTGAGCCGATGTGTGCAAACCCCGAAGGGGTGAACATATCGTCCACCCAATACGGTGTATGACGCCCTGAATCGATTATTTCTTTAGCAATTTTGTCTGACCAGAACATAACTCCTCCTATTTTAGCTTATTTTGACGATACAAAAAACCTTCAGCAAATGTCCGGGCAACTAACCCCAGTTTTGCGGTGTTATAGCCGCCTTCCTGGACAAGAACCGTAGGAAGATTAAGCGCCGCGATCCGACTTGCCATCCTCCGGTAATACGGGGTACTTAACCGCAGTCCGCCGATAGGATCGTTAACATGCGCATCGTAGCCCACGGACACAACCAGATACTCCGGAGCAAATTCCCGGATTCTTTTTAGGGCAGCGACAAGAGTTCTGTCATAGGCCACATCCGCAGTTCCCAATGAAAGCGGATAATTTGTATTAAACATACTCCCCAAACCCGCACCCGTTTCGTTAGCTCCCCCGCTGAAAAACGGAAATTTATCTTTGGGATCGGCGTGGATGTTTATAACCTGGACATCACTCCGTTCATAAAAGATATGCTGTGTTCCGTTGCCGTGGTGGACATCTATATCCAGCACCGTCACTTTCCCCCGCGTACTCAAATAATTGGCGGCAACTGCTGCATTGTTAAAGTAACAGTACCCTCCCATACGCGAAACCTCCGCATGGTGCCCCGGCGGCCTGCACAACGCATAACTAACCCGTTCCCCGCGCCGCACGACTGACGCTGCAGTAAGCGCAGCCATCGCAGAGCCGCATGCCACCTGATAGGTGGTACTGCTTACCGGCGTGTACATGTCGAAAGTAAACTCCCCTCTTTTGGCGATAGCATTTACTACCCCTCCGTGGTTTGCGTACGGAAATACCGACGGATACATATACTGATTACCCGCTAATCTACCCGCTTCGGCAAGATAACTTACATAGTTGGGATTATGCACCTGCTCGATCCATGACAACGGAAAGTGTTTCGGCAAGACTATCCTCACACCACTTATCGCGCATACAGCATCACGGATATGTTCGATCCTCTCCGGCACTTCCGCGTGCGGCTCAGCAACACCATTAAATATTTCTGACGGCGGGCGGTGCCGCAGATGATGGGATGGGTAAACAATGATCATATGCCTCCTTCCAGCACCGCGAGTCGAGCTGCGGGGCTATAAAATTTTTGTATTGCTTCATCGGCTACATGCATCAGCGTAAAATCCCTTTTTCTGTCAGGTGCCAGTCCATCGCCGACCCGGACATTCTGAATAAGCATCTGGGGCAAAAATCTGCCGCGGAACAATCTCGTGGGCACCTCCATACCGGTAGCAAATCCCACATGATGGGCTCCAGACCGATAGTTGGTCTCCGCAATTATAGTAGGACGCTCTCCGTCCAGATCCTCAAGGACCCTGGCGTTAAGATGAGACACTACCGCAGCGGCCAATCCGTGACGGCGCACCGCATCAGAGCGGCGCCACTCCGTGCTTTCGATAACGGGCAGCACTTCTCCGTTATCCACAGGTATATCGAGCCTCTCAGCGGTGGCAATTGCAGCCAGACGGTTATTGTCGGGTTCGATAAGTCCCGAAAACCACACATTGCGTTTATGTGATGTCATCCCCTGGGATACCAGGAGTTTACGGCTCAGATCGGCAATTCCCTCTCTGTCCCACTCAAAACTTTCTCCCCACAGCGACTGCATTTCATCGATGCGGTCTGGCGGAATAAGGTCGATAAACCGGTAGCCATCAGATTTTAATAGTGTCGCCCTCTCAAGCGGAGTATGCGCCGGTATTCTTTTGGCATTATCTACCTGATTAATCATTTCCGTGACGGGAAAAAGCGGTGTACGGCTCCGGTGATTTATGGCGGCAAGCATCATCCAGAGCTGTTCACTTGGCCGCCCGTTTGCTTCCGACGAAAACTGAGTAGGAACCGCGCCTTCCACTACATGTGATGTTTCCGGGTTTTCCAGTACCTCGCCAAGTACACTTCCGGGAACCACAGCGCGCACCACTGCCCGGGTGACTCCGTGCCGACCGCGACCGATAATTTCCTGACCGATACGGCTAAGCCTGGCAAGTACATCAGCATCATGGATAACGCCGGGATAATTGAGATATGCCCGCTCATACGAGCGGTAGGCAAACCCCAATCCCCCCGTGCTTCCTGTATTTGTATTAAATTGTTCTGTCATATATTTTTCCTTTCTAATTTTTTGTGTTAACGCCAAATAAAAAACCCCTCTTTTGGAGGGGTTCGTTTGAAAATATGTCTGGTTACTTATTTTCCACGTACACACCTCCCGGCTTGGGGCTTTTTCTTACTCTTCTTCGTTATAAAACAATGTGTGCTCATAGATATAAGTTCCTACATATACACGTACTTTTATATTCCGTCAACCTCCCGTCATAATTTCGCACCTCACAAACCGCACTTTACCATCAAAAACCCGCCTTTCGGCGGGTCTTAATTTCTTTGTGTTTCAAGGCTTACTCAATGTGTAAAACCTTGTAGTGGATTGTGCCCGCCGGCGCTTCCACGTCTACCTGCTCTCCTACCTTCTTGCCAAGGAGTGCCTTGCCAAGCGGAGATTCGTGGGAGATTTTCTTGCTTGCGGGATCTGCTTCCCACTCACCCACGACGGTGAATTCTTCTTTTTTGCCGTTTATATGGAGTGTCACTTTGCAACCGACATCTACCTGTCCTTTGGAGTGACTGGTAACCACTTTTACGTCATGTAATACGACCTCAAGCTCAGCGATCCGGCCGTCAATAAAGGCCAAATTCTGTTTAGCATCGGTATATTCACTGTTTTCCGACAAATCACCCTGTTCACGGGCGGTTGCAAGCCGGGCGACTGCTGCCGGGCGTTTAACGTTGTTTAATTCGTCAAATTCGGCTTTCAGTGTATCCAGACCTTCTTGTGTGACGACTATTTGATTATTATTCATATGTCTCCCTTAAAAAAAAGCTCCCCACGGTAGTCTATGCCAGGGAAGTATAAATTCCTGCCGTTAGGCTCCTCCGAGCCTTGCCAGCGTGAAATAGATTGTCTCAAACTAATTTTGGGTTGTCAAGGCTGGAACACATAGGCAGCATAGCCGCATTAACGTCAAAACCCCTGTATCAGGTTCATCTGCTCGTTCACCTGAGAGCTCACGGAGTTCATCACCCTAACCCCCCACGCGAAGGTAATTATGGTGGCAATGACGGTTAGCAGCATGCTGACTATTCCTATCCGTTTGCTTACGGGATCATGTTGCCGCAGATACTTCACCCCCCACCAGAATCCGAGAGGCGGAAGGAAAATACTTGCTGCATAATAAAGGATTTCCGCTTGGAGAGAGGTACTAAGCGGCTTAGCTTTGAGATTTTTGCCGCAGTTAAAACAAAAATAATCAGTTTCGCGGACTTCCGTGTGACATGTGGGACAAAACGGACGCATATAAAGCAGATATCTAACCCAAACTTATCAGAATGGCACCGATTGCCATGAGTATCCCGCCGATAAAAATACTCAAACTGACCTTTTCCTTAAGCACAACGGCTGCAAGGACAATCGTGAGTACCAGACTTAATTTATCTATGGGAGCAACCTGAGATGCCTTCCCCAGCTGGAGTGCGCGGAAGTAGAAAAGCCAAGACAATCCGGTGGTAATCCCCGACAGTACCAGAAAGGTAAGTGAGTATTGGGAAATAGTACCTAATTTTGCCGCAGTTCCCTGCCAGAATACGATACCCCAGGCAAAAATGAGAATTACTACCGTACGCACTGCGGTAGCTAAATTAGAATCAACATTTTTTATACCGATTTTGGCAAGTATTGCAGTGAGAGCGGCAAAGACTGCGGAGAGTAGCACGAATACAAACCACGACATATAAGACGAGTATAACACTGTGTCTGACTGTTATGGGGACTAGGTCACTTTTTTAAGTTCTTCCAACTCGTCCAACCGTTTTTCTCGAAATAATTCGATAACGGATTGTTTCTCTTTATCCTTGAATGGATTACCCTCAGGAACGGGTGACTGCATAGCACTTCTGCCATAACTAGCTCACTATACCATGGATTACTGGGGCGGCATATAATGGACATATGGCACCATTATCCCGTAAAGCACTACAGTCAGCGGCAGATACGCTGGACAAAATTGCTAGAGACAAACACGCATGGCGCGATGCGTGGAGGGTGGAAGAAGACAAAGCGCCAACAACAGAAGAGGCAGGCAGGCTTTCCCATATTACCGAAGGGCTTCAGCGTGAAGCTACACTAGCCGAAACCATACAAAAAAACCTACGCCCCCGCCCACTGAATGAGCCTGAAGTATTCCGGCCGGAAAAAAATAAAAAGAGATAACTCCTCAAAACACGGCTATTGTGTAAAGGGATGCTGAGCAAGCAATAAGATTTCATTGTTAACACTTATAAAAAAAATCCGCCCAAGTGGCGGATGTTTTTGTGAGTACCCCGTGCCGGATTGCAGCGACTACGCTGCACTCACCAGCGCTATGACTCGCAAATCAGAATTTGTTCGTTAAGCGCTGGACTGCGAACCGGTAAACCGGATCATATATTCTGCACAGGCCGGATTGTCGCGAGTACGCGACACTCACCAGGAGTAATAATGTCGCCGTGCCGGATGAATAACTGGCGCTAAGAAGCGCTCCGAACCGAGCGGCTTGAATTCATGCACGAAGTGCATATACAAAAAAGACTGGCATAAGCCAGTCCTTTTTTGTATGTACCCCGTGCCGGATTCGAACCGGCGATTTGTTCCTTGAGAAGGAACCGTCCTAGGCCGCTAGACGAACGGGGCTCTATTTACTTGTTAACGAATCTCTTGCTTCTTATAGTACACC
>JACRMP010000005.1 GCA_016214885.1 Candidatus Gottesmanbacteria bacterium | reverse complement strand
CACCCACCAATACTAGATCGGGACTGTTTCCTCTAATATTCGATTTGGGCGTCAGAACGGTCTGTTTCTAATCTTTTACCGAAGTGATTCGCAAAAAATCCGGCTGGGTAAAATCTATATCATTCCGGTAGTAAAACTCACCCAATCCGTGAATAAACAAATCATACCAAAACCGTATCTGGGTGGGTGTAAGTGCTCCCGCTTCAACAACAAACTCCCCGGGTGTCGCCGCTTTCCAATAGCTTATTGCCTCCACCATACCGAGGTTAAATGCATATGACGCAATACTTTCGGCGTCAAACGTGCCGGGGTTGGGGATACTCACCGTTGGCCGGAATACAATATCCGGTTCCAACACAAACTCATGGGTGATACGGATCTGATCCGCTACTCCTTCCACGGCATAGGACTTATAAATAAGTCTCGGATGCTTCAGGCGAAGCTGTTGAGTCGTCATGCCTCGTATTGTATCAAAATCAGGGGGAGACCTCCTGCCAGGTGACAGAAAGCTCTTTCATGGCATCCGGCATGGTGAGAAGTAGCTGGGGATTGTAGATAAACAATTCCGCGGCGTTTCCGGTATTGCCCGTTCCAAAACCCTCTAAATCACGCTGCAACAGAAAACCGTTCGCGATAAACATGCCCTGACCGACAAACCGGGCTGTAGCGGCAGCAAGGCTATTTCCGGTATTAATGCTACCGGCTTGTCCTGCGGTAGTGGCTATATATATTCCTTCGATCACCGGGGTTGTCGAGGAGGCGGTAGTGCCCACCGTATCAGCCACCGTAATTGTACCGTTGACAATAAATGCGATAAACCCGTTGCTGGTGATATTTACTCTGCCTCCAAGCGTGAGGTTCCCGTCAACAAAAATTACCACGCGTTCATTTGCTCCCACCGACCAGGTACCGCTCGTGGTCATATCTCCCACGACATAATAGGGGGAACAGGTACTTTCCGTGCAGTTTGATACCGGCTGGGTTACGGCAAGAAGATTATTAAACGGCGCTTCTGTTGTCGGTGTGGTGGGAGCTCCAAACCTCCGGTAAAAATAATCGTAGTAGTTTACACTTGCCCGGGTCGTATTTACCTGCCAGTTATCGGCAGACACAAGATCGGCACCCGCCACATACGGATCGCTGTCAAAGTCATAGCTGGTGCCGTAGGTCATCACTCCGGGGTAGCCACCGGTACCGTCGGTAATAAATGCACGGGGAGTAACTGCAGGAAGGTAAGAGCGTATAGCACCGGAACTATACACGTCACCACCTTGTGCCTGCACCCATGCCGTCCCCAAGGTATACCCAATATCCCAACGCAATATGGCACCCGCCGGAAGTGTCCGCGAAAGGCTCTCAGAATAGGTGCCGTTATCCAGATTTGTGGTACATGCCCGCACATATGCCCAGTCGGCAGTCGGCGGACTGGGATCTACCGTGTAGGACCCTGCGGTCACACTGGAAAACGTAACATAATTAGCCCCCACTTGTGCCTGCGCAGCGGGCTGGCTTGCTGAAGAAAGGGTGAACTGATGGGTGGCACCGTTTACCTGACCGCTTGTTGTGGGGATTGCCCTGATAGCAGCACATGACGTATTGGCGGGATCAACCTGCACTGCGCGCACCTGTATATCACCGATCTGTGGGACGCTAGGAGTGTTTGTCGGCGGATCGGCAGGCGGGGCAGTCGCTCCACCTGGTCCACCGGGCCCTGTCGGGCTCCAATTACAGATCCTTGCTTCGGCTGCGTTTCCGCAACAGGCTTCATTAATACAATATCTTGTTTCTCCCTCTATACCCTCCGCACAACCTGACCATTGTGACCATGCTGTATTGTCGGTACACCCGGTGAATTGGGTGCAACTCCATTTGGCGGTACAAGTGGTAGGTCCATGGTTACACACGGGAAATGAATAAGGGTTTCCTGTTTGAGCAGGACAATCTATAGTTTCGGGACCCCCAACCTGGGAATAGCAGGTTACCGGTTCACACGCTGTAGGCGACGGATACTGAGCCTGAACGATGCGGGGAGTAAAGAGCGCTATCAATAACGCGATTACTATAAAACCACCAATACACCTCATACAAAAACTGTATCAGGGATTCTGCCAAGATACAAGGTCTGTTAGCGCCAGCCTTCAGTTGCCGTATAAAGAATCATCCGCGAAAGCCCTTCAGGAAGCTGGGACAAGGAAATACTTTTGGGGTTGGTGACAGGATCATAATTTTCCCCGACCTTTGCATACATTGCTTTGATAGCGGCTTGTATATCTGCAGGAAAAATAGTTATCGAATTCTGACCATTCAGTGCACGAACATGGGGATTTGCAGGTTGGCTCCAGTAGGCATAGGTTTCAGCCGGTTCGGCGTAGCTGCCCGGAGGAGCAGGGAAAATAGGCAATAACTGTCCAAAAGGATTCGTGTCATTTGTAAGGAATTTCAGTATTAATGGATACTTGATCCACTCGTTATACGCTGCTTTATCAAAACCATGGAACGTCGGGAGCGTCTGACTCTCATTTCCGGGAACAGGATTCCAGTTTTCTTTCACAACAACGTAAATAACGTGCCCTGCAGAATCGGTTGTTTGCTGAAGTCCGAGGTATTCAAATGGTTTATTTGTATTTGCGGTTAAAGTAGTGATTTTATCGGCAGGAAATGCGTTTCTGTTTACCGGAATCAAACTTATATGATAACCTTCGCTATTCTCAACATTAACCATATAATGTGGATAGGAAGCGTCTGCTTCAATTAGCCCCGGGTGTTCTGCCATATATAACTGCGCGGACAATGCAGCGGATCCATCCGTATAGGCATCCATGGGGACGAACGGCGCGAGCTCTGGGTGGGTATAATCCATGCTCGTGGTAAATTCTGGGGCCCACGCCTGCCGTTCGTCATTCCACAAATATCTCCCCGACGCGTCGGTGTACACCCAAACGTCACCCACCTTTTGGGCTTTGGAGGCATCAATTGATAAGCTGGTAACTTCTTCAGAATGAATCACGTCGGTAGTCACCCTAATGGTTTCCGTACCAGATACAAGACTGACTCCGGAATCCGGTGTTGCGGTAGCGACAGCCACCTCTGGCAATTCGGTAGCAGATGCCAAAACAATAGGAGCGGTTGCCCCTCCCTGCTCCATATTCACCCAGCTCACCGGCACATTCTGTGCATCAACGCTCACAAGCACCGGCCAGGCGCCCACAAATCCTACGCGGTTTGCCGAAAATTTCTGGAAATCGAAATTATCAGTTCCCACCGAAACAGCAGTCCCATTCTGGAACATATAATCATAGGAAAGCTGAAGATCCCGGAACACCTGTCCATCCTGATTTTTTGGCACCAAGAAGCTCCCGTCTGATTTGCTCTGCACAAGCCACACAAGACCGGCATCGGTCGTGTACAGCTTGAAATCATAGCCACTATCAAACGAGCGATAAAGCTCTTCTACGGTCGCACCAGTCAAAAATCCTCCGCGCTCGGGACCCATTTCCGCAATATACCGATCAAACAATGCGCGGGTATACTCATTCATATTCGCCCGGCCTTCAGCCCCGCCATAACTATACACTTTAGGGTCGGTCATATTGGAAACCTCAGAAGGATACACGCTCCCAACGGGAGCCGGTGTTTCCGGAGCCGCCGAGGGAGTACCTGTAAGCACCTCATTTCCTAGAGAGGGAGTGCTGGTCTCAACGGGCTTTGCCGTTGCAGGAATATCGGTGACCATAGCCGGGGGAGTTTCTATGCCCTGTGGGCCGCATCCGGACAAATCCATGGTAAGCCCTATTCCGCTTCCTGCCATTAACCCTAGACCTCCAAGAAATAATAAACCGTTTTTGCCGCGGCCTTTCTTCATTGCCTGAGCACCGCCGTATAACCCGGCCATCTCAAGAATAGCTTTTACTGCCAATAGTGCGCCTGATTGCTCTTTATTTGCAGGAGTATTCGCGGGGGCTATTGCCTCATGCTTAAATTCAGCCTGACCCTTACGGAGAAGGTGCACTGCTCCCATGACCCCCTCAAGACGGGGGAGGCGTGTTTCGTCGAGGTCAATAAAATTATCACCAACTCGGACACGGGATTCACGGCTCATCCAGAAGGGGAGGGTTTCGACTAACTTGGGGCGTCGAGCGTCGATTAATAACGCGTCATGTATGCTCTTGTCTGGTGTATGAACCTCAGCAGTCAACATAATTAACCTATAGTAACATTATATATTCACCTTTGTCAATCCTGTCAGCCATAAAAAACCCGGCGGTAAGCCGGGGGACGATGTCACCTATTAAAAATAGGCACGAAATATGTCTGTTTGTGCGTGTTGCTGTCGCGCATTACGTATATAGTATATGTAATAAGGAAGGCGTCCTGTCAAGTGCTCTGCTTCATGCCCATACTCCGGACAAACAGTCTTGCCAGAAATGAAAAACTCTGCAAAAACAGCCGTACGTCGCCTATGGCGTTTTTCTTTTTGACGTAGGAAACATCACTGCGCATCCACGAATCAAAGTTCTCATGATATTTACCGGTTAATATGGCGGGGGAGATGATGCCGGGGAGTATCTGTTCACGCACCCTCATCCATGGTTTTAATTTTTGAGCCTCAGCGATAGGGAGGGGGCGGGGACCAATAAGGGCCATATCGCCCCGCAATACATTAAATAGCTGGGGAAGTTCATCAAGCCCGGTGTGGCTCAAAAAAGCGCCGATTCCCGTAAAACGGGGATCTTTCCGAATCTTAAATGCAGGACCCTGTGATTCATTAAGGTGTGCATAAGCCGGTTTCTTCTTTTCCGCGCCATTCACCATCGTACGGAATTTATACATAACAAAAGGTGCGCCGTTCTTGCCGGTGCGCTTCTGCCGGAAGACAATGGGAAGCCCGCTCATCATCATAATGAGTATGGCAATCAACACCTGCAGCGGAAGGGATACCAAAAAAATGACCATGACGGTCAAGTGATAAAACACCGAGATCATATATGTACCCGATAATACACCAGTATAACCTAATCGTGCAGCATATCGTATAATACGGTGCATGAAACGCTACGCGCTCCACCATTTTTGGGAACTGCTTATCAGCATGACCCACAAAGAGTTAACCACGCGGTACAAACACACCCTTTTTGGATTCTTATGGGTATTCATTAACCCTCTCATTCAAATGATAGTTATAGGATTTATTTTCCCCCTTTTCATCAAAGAACCGATACCCCACTATAACTTGTACTTATTTACCGGACTGCTGACCTGGAATTTTTTCTCGCTTTCCCTTGCCAAAGGCTCATCGTCCATCGTTAACGAGCGCTCCCTTATAAAAAAATCCAAATTTCCGCACGCAATAATTCCGTTGTCCATAGTACTTTCAAACGCGATAAACCTATTGCTTTCATTTGCACTCATCCTGCCGTTTACCCTCTATTATCAAATGTTTTCGATGGAACGGGTGGGCTCATTCATTTTAGGATTTATCCTGCTCATCATCTTTACTTCGGGAGCCAGCCTGCTTACGGCGGCACTCAACGTGCGGTACCGGGATATTACGTTTTTTACCCAGGCAGGTCTTATCGTATGGTTCTACCTCACGCCAATCGTTTATTCCATCTATTCGGTGCCTCCGGCTTTACTTTTTATCTGGCGGTTAAACCCCATGACTTCAGTAGTTCAATTTTTTCAAAATGCCTTCATCAACTACCCCGCTCCTGGTCTTGCCATGATAGGATGCAACGGCACCATTGCCATAGCCACCCTCATTATCGGTATCTGGGTATTCCAATCTGAATCAAAACTGTTTGACGACTGGCTATGAAAAAGATAAATCCTGAAATTGCCATCCAGCTTACGAATGTAAGTAAGCGGTATGAAATACATCACGATAAGCCCACGCTCATCGAAAAACTGACCCGCGGCCGAAACGAAATTTTCTGGGCGCTGCGAGATATCAATCTGACTATCCGGAAAGGCGAACGCGTAGGGATTGTTGGACCAAACGGAGCGGGGAAGACAACTTTGTTAAAAATAATTGCCGGAATTACCCATCCCACAACCGGCACGGTGGTGCGTAACGGAAAAACGGTATCACTCATTGATCTGGAAGCAGGGTTTCACCCTGATCTTACTGGACTGCAAAATGCGTACCTTAACGGCATGTTACTTGGGATGTCTAAACGGCAGATAGAGCGCGCATTGCCGGCGATTATTGCGTTTGCAGATATAGGACAGTTTATCGATGTGCCGCTGTTTACCTATTCTTTTGGCATGAAGCTGCGGCTTGGATTTTCGATTGCCCTCCACTCCAATCCGGATATTTTAATACTCGATGAAAGCCTTGGGGTAGGTGACGCAAAATTTAAACGCAAATCACAACGCGCCCTCCAAAAGCTTATCAGCCAACACAAGACATTTATCCTTGTGTCGCACTGGATGGAATTTGTCCGGCAGAACTGCGACCGGGTTATAGAACTGGAAAAAGGACGGTATAACGGAAAAAAACGCAGCAGCCTATGAAAAACACTCCCGGCTCACTGCCGATAAAAAATACTTCCCGGAGCCTGCGCGCAACAAAAATCATTGCCGGATTACTTTTTCTGGAGATGATTTTGCAGACAATATCATTCTCCCGGTATGTTTTTTGGCGCGTGTACGAATACAAAGAAAAAATGGGGCTAATGACTAATGATTGGTTTTATGCAAAAGACAGTAATAAATGGTGGCTTACCGAAAGCGAAAAAATACAGGCGCAGTACCATCCATTATTAAGCTTTACCCCTAAACCACTCAACACCCCGCACATTACAATTAATGATTTAGGTATACGGGAAACGACAGGAAACCCTGCTACAATCTCTCATCAGCAAATAAAAATTTTCATGTTCGGCGGATCTACGCTATTCGGTACGAACGTATCAGACGGGGAAACGGTTCCGTCACATGTTGCCAAATTATTAAACACCAAGGCGCCGGTGCACCGGATTACTAACTTTGGCGTCAGCGCCTATAACTCATCACAGGAGCTAGCAAGCCTACTCATACAACTCAAACAGGGAAATATTCCTGATATGGTTGTTTTTTATGACGGGATAAATGAGCTTTACTCCCGCTATCTTTATACATATTCTCCTGGTAATCAGACAGTGTATGAAGACATAATACGTACCAGACTGGGAAACATCTATTCATTCCATGTACCGTACCGCAATCAGTCATTGCTCGATTTTTCATATCTTTCGCAAGCGGCGCGTTCGCTTGCATCAAGAATTAAAGTAATCGATTACCCGATTAAGTTCTTCCGCATCCTGCGTACAGGGAATAATGAGGAAAACAACAGGCTTATTAAATTTCACAACACCGCAGCATTGCCTGATGACGTTACACGTATATACGCAGAAAACATAGCCATGGTGCGAAATCTGAGTAAAATCTACGGGTTTAAGACGCTGTTTATTTGGCAGCCATCCATAGCAACCAAAAAACTTACCGACGACGAAACCGAAGTAATAAATTCTAAAACCGAATCGGCCGGTTTATACAAAGAAATTACAAAAAAAGTCACCGAATTGGCTCTTCCCGACTTTGTTGATGCAAGCGGCGTCTTTTCAAATGTAGATCAACCTGTTTACCTTGATTTTGCCCATATATCACCGGAGGGAAATAAAATGATTGCGGAGTATATTACCCCCCGTATCATTGATGCGTTAAACGCACAGTAACCCAGGCAGACGGGGAATCTAGTCCAAATATGTTGCCGTATGGTGCACAAACGTTATAATGACATTCACTTATTTCTAACCAAATGTATCAACTGAAAAATAGCATTAAACAAGGGATTTTTTCGACTCTTCCCCGGATTTTCTTAGACGCCAAAGCTCCGTCAAGAAAAACCGGTGTCGCATCGCTTCTTTGTCACAGGGATGTAACCATGTATATCTATGCTGTATATTCGTTGTTTTTTGCCATTAACCAAAATCTCCCGTTATATGTTGTTGATGACGGTACACTTACCGCAGAGGACAAACAGCGCCTTGCCGGGCATTTTACCATCACCATCATCACGAGGGGACAGCTATTACGGCGGGCAAAAACAATTCTGCAGACCTACCCGAATATCAAAAAGTTTATGGATTCCCCTGAGGCGCCCGTCATAAAATGGAAGCTTCTGCTGAAGCTTGTTTGCCCGTTTAAACGGTTTATTATTTATGATGCCGATATTCTTTTTTTCCAAAAATCGCCGGAAATAGCACAATGGCTCAGCAATCCAAATAAGGTGCTCCACCTCGAATACGAACCCAGGGAACGCACCCGTAAACATACCGATGACGAATGCTATTTAGATTTATACCACTCATACCGACAGCTGCTCGTCCATAGCAGCGCACCCGGCGCAAATCCACTATTTAACACCGGGCTGGTGTGTATACCTGACAAATCACTTTTCGAGCTCTCCACAATGAACAGGCTTCTGGGAATTCTCAAAACAACATACTTTGATAATCAATTCGGATCCGATGAAGTCATCGTCGGAAGCGTGATTGCAAAAAGGGAGCGCACCCCGCTTCCCAAAAAGCGATATGTCATTCAATTTGATACAATACGACGGGCACGCCAGAATATTATCTGCCTCCATTATTGCTGGAGAGCCAAAGCATTATTCCAACTCGACGCAATCCGGCTTGCTGTTCACACACGGGGGTTCCGTTTTAACCATACATGAAATCAAAAAACACACTTATTCTGCTTGCTGATGACGCGTGTCAAAACCCTGCCAAGTGGGCAAAACACATTCACCTCCTCAAAAAAGAACACAACATACTCCTCATCACGGGCACCTCAATCTACACATACAAACACGCCCTGAGCCTGCGGAGGGCTATCGTTGGCTTTAAGCTTCTGTTGCTTACCAGGAAAAATGTAATGATCTTTCATCCGTTCGGACTTATCCCATTCGAGCGGAACCAGCACGTTCACCAGCTCAACACATTTTTATTGATCTGCTGGCTGTATGTTGTCCGGTTATTTCATCCGGATATAATTCTTAAGGGATCTGTTAAGGGGCGCCCGTTGGTGGTTTGGGAAACAGGCGCTACCATACGGCCTCATTGGCTATTTCTTCCGGGAATCTTTGCAGAAAAAGCATGCATAGTTCAAATTTCATCTGACATTCCTGAATTTCCCTTCCAGGAGTCACAAATCGCTACCGAGGACGTGCTTAACAATACTGATGTGGTGCTGGTGGATAATAAAAAAATAAAAAATAGCATACAGAAAAAAACAACCGCGGATATTATTCTTGTGGAGCAAAAAGACAGCAACGCCGCAATGCTTAGCCATATCATAAGACGCTTTTAACAAACCTTATGGAACAGTTTATTACCTTATTCTATTTTTACCTGGGAAATCTGATCAAATACAAACGGTTTCCGGTATTCACCGGCATAGAAATTGAAACAACCTCAATATGTAACCGCCGGTGCTCGTTTTGTCCGAATATTTATCGCGGAAGAGGGAAGGGCTTTCTTCCCGATAAAGTGTTTACAAAAATCGTCGGCGATCTGGCTGATATGGGCTACGACGGACGTGTGTCTCTTCATATGTATGGTGAGCCACTACTGGACAAGCGTCTGCCAAAACTTTTAACGCTGCTCAAAAAACGGTGTCCCCACACCTTTGTCAAAATCAACACCAACGGCGATTTTTTGAAAACAGATATCCTCACCTCGCTCATCCGCGCAGGAGTTGATCTTGTCTATGTCAGCCAATATGACGGCAAGGTGAACACAAATGTTGCCGAAGTATTGGCATGGGTGGAAAAACATCACCCCACATGGAGACGCCGGATTGCCGTACGGGTAAACAATGCATTCTTTGACAATCGTGGTGGATTACTCACCCACCTTACTGTCCCTAAAAAACCTCTCAACAAGCCATGTTTCCGGCCAAGCTCTACCATGGTCATAAACTGGGAGGGGAATACGGTACAGTGTTGTGACGACTACTTTGGGAAACAAGTGATGGGAAATGTAAAAAAACACCATGTGCTGTCCGTATGGTTTTCTAAAAAATTCAACGAGGCGCGCCATCAGCTCTGGAAAGGCAACCGGTCACAAATCGACATATGTAAAGGATGTAATTATACGCCTAGGGCAATTTATAACGACAACACGCCGTACGAACACTTCCATACGTTCGGATTATTCGGACGATTATTTTACCAGTCATACCTGTCCTACCTAACCAACCGCATGCAATAACCATGTACTATGGACCGGAAAAACAGGGCAATCCTAGTTATATTTGACGATTTGTTCACGGGTGGAGCATTCACGCTGAACCGTGCGGTTCTTTCAGCAGCACAATCAAGCCTTAAAGCGGACATTATCGTTCTTACTGGCATTTCCCCCGGACAGACATTGGATACTGAATGGTTTCCGTATGCCAAAAAAATCATCACGTATAGCATTCCCGACATCGGTCATCCGCGCCGTTTTTTCTATATAGCCTACCGGACAATACAGTTGATCCGGTCTATCCGCAAGGAATATTTACTGGGGGGCGTTATTGGGAATATTGTTTACAGCGCTTTCGCCGCAAATCTGTATTGCAGCGCACTGAGAATTCCTTATGCCTATTTTTATCACGGAGCTCTGTATCTGGAAAAAAAATCATATGTTCAGGGAAAAATAAATTTGTTGAGAAAAATAAAACACTCCTTCGTCCATTGGCTGCACTGGCTCCTGCAATACATACTTATACAACGCTCAACGGTGGGCTGTTTTAGCACCTTTGCCCGGCGACAACTCAATGGATTGTTTCACAAACACAAGGCAAATCTTCTCTCGGTTCCGTTCATGTATCACGAAACAACCGCAGATGAAAAACGCGCAGCCAGAAAACAACTGGGCATTGATCCGCATAGATTTCTGTTAGTGGTTCCCTCAAGAATTGAGCCAAGAAAAGGCCAAGACATCCTATTGCGGGCGTTGTCGATTATACCCGCGGATATAAAAATAGCTATTATTTTTTGCGGACCTGTACATCCAAATGCCGTGTATTATTTTTCGGATCTCCTCCGTGTTTCTTTGCCGGGCAACATACACACCTTCTTCATGGGGGAAAGGGCGCCGAATGATATGTGGAGCCTTTACAAGGCCGCGGATGCGACCATCATGCCTTCGGTAAAACTGGAAACGCTCGGCATGGTAACACTGGAGTCGTTATCGGTCGGAACGCCGGTTATTGCTTTCCCCACTGGGGGATCGCAGGAAATCCTCCGGCACTTTGCGGGGCTCCTGGCCAAGCAACCCGATTACAAAGGCCTTGCTACCGCCATACAACTATTTCTCCGGTTACCGCCCGGTCAAAAAACGCTTTTAAAAAAGAAGATTATGAATTACATACAACAAACACACGGATCGTTAACCGCAATAACACAATTAAAAAAGTTTATTCGTGAGGCCGGTGTGACCGCATGATCACCTCAGGCAGCCCGACAAAACATCCAACGATTATGAATCGGCTTATTGTCCTCCCATTTGCGCTTCCGTTTGCCTGGGGAGCGGATTATGAACGCATTACCGCAACGATACTTTCGGAAGACAACGTTGTGCTTTGCTTCCTGGTGGGGGAGGGTTATACTTTCCGGTCACTGTTGCAGGAACACAAATATGGTTTTCTTCTCACCCATAACCATTCGTTATATATATTCAGACCGCTGTATGTCTTCCCGTTTCAGCGAATCAGGTTTATTGCCGAAATAAACTTCTTTTTTGCTGCTATACAAACAAGGGCAGTTTGCGTCTATCTCCGTCAAAAATACCGCATCAGACAACGCACCGTGCTCTGGATGTTTTCCCTGCAAACAGCGGTCATCCCGCAATGGTTCTCCAAACGTTGGATTAAAGTCTACGATTGCCTCGATGCGTTTATATCGGAAGTCCCGTCACTCCGCAGGTTATGGCAGCGCCGCGAACAACTGATACTGCGGGGCTCTCGATACGTATTTACAAATACAACAACGCTTTTTCATAGACTCAAACACCTTCACCCCTCTGTATATCACACGCCTGCAGGGTTCGACCTGGACACTTACCGCATGGGGAACGGGATTCGGCGTGTACCGCGCGATATCATAAGCATCCCGGGTCCGCGGATCGGATTTATCGGCAATATTAGCGAACGAATTGATGTGACGCTTATGCAAAAAGTAATTCAACTTCTCCCGCACTATGCATTTATATTTATCGGTCCGATAGATAATGACTACCGGCATCAGATAGCAAATACAAAAACGCCGTCAATACACACGCTTACAAACCTTCCAAATGTCTTCATGCTCGGAAACAAGCCGAGAAAATTACTCCCCTCCTATATGCGTACTTTTTCTGCCGGTATAACACCATATAATGTGCGTCATATTTTTAACCATTTCAGTTTTCCCGTCAAAACTCATGAATACTTTTATATGGGGGTTCCTGTTGTTGCAACCCCGATACCGGAACTTAAACGCCTTGTGCCTCTCATTAAGATCGCGGCGACACCAAAAGCGTTCGCTGCGGCCATACGGGAATGTGTACGCGCTACTTGGCCGCGTTCGTACAGACAAAAACAGCGTACACTAGCAGTGAGTAATTCGTGGAGGGCAAAAATTGCCTACATGATGTCTGTTATTAATCATGATAGGATTGCCGGATAATTTGTATGAAAACACCGCCACTGTCATTTGAACAAATCCGCGGAAATATCCGGATACCACAAAATAAACGCTCCATCTCCATAACAGATGACGAAGCGGCCGCCTTATATAACTTTCTTATTTCCCACAACTGGAAGGGCAAACGCACCGTGGAAATAGGTTTTGCATACGGCTATTCAGCCGCTATTATTGCAGGCACTACGGGAGCGTTGCATACCGTTATTGACCCATTTCAGAAAAAGTATGGCAACATGGGCATACGCAACATGAAGGCGCTGGGACTTTGGAAAAACACTACACTAATCGCCGGGTATTCACACTGGGCGTTGCCCTTGTTGCTAAAGAAAAAAAGAGTTTTCGATTTTGCTTTTATCGACGGGGGGCATCTTTTTGACGGTATATTTCTCGATTTCTACTATCTGGAAAAGCTGCTTTCTCCGGGGGGCTTTTTACTCTTTCATGATGCATCCTTACCGCAAACCAGAATGGTTTTGGGCTGGATCGCCTCCAATAGACCCGACTTCCGGTTCCTGCAGGTATCCCAACCAAATCTATGCATTGTACAGCGCATAAGCAACGATAAAAGGCCATGGTGGGATTATCATCATTTTAATCTGTACGGCTTGAGTCGTTTTAATAAGCTCAAACAGTTAATCCGCCGGATTATAGGAAAAATATGATACAGTAGTCTATTATGCAGGCTCCGACATCGGCAATCATCGCCATAACGCTCAATTGCAACTCACGTTGCATTATGTGTGACATTTGGAAAAATAAAATACCCAACGAACTCCCTGCTGAATACTATAAAAAGCTCCCGTCCAGCCTTAAGGATATAAACATCACCGGGGGAGAACCATTCCTCCGGCAGGATATCGTCGAAATTGTACGCAACATGCGGGAGGCCGCCCCAAACGCCCGGTTTATTATGAATACCAATGGATTCATGCCGCACATGGTCAAAAAACACCTTCCTAAAATACTCGAGATAGATCCCAATTTTGCGTTCCGTGTGTCCATAGACGGCATAGGGGAAGCACACGATGCCATCCGCAGAATCCCTGGAGGATATAAAAAAATCTTAGAGTCGCTCCGTATTGCAAAAGAAGTTGGTGCCAAAGACCTCGGAATAGCCTTCACGCTTATCGATCAAAACGTCGATGAACTTCCCAAGGTTCAGAAATTAGCAGACGATCTTGGTGTAGAGTTTTCTATGACGGTAGCAACTAACTCAGTTATCTATTTTGGTTCCGGAAAAGAAAACCTTCGTCCGAAGAATCCTGAACGACTGGAGTTCCGTCTTAAAGAAGCTGCAAAAATCCATCTTACGCGGATGTCTCCAAAAGAACTCATGCGCGGTTGGTTTATCAAAAGGCTTATATCCTTCGTCCAAACAGGAAAAAGAGCGCTGGTATGTGATGCGGGTACAGGATTCTTTTATATGGATTCATTAGGGAGCGTATATACATGCCATCTAAAACCATGGAAGATGGGAAATATTAAAACCCAGTCCATGGAAACTATCCTCGCTAATCAAACATATGCCAAACGTGTCGCTTCCTGTGACGCTTGCTGGATGGTGTGCACGGCAAAGTCCATGATGCGGAAAAAAATATTCCGGGTGGCCCTCGAAGCGTTCAAAGACAAAGCAGCTATCCATTTCCCGCTGCCTGACAAGCCGGACTTCGGAGTAGTGGTACCGACGAAATCCTCATAAGAACTTACGGTAGTCATATCCCGTAAAAGCGTGTACACTTTTCATTGTGAAAAAAAACGATCTCATTGCGTCTTTTGTCACTAGCATTTCACTGGGCGTTCTCATCTTGGGAGGATCAAAGCTGCTTAATTTTATTCTTAAAATTTTCGTGTCCCGGCTTGGTGTCGCTGACTTCGGGGACTATTATCTTGCCACTTCAACTTTTCTTGGATTGACCACGATAGCCGCCCTCGGTATTCCGATGAGCGTGACGCGGTTTATTTCTTTTCTGGAGAAAAAATCACAATCAGATGCCAGGTACTCCATAATCGCCTCCGCAATAACCATCATGGGCGTCTCATCGTGTATTGTCGGCATCATTCTTTACTTCCATGCAGACTCCATCGGCATTCTTATCCACGCAAAGCATGCAGCGCCATATCTTCGCATACTCTCGTTCGGATTCATCGGTTCTACAGCAACCCTTCTTGTGAAAGGCATTCTTCTTGGACTTTTACGCGTCAGGTTATCGTATGTAACCGAGGCTAACGACATGGTGCTGAGGTTTGTCTTTACTATCATCGGCATGCTGGTGCTCCGTTGGGGGATAATCGGTGCATTAATCGGGTATACGGCGGGCACGCTCCTTGCGGCCGTCATTAATCTATTTATATTGGTCAAATTGTCCGTCATCAAACGATTTACACCGCAGCTATCCATCGGATTCCTGAACTTTACCCTCCCGGTAAGCCTTTCGGAGATCATTACGGCAGCAATAAATATAGGACTACTTTACGTCATCCGTGCGGAAGGCAGTGGTGATGCAGTGGGATTTTATGCAGCCGCTGTTTCACTCGCTGCGCTCACTCATATCGTTCCACAAATGGTATTGTCTGTGTTTTTGCCTGCAGCAAGCCGCGTACATGCACAAAAAAAATCCGTTTGGTCAATATATAAAACACTGATGCTGTGGCTTGGCGTTTCAGTGCTCGTTCCTTCCGGGATTCTTTTTGCGTACGGTGCGCCAATCATATCAATGATCTTTGGCACACTCTACAGCCCTGCCAATCATATATTATTTATTCTGGTTGCCGCACACGCTGTTTACGCCCTTATCGCGTGGCCAAACCGGCAACTTCTTGATATGGCAGGACACACAAAAGAGAACCTTTTCCTTACCGTGCTGCGCGCATCAATAAATATTGGAGTATTATTTTTTATCGCAAAAGATATGGATGGCGTTGGGTTAGCAACGGCTGTATTGTGGGGATGGGTAGGGGAATCGATCGGTAGTGCGGTGTTGGTGAAACAAAAACGCCTTCTGTAATTATCTTGGGGCACTAAGTTTTCTTCCCTGGGGGAATACTTCATGATGAATCCTCTCTATCATACCTCTGCACGCCCAAAACACTATCACCATAGGAAGCGACACGTGCATCATGGTAAACAGATTGGCAAACACATATAGCCAACCAATGGTACTAAGTGTCACAAAAACCAGAAGACGGTCACCAGCGAGCTTCTGATAAAGCCTTATATCCATAACCAAAAACATCCCAAGCATCCACATCAAAACAACAAATCCCACAATGCCGTTTTCTGCCAACACGGTCAAAAACCAGTTATGGGGATATGCATATACGTTTTGTAAAATCTTATAATACGGCTCATACGTTCTCCCGCCAAACCGGGAATAAACTATCTGCACATTGTCTTTATAATTCCCCAGGCCTACTCCCAAAATTGGACGCTCCTGGAAAAGCTCCCACGCCTGCTGATACATAACAAGGCGCCGGTCAATACTAACCTGGTCTTCAGAATAATTCCTTACCAGGAAACGGTCGAGGATTGTGCTTCTAAAAAACGCAATCGAGTAACCGAAATATAATGTGCTTAAAATAACAAGAAGAATTATAGTATGTTTTCTGATAGCTTTTGCCATTGTTTTGGTAAACAATGAAATTGAAATTAAACCCAATACATAGGTAAGAAACCGGTACCGATAATTCACTAGAAGAATTGCAACGAATGACATTGTGGTAAAAATATAATATTCCAGAATCGACCGGCGCTGTTTATTTAGCCTAAACCCGACAATAAAAATGGCAACGCAGGGAATAAAATATTCAAAGTCGATAATGGAAAATATTCTCCCGCGGGAAAGATCGTGCAGGAATACAAAATTCTCATACTTCTGAAACAATAATGAAATGATTTCCGCACCGACACCTCGATCAATGAATATTGTAAGTACAATTATGCCAGCAATAGCCAACAGTCTTGCCCAGGTGGTAATGAGTAGTCCGGCCGTACTCCAGGTAAAATAAATAAATCCCAGGATAAAAAACAGCACGCCGGTTAGTACTATGCCGAAGTCAGCAATAAAAAAAGAAGGGTTTGTCATCACAAATACCGATAATAATAAGCTGATAATATAGACGCCGACCCGGGCAAGAGAGGGGATCTCAAAGAGATCGAACTTAACACGCTTCAATACGTAAAGTACCGCTGCATATCCCGTGAGCAATAGTCCGATTGCTTTAACCAGTCCTAAAGTTGTGTTAAACGGAAAAAACGACGGCAGTCGCAGGGGACCAAAAAAAACAAGTATCATTCCTATCAGAAAGCCGATATGCCCGAACCCGCTCTGGATGTGTTTCCGGAAAAAAAATACAAGCAGCACCAGCGCAATGGGAATCAAAAGCAATAGCCTTGATGCGGTTGAGGGGAAATAATTAAGCTCAAAAAGACTGCTCGTCGCACCGGGATCAAAGGGAAGATCGTGGGGAAACTCGGTTTGGTAGCTGGGCATCTGGAGCTGCAATCCAAAGCGGCCCTGCTCATATATATCAGGATAGGTAGCGGTATTGTCCATGAATCATTTTTCAATAGCTATAATATGTGCGCCGCTCATATTATAACTGGGGAACAACAACCACATTTGATTTCCTACCTTTATATACTGTTCCTCGCGGTATATAAATTGCCCATCCTGTTCCTCTGCGCGAATTCTTATGGTTACATAATAATCATTTAACACCGGACTGAGCCCTTTGACGACCTGACCAGCGAGCGTTTGCACTTCTCTTATGGCGGGCGACTGAGACTTAGCAATAATCTCGGCAATCGGCTGATTGTTTCCGTCAACAATCTTTTCGCCGATTTTTATCGCGTCATATTCGTATGGCCAACGATCCTTGTGACGCACCTGGATAATCAAATCTTTATATTCCGGAGCAACGGTTCCCTCACCGGAAATACCCACAACCATTCCGGGGAAAAAAGTGCTCCCGAGACTTAAGCTAATCGGCCCTCCAATTTCCAAAGGTTCACCTTTATACCGGTATTTTTTCGTTTTTGTGTTATAACGGACATCTAATTTTGTCGTAAGATATATATCTTTTGTAGGACCGCCGGCATCATAAATATCAACCGCTAACACTTCGGCAATTGCTTTATTTGATGCGTTATATTCTTTGTCTCCCGCGTGTACTGAATTTGCTAGCCAATCGGGCGGCCGGGGAGTGACCCACCACCAATTACCGGGGCTCCCTTTTATTCTCACGGTAACAAACGTAGGTTTTTGCGTAACAACTTGATAGCTCGCCAATCCCGCAAGAATAAGTCCGACAATTCCTATTATCACAAACGTAAGAGCCTTTTTTTGCCGGAAAAGTCGTAGTGGATTTTTCATATCTCCCTATATTATCAACTGGCCTGATTTTATCAAGCTGTAGAAACGCAAATATTCTTTTGCGATCCGATCCGATGAATAATTCTTATGCGCATATCTTGCGGCTTCCTCCCCGAATGTATTGCGCTTTTTGGTATTTCGTAACAGCTTCCCACAAGCAATTGCTATTTCAGACGGCTTTCCCGGATCAACCAGATATCCATGAATACCATCGATCAGTGATTCAGGAGTTCCGCCGACATTGGTTGCCACCACCGCACACCCCAACCACATTGCCTCAATAATTGACCTGCCGCATGGTTCCGGCCAGATAGAGGGAGACACAACTATTTTTGACCTCTGGTAAAACCTGCGGATATCCAGGTAAGGAATAGGGCCGGTAAACGTAACATGGCGGGATATGCCAATCCGCACCGCTTGATTCTTATAGCGCGGCATAAGCCCCTCCCCGACAATCACCACCGATAATGTGCGCATATCTGATAGGCGTCGTAGTGACGAAAGAAGCACATCAAGGCCTTTATATGGCATTAATTTACCGACATAAAGAATATCAATATCTCGCGGGGCGGTGGCCACCTGCTTTTCCCAATCAGGCGAAACACAATTACCAATAACAGTAATATTTGTTTTAGAATTTACTGCCCTGAATTTGCTAGCGACGTACTCACTCACACAAACTGCATACCGCAACCGGCGCGCTGCGCTCAGACTAACTGTTTTACGGATCATACGGGTGAGAACTCCGGCAAATGACAACGGGGTTCTTTTTGATCTTCCTAATGAAAAATAATCCTTCGTCGGCCAGATAAGCGAGTAATCCTGAATAGTGGCAACAAATTTTTCCCGGAGAAATCCCCAGCCTGATAAAAGTACGATTGCTCCGCTGTCAATCGCATGAACAATATCGGCATTGCGAAAATCCCGGTTCAATGAAAAAAATGCACCCAATACCAGTGAATATAGCGGGAGAAGGGTGGCACGAAATCTCAGAGGAAACATAAACAGTGGCGTTTCCTGTATAACTACACCTCTTAACATATTCCTTCGTCCTGTTCCCGCCGTATATATAATGACATGATGACCAAGCTTCACGAGTGACTCTGCCAAAACCAGCGTAAGTATTTCCGCTCCGCCAAGATAAGTAATGGGAGAATAAAGAGAAACAAAAACAATATTCATGGGTTTTTCCTTTGTTGCGCCGCTACCTCACGGTAAATGGCATCGGTTAGTTTCGCGGTTCGGCTCCAAGAAAAATAGGTGGCGCGTTTCCTGCCCAAACTTTTTAAGCGTGCTCGTTTTTGTGACGAATGAATCGCTGAATAAATTCTTCGGATATCTGAAACGGTAATTGCCGGATTAATGTATATTCCGGCTGCGCCGGCCATTTCCCGAAGTGCCGGAATATCCGAAACAATTACGGGACACCCTGCTGCCATTGCCTCTAGGACGGTAAACCCGAACCCTTCGGTATATGAAGGGTGAATGAGCGACAGGGCAGAAGCATAAATACCGGGGAGATCCTCTTTCGGAACAAAGCCGAGATGGGAAATGTGTGGCGCTAACAAAAGCTTATCGATCAGCCGGCTCTGAGATCTGGTCCAAGGGGTACCTACCTTCACCAGCTTCAAAGAGCGGTCATTCCTCCGCAAATGAGCCACGGCTTTTAAAAGCCCTTCCATATTTTTGTACTCATGCGTTGTACCCACATGAAGCACGTATCGCTCCGGCAACGCGTAACGGAGCCGGACAGACCGAAGTTCTGCGGCCAATAAAGGTGCGGTAAAAATTTCATCAACGCCTTCAGGCACTACCGCAATTTTTTCTGGATTTATTCCGATCGTATCAATGATTTCCTTCTTGGTTGCGTGGGAGACGGCGATAATTCTTGCCGCTTTTTTCAAATAACCAATTCTCCACAATTCAACAATTCGTTTTATCCTTTTTTTGTAAGTCTGGGGATGCACATTATGCATAACCCAATAGGGGACAATAAGATCATGGCAGGTAACTATGGTTTTCTTCGGATCCAAAACGGCAAGAAGGTGTGCGTTTGCCTGATCGATAATATGATTTACATCACCCTGATGCCGGGGTGCGAAGAGGGGGTTAACGGCAAATCTGAATACATACCGGAATAATTTATTGTCGCGCGCAAGATGCTGCGACAGAGTGGGGAACGCAACAAATTCATCTACCCGCAATTTTTTGGTCATCCTGCGCAGGGAGGTAGCCAAATTATCAGCATACACCTGCATGCTTTCCCAGCCTTCTTCTTTATAATCACGGTAGATCATCACACGCATATTGATACACGGGGCTCCAATAATGCCTCTAGGATAGAGCAAGACTGAAATTAATGCCAGTGTATATTTTCTGTGGGGGAACCCCAACTTACCGCATCACCGCAACAGACCCGCGCTACAATCAATCAGCGTCAGCAACCAATGAAGAATTTTGGAACACAGCCTTTGTCCCGTCACGGTATACTACTTGTAGATTTAAGTTACTCTTTAGATACTGTTCAAGATGCATATAATTATTGGATAAAAATGATACGTATTTTACTTTATATTTTTGACTGAATGCCTGTTTTTCTATATCACTTAACGGCTCGCACACGGATATTTCCTGGCAATTAACAAGCTTTATTAACAACGAATCTTCGCTGATATTTCTCCATGTGCTGAAATCAATCATGGACATGTAGCCGCCGATTAACGGAATTTGATGTCTCATCTGATAATAAAAACTCTGACCGGTATTATGGGAACCGAATGTTTCATATATGTTTCCTCTAAAACCAAACGGAATTTCTAATAACGAATAGGAATTGCTTGCTTCTAATACAGCAAGGTGCGGTGACACTCCCGCGCTATCGTATACATATTTCTCGTTTGATACCGCCCCCTCAGCAATAAAAAGTATCGTAGCGAACACTATTATCATGAGTCGTTGCGGCGCAGCACTCCGCTGAAGCATTGCGTGAACACCCATCGCACTGATAACCGACAAACATGCGCCCACCAACACAACGAGCCGGCTTGGCACCCGGACAACCTTAAAAAGCGGCATATTATCAAATAGCCAGGAATATAACGGTGTTTTGGTACCGAGAGAAAGCAATATAAATATAACAATGAGGGATCCGAACAGCATAACGATTCCCCAATCTCGCTTTCTGCTTCTCAAAATAAGGTAATAAAGGGAAAATAAAACGGATGTTATACCCAGATACACCATGCCGCCTTCGTATACTGGAGAAGAGAAACACCGCGGTAATATTTGCCCAAGATGAGTACTACATGGAGGGAGTATAAACGCAGGCGCGTATGCGTTAAAACTTGGATATGTAGGTGCGTACTGGACATCTCCAATCTTACTTAGGTTAATGATAAATAACGGCAAAAGCATAAACCAGACGATAAGTGCAACGGAAATAAAAGATTCCGTTTGCGCTATAAGAAGCGCTTTTACCTCATGTCTTTTGGACCTAGCCATCTGTACGATTGTTGAGACCAGAACAAATAATCCGAAAAATAACGCGATATAAAAAAAATTTCTGTACTCCGTATAAGCACATAGCGACAAAAATAGCGCGGCGCCAAAAATATTTCTTCTTGAATTTTTTCCGAAATAAAATATTGCGGTCAAAAAGTATAAAACAAAACCATACCATTCTGTAGATGCAATATCCACATGACCTTCCGTAACACGAATGTTACGGTAATAGGAAAAGGTAAATAGACACGAACCTATAAATGCCGCGGTTTTGCTAATTATTAGTGACCGGAAAAATATATAGAATCCAAGACCGGTAACAACGTACGTAAAAAATATAACGGCATTATATCCGGCATATACACCAAGCCAGGAAATGATGGGGAGTGCATACACTCCATGCAGCAATGACACATCCTGTGAAATATTGATGGCTTCAGGATAGAATTGAAAATTCGTGAATAGGGGATTTTGGTGAAGAACGGCCACAGCGTGATGAAACCACCACAGAGTCCAAAGGTATGTTAAAGCGTCACCATAACCGGGTATTCTGGTCAAAACATTGTTAACAAGGGGGTAAGTCACAATAACGGTTAAAATAAAAAATAGCGCGGCTACCAAAAAATACTTCTTTACAAACACGCCCACCGTTTCAATAAAACTACCTATCATTCGTGTCATGCGTTTATACATAATGAATATTCACGGCGTGCATAAAATACTGCATTAATCTCTACACACAAAGCCGTTATTTACTAACTCGTCAAACAGGCTATTTGCTATCACCCGATACCCGCTGCTGTTCGGGTGTCCGTCATGAGGGTCAAATGTCTCATCTCCGGATTTTAGCGCGGGTATTTTATCAAAGAAATGCATATTCTCGTGATAGTTTGCCCACAATCTCATTCTTGCTTTAAAGATTGCATCCGTATCAGAAAATGTGGCAAGGATAATCGGCAGCTTTATTACACTTGCAACTTCGTTAATCATATCGTTCTGTTCTTTGAAATATAATTTGTGAGCCTCTTCTTCTACCTGCTCACCCACAACTACTCCGTGTATGATTTGACTGACGTTTTTTGTATCTCCGATCTGATTCAGCCATTTCTTATAAGGAGCAAATTTTTCTATATCACCTCCCAGAGTGTTATTTACAAACTCTATATATTTTTGTTCTCTGATAAAGTTTATGTCTGATCGTTCAATAAAGTCATCATTTTTAAGAAACCATATAATTACATCGGGGTTGTACTTTATGCCCTTGGATAAGAGTCGGGCGCCTGCATATTCTATGTCATAACCGCCAACACCCAGATTAAGCACTTCATATGTGCGCACGGCTTTACAGGCATCTGATGCATTTAACAGCGCTTCCAGTTGTCTTGGATAGGCTTCACCAGGCTCAACAAACGGACCCTCCACAAAGGAATCGCCTATAGCCAAAATTCGGTATACGTCAGGCGGCTTTGATGGCTCATAATCAACCGGAGATATCAGCCCGTCGCTGTTTGTTTTGGTTTCAAAGACCTGAGGAAGCCAGGACCGCTCATAGACAATGGTTTGATGGGCTTCCCATTCATAAAAAAATTTAAGGCGCTCACCCGGCCGAAAAACAACATTTTCTTTATTTATTCGGGAAACACCCGCTCCCAATCCATACGATTGAGATTTGACGTAAACAAAATATCCAAGCGCACCTATTAGCACAAGGCTCTCCAGAACTATCAAAAGTCCTGCTACAGCTTTAACCCTGAAGGAATACTGCTTCATAAGCATGACGCGTAAATAAGCCTACGCGTTATTTTTTGCCCGCCGTAGAGTAATGTAATAGATAATGCTGTCCGCGCCCAACAAGATCCATATAGTAAATACTACCTCCCGGCATAAGTAGCATCATAAAACAGTTTTCCCATAAGTTTGTTGCCGCTTGCGGTTAGATGCCCGTCTGTTTGAAAAATTTTATCGCTTTCTATACCCACAATTTTTTTAAGATGAGTAAGATACACCGGCGACAAAACGGCGTTCATGTCCAAAAACGGTTCGCCGTTTGTCCGCAGCGCCTGCCGCAATGGCGCATACACCGCGCCCTCGGGATTATCGCTCCTTGTTGGATCAATAACGACGGACTGAGAAGGCGTAATAACATAATACAGCGTAAACAAATGCTTTTGTGAAAGCGCTCGCATATGCGATAAGAAAAAGGGGAGCGTGCGCATTTGCTCCGCTATATACCGATTATCCGTCCTGTCTGCCTGCAAAACGTACATGAGCGCATTTAATAGCAGGCTATGGGGGAATATTCTTCCAACAGTCTTATTTAATACCCCCTGAAGAAACACGCCGCTTGTCCACGCGCCCCGAACTATAACATCGTCTTTATTCACCGATATCACACCATTTTGTGCCGAATCCAGAAAATCATCCGAACGGATGCCCCACACTACTACGTCGGGTTTTACCCTTACAAGCGCTTCCCGAAACGCAACATATGACGGACCAAGGGAATACCCCTGCACACCCGCGTTTACCGTACACACCGGTTTCCCGTGATCCATCATTGCTTTATAAGCATACGCCGGGAATGTTTGCTGATCATCCACACCGTGGCCGTAAACAAACGAATCGCCGACAAATAACCAGGTTTCCGACCCCTGCGCGCAGGGGGAGGCGCGCCAACCTTCGGCGTTAATCGTCTGCACGGGGGTATTCTCCTCGAAATCCACAATAACCCCTTTTTTTAATCGATAAATTCTCCGGGTATCAAGAACAAATTTTTGATTGTCGGGATTAGTAACCCATTGCCACCAAACAGCACGTGGTTTGTACCTGATAGCTTTCAGGCTCAATTCTAATACTGCTATTGTGGCTGTTAACGAAACGGCGGCTAAACAAACTATGTATATGAATCTACGCATGGCAATTTGAGGTGTTATTTATACATTTGACAGATAAAAACCAATGGCAAAATGCATCCGCGTGAATAAACTATTTTTTGAAAAAATACTTGACCCAAATTTGAATCCACAAAATAATTACCTGACATAATGTATAAAAAAGCCGGTCTATACGGAAAAAATGTGAGGATCCGTATTTTCGTTCGTAGTGATGCACAGATACCTGCCTGAATCGCGCACCGGACAACTCTGCTTTTTTCACCAGTTCGATACAAATGGATCCGCTGCTGCTGAAAAGTGACATTTTTTTAAGAACCCGGCGGCGGATCAGACGAAAATCGCAGTCCACGTCATAAATTGGTAGCCAAAACATCCACCGGGCCACCAGGCTGTACCAATTACCAAGGAAGATCCGATACGTGGGATCCTTGCGGCTCATTTTTATCCCGTTTACAAAATCTATCTCGCCGGTCATAAGAGGAAGAAGAATACCAAGCTCTTTCACGGAGTATTGACCGTCTCCGTCAGTATAAAAAACAAGCGATTTGCGGGCTGCGGCAAAACCACTTCTTAGCGCTGCTCCATACCCCTTATTTTTAACGTGGTTTATAATTCTCAACCGCGGAACTGTCAGACGAAGCTTCTCCAAAACCATCATGCTTTCGTCGGTAGATCCGTCATTTACCACAATTATTTCCCAATCGCTTACAAGGGTGGTAAGGATTTCTTGCGCGTCTAATACAAGTCGTCCTATGCTTTTGGCGTCATTATAACAGGGGAAAAACACTGAAATGCTGGTCTTATACATGCTGATGTCAATGATTATTTCTTATTACAAAAGAATTTTTTAACTAAACCGGCTACAGCGTCGACCTGTGCTTCCGTCATATACGGATGCACAGGGAGAGAAAGCATCTCCTTCGTGTACCTTTCTGTTTTTGGAAGATGCGTATTTCTGAACCCTGAAAATGATTCCTGCCAATGTATGGGAACAGGATAATGAACCAATGAATCCACACCGTGCATAGACAAATATTTCATCAGTTTATCGCGATGGGGTACAGAGATTACAAACTGATGATAGACGTGCCGAGCACCCTGTCTCTCTCCTGGTAACCCGACTCCGGCAACACCGGAAAGAAGTGAAATATACCTGGCCGCTACCTCTCTCCTCCTTTTGTTCGCCGCCCTCAAGCGGGGGAGCTTATGGCGAAGAATGACCGCCTGCAGTTCATCAAGCCGGCTATTCAAGCCCCGCAGCACATGAACACATCTTTTTTTTGCCCCCCTGTTCCGGAGCATCAGGCATTTTTCGTAAAGTGCTTTATTATCCGTTACTATTGCGCCTGCGTCACCAGCCGCACCAAGATTTTTAGTGGGATAAAAACTAAAACATCCGGCTGTTCCGAATGTACCGGCATATTTTCCCTTATATGTTGCCCCGTGTGCCTGACAGGCATCTTCTACAATCATTAACTTGTGTTTTTTTGCGACATCTAAAATTGCAGACATGTCAGCAGCCTGACCAAACAAGTGAACCGGTAAAATAGCTTTTGTGCGCTTTGTGATGGCCCGCTCAAGCAATTTAGGATCCAAATGATAATACTCATCCACATCGATAAATACGGGAGTAGCTCCGGCATAAAGAATCGCAAGGGCGGTTGCAACATCAGAATTAGACACGGTAATCACCTCGTCGCCCTTTCCAACTCCAAGCCCCATGAGAGCAATCTGAATTGCTTCAAGGCCGTTACCAACCCCGACACAGTATTTTGATCCGAGGTGTCGCGCAAACCCGCGTTCAAAAGCTGCTACATTGGGACCAAGTATGTATTGGCCAGCAGCTAAAAATGAATCCAGTTTTTTTATGAGAGGCTTGCCAAGATCCCTGTATTCCCGAGAAAAATCATTCATGACTATACGTTGTTTCATTTTATTAATTTAAGAAAATTTTTATAATCACGTATATAATCACCCTCTTTATAATAATCTGAGGCAAAAACCATGAGTATTGCATCGGAACTGAAATTATACATTTCCGACCATACGAGGCGGTCAATAAAAATACCCCGACGGGGGTCGGTCAGCCGATACACTCTTTTTTTCTTCCCGTCGCTTAACCGGACGTGCACAGAGCCCTGGATACAAAACATCGCCTGTTTCGTTTTTTTGTGTGCGTGCTTACCCCGCAGGGTGTCGGCCTGAACGTCACATATTATAAATACCCGCCTGATTGAAAAAGGAATAACCGACGCGTTCTGTGTCGACAAAAGTCTTGCATCGTCAAGAAATTGCGGCAATCTGAGAATTTTCATACGAGCATTATTCATTAAAAACTGGACTTCTCCCATACAGGAAAGATTCCTCCGTAGTGTACTATGCCGGACAAAAAACACAAAAGGGGAGACTGACAATTAAAACAGCATATAGATGAACGGGCTCACGGGGGTGGCAGTGGTTACAAAAATCAGAATACCGAAGAGAATAAGTATGATTACCGGAGGAATCATCCACCATTTTTTATTTTCCCAGATGAACTGAACCAAGTCTTTCCACATATTATTTTTTAATAATATATTTTCCTAAAACCAAATAGTCTATATCTGTCTTTAAGAAACATTCTACGGCATCTTTGGGGCTTGCCACAATAGGCTCCCCCCGGACGTTAAAGGAGGTGTTAAGGATAACCGGTGTTCCTGTTTTCTTTCTAAATGCGTCGATTAGATCGTAATATAACGGATTGTCTTTTCTGGTTATCACTTGAAGCCTGCCGGTTCCGTCCACATGAACCGTTGCAGGCACCCTTTTAATTCCCTTGGGTGTAAACGGGTAAACCATCAGCATGTATTTTGTCGATTCTGACAGCCTGCTGTCTGCCAAAAAATAATCATACACATACTTATCCATAATAACGGGTGCAAACGGCCGGAAAAGCTCCCTGTGTTTAATTTTTGCATTGATGACATCCTTCATTTCTGTTTTTCCTGCGTTCGCCAGAATACTCCTGAACCCCAGCGCCCTGGGGCCCCATTCCACGCGCCCCTGAAACCAACCGATCACTTTTCCTTCGGCAAGAAACCCGGAAACAACGTCAACAAGAGCCGCATCACTCTCTGCCTCCTCATAAATTAATCCGAAGCTCTCCAGTGTGCCGATTATCTGTTCCGTAGGATACGAGGGTCCCAAGTTGGGGAAAAAGTCTCCGCATATGGATTTTTTTGCTTTTTGCACATACGCGTACATGGCCGCACCCATGGCACCCCCTCCGTCGCCAGGATCAGGGGGGATATATAGTTGCTTAAACGGGGTGCGTTTTAGCAATTTTCCGTTCATTACCGAATTTAATGCTACACCCCCGGCTAAACACAGCGCGTTCACAGGATGCTTCTTGTGTACCGCAACCAACAAATTCACCACCGAGTCCTCCAGGACGCGCTGAAGACCTGCGGCAATGTCCGCATATTCCTGCTGCACGCCCGACTCCTTTTGTCTGGTGGGGAGGTTAAAAAGCTGTTCAAGCTTTTTGTTATACATCCTGTCCGACCACACATAGGTGAAATAATCCATGGCAAGCGAGAAGCTGCCGTCCTTATGAAGTGTAATCAGTTGGGAAAATTGCTCCCTGTATGTCTGGGGGTTTCCGTAGGCGGCGTACCCCATGACCTTATACTCTGCATCGTTTACCTCAAAACCCAAATACGAAGTGACCGCGCTATAAAGGAGTCCAAGAGAGTGGGGGAATCGTATCTCCCTCTCCACATTTACACGGATTCCGTCTCCCATGCCCATTGTTGTTGTTGCCCATTCGCCGACACCGTCAATAGTTACCACAGCGGCCTTATCAAACCCGGAAAGATAAAAGGCGCTGGCGGCATGGGACAGGTGGTGAGGGATATAAAGAACCTCTCCCTCATAACCAAACTTTTTCCGAAGCGTTTCTTTAATTTTAAGCTTACGGGAAAACCAGGATCCGATGTTTTCGCGAAACGCTTTCGCTCCCAAAGGAAAAGCATCTATGTGCTGTGCGAGCACGCGCTCAAACTTAACCAGGGGTTTTTCGTAAAATGCTACTGCATCAATCCCGCGCCCATCCGTGTGTGCCCAATCAAAACAAAATCTGATTGCCCGCTCAGGAAAATCGTTGTCGTGTTTTTTACGGCTGAGGCGTTCTTCTGCAACAGCCGCAACAATCTTGCCGTCCTGAATCAGAACCGCCGAGCTATCATGGTAATAACAGGAAATTCCCAGTATGTTCATACGCTAATACATTCTCGCGAGACTGCTGCTTCCCGTTGGCTCCTCCCAAAGGGATTTTTTTGTGCTGTACTTAAGCATGCGGCGCCCAACTAAACGGAACACGACGGAGACAACACCCACCCCCAAAACAAAAGCGAGAGTAAGAAAAACCTCAGTGATGATGCGGGGTATATATGCGGTGATACGCGTAAATATTTTCATTAATGCTTTATTCTATCATCATTAATTAGCTCGCGCAGTTTTTTCTCAAATAACGACTTACCTGATTCAGGAAATGTAGAGAGGCGGCCTCGGTGTGTCACCAACCTCGCCACCGCCTCAGACACAAGCGCCCTGCGGTCATCGGGAAGCTCATAAAGCACAACGGGGTTTCCTTCTACCGAAGAAGGGAGGACAAAAAGGAGGCAGTTGGCAAGGAGCTCCTCTTTTTCTTTTCCAAACACCCACCCCACAAAGCAAATGCGCGCATCGTTTCCGGCAAGCTTACGGAGGCTGACGGCATACTTATCCATATGATGTGCGCCGCCGGCAAGCACAAGCCGAATACCGGCACGGGAAGTTTTTTGGAAAGCTCTTATAAGCCACTCTATCCGCTTCTCGGGAACAAACCTTCCTAAATATAAAACAAACCTGTCTTTATGAAGGCCATATTTGTCTGAAATAATTTTCGCCGGTACTCGGCGGGGAGGGTGTGCTAACGGGGTGTCTATATAGCAGTCGCGGCTGTACACACTCTGGCAATAGCGCGCCAACTCCCGAGATACCACTAACAATTCGTGCGCACTGTGAACAGCAACCCTTTCGGCAAACAAAAGTGTAGCCCCGCCAACCCCTTCCCATTTTTTCCGCTTCCACTCGAGGGTGTGTAGTGTAACCACAACTTTTTTACCGAAGATCCTGGGTAAAAAAGAAAACATTGCAGGTCCCGCAGCCTGATACCAAACCGTGTCTACCTGCGAAAAACACGCGTGAACCGTCGCAAGAAACGAATGGCTCACCGCATCAAAGTAAAGCGTGGATACACTGGGAAGATGGACAAGGACGGCCTCATTGTGAGTTTTTATATGACGCGGGGTTGCCCAATTCCGCACATAGCAAACGACTTTCGCGCCCGCTGCGGCCAGAAAGGGCAGGCGTGGTGACACATAGAACTCGACCCCGCTTGTTCCGGGAAACTCCGGGGGAATTCCTTTAACACCGATGACCGCTATGCTTCTGCTGTTCTTGAATGCGTTTAAAAACGGCCTATTTTTCATTAATTTCTGTTTTGTAGTGGCCCGGTAAATATACCTGGTTCTCGATGCTCACCCCGCCGCAGTGCTTCGCAGCCGACGGATTATTCAGACACTCTTCAATAATTTTTTTTGCAGCAATCTCATCGGTAAAAACCTGCTTCTCCAAAAAAAATCTTTCCAACCATAGAAAGCTTAGTTTTGGCTGCAGCAGCGACGCCAGCTCCCACAGATCGCGTGTTTTTTCAGGCTCGGTCGAAAGATACCACAGACCGAGGTTGTAATAAAAGCGGGAATACCGCACCTCATGTGAATACTTACTTTCAAATAGTTTTTGATATTCCTGTGGATAATCCTTTATATATAAAGCCGGAACATTAACTGCGCGCCCACCAACGGCGGCGGGGAAAAATAAAGAAGGGTAACGGCTAAACCAGGCCGCCGCTTCATCGTACCGCGCCGACTCAACAAGTTGACTCAAATATTCTTTGTGGTTGTCTTCATTAAGTGGGTCCGCAATAAGGATCTGTCCTCTTGTATAAAGAGATTTACCCATAAACCCGGACTTCCTCCACGCATCAGCAACAACCTGTAACGTTTCGGGGTCTGCCCCATGAAGTGACTCAACCATCGTAATGCCACGAGGGGTTACAACACCGGAGGTGAGATAATACCGCGCGGTTACTGCGTCAAATGGCGTCAGATAAAAAGCAATGTCGGCGCGCTTCGGAAACATCACCAGCGCCGCACTTTGTCCGATAAACAACACATAAAACACCAGGAGCAATAGGAGGGCGGCTAATAATTGCCGGCCGTTGTTGGTTTTGTGTTCTTCATAAATTTTTTCCGCGCCGAAAATCAAACCCGCTACGGCCCAAAACAGCGCCCACACAACAGCAAAACTTAAATTAAACTCAATAAATGAATAGGCGGCAACCAGCAAAAGACCGACACTCAGGCGCCCCAACGGACTGTGTTCCGGCGGGTGACGCAGGATGACGCAAACAGCGCGCCACAGAACCAACCCAAACAAAACAAGCACAGGAAGCGCCCCGATAATTCCTTGTTCAGCGAGGGTCTGTAAAACAAAAGAATGGGCAAACCATGAGTATAAGGATGGCTGTGATTGCAGCCGACGAGAGCCATAATAAAAACTGCCCGGCCCGCTTCCAAACAAAGGGCGTTCACGAATCATCTTAAGTGCCTGCGTCCAATATTCAAGCCTCGGGTCACTTAAAGGACTTCCCTTATTAATCACCCTGTGGATCGCGGGGGAATCTACAAGCTTTCCGCGTACGTTTCGCGTCCAGTTGTTTGTCGCAGAAGCGCCAACGAATACAAGGGCGAGCACAAAAACGACACCGGATAATAAAATTTTTCTTTGCCTCCTTATACCGGAAAACAAAAACGCCCACACACCAAAAAGTGCCGCTAAAACCCACGCGCCTCGCGCAAATGAAAAAACCAAACCGCAAAGCACTACAATCCAAAGAGCGGTCCGCACCCGACCATTCAGTTCTTTGGTGTAAAGAACCAGCGGGAGCACAAACAGGAGAATATCCGCGGCGTGATTGTGCCCATATGATGGATAAAGAAGATTCATAAGGGGAAGCCATGGCGGGTGGGGGATAAACAAAAATAACACGGTAAATATAGATACGGCAACCCCAACAACCAACAAAACCCTCTCTAATAACCATGAAGCACCTCTTGTTGCCACCGAGTACAACAAACCAAACACCATGAATCCCAAAAGGTACCTGATATACCCCTGTATTGCCCCTCCTATGTTATTGGGCCAAAAAAACGGCGTTGCCATAACAATAACGGCCCCCCACAACATCACAGCCTCTTTTGGCATCCTGCGGAATGAGGCGGTTTTCCATAGAGCAAAAAACCCCGCAATAACCGTGCCGGCCATAAAAACATCAACCACTGACTGGCGGGCATCTCCCAATAAAATGGCGGCGAACAGCACCGCGCTTAACGATGTGGTCCAGAAAAGGTGTATGTGGGTCACGCTTTTACTATAGCACGGCGGCCCCATCGTTCCGCTTGACATTTATTTGCCCCGCATTTACTATGTGGACAACTTATCCCCAAACTAATTTTGTTTGCTTCCGGGGTCTTGCCGGAAAAAACAGCAACAGCGATTCGGGGAGAGTTGCTCCTTGCCCTCATATATGGATCTCACTCGCCTTTGGAAATCAGTATTAGCGGAAATTGAGCTTTCTGTCTCGAAGGCTACTTATCACACCCACTTTGCACACTCAGAGCTCGTTGCGCTAAACGGAGACGTGGCATCAATTGGCTTTCCTAGCCCAATTATGAGAACGCTCGCGGAAACACGGTATTACAGTCTTATTAAGAGCACGCTTGATCATAAAACAAACGGCAACACCAGCCTTGTGTTCACTGTTCTCCCTAAGAAAGAGCAGGAGGGGGCAGACGCGGGGCCTTTATTTATGCAGCCTGTCGAGGCAGAAACAAGCGCGCTTATGCAGGCCAAGCGCCTTCATATTAACCCGGAACTTACTTTTGATAATTATGCCGTCTCTACCACCAATCAGCTAGCCTACGCCGCCGCCACCGCCGTAGCAAAAACCTTGGGGGGAGCATATAACCCGTTGTTCCTTTATGGCGGGGTGGGGGTGGGAAAAACGCACCTCATGTACGCGATAGCCAATAGCATTCTCATGGTTAGACCTACTTTAAAGGTGGTGTATTGTATGGGCGAAGAATTCCTTAACGAGATCATCGAGGCAATTCAGTCAAAAACAGCCAGACAGTTTAAACAAAAATACCGCGGCGCCCAACTTCTCATGGTTGACGACGTACAGTTTATTGCGGGCAAACAAACCGCACAGGAAGAGTTTTTTCACACGTTCAACGCGGTATTAAGAGAGGGAGGACAAGTACTTCTCACATCAGACCGACCCCCTCACGAAATATCCAGACTAGAAGACAGGCTTCGAAGCAGGTTTGAGGGCGGGCTCATTGTAGATATTTCTCCCCCGGACTTTGAGCTCCGGGCGGCTATTGTTAATATTAAATCAAAAGCGCTGGGGATAAATGTCCCAAGCGACGCGGCGCAGCTCATTGCCGCAAACGTCGTCGACACAAGAGCAATAGAGGGGTTCCTCCGGAGACTCGCCACAGAACTTTCTGCCCGCCCACAGCCGGTAAGCCCCGACCTTGTTTCTTCGCTTCTTAACACAAAATCTTTGGTCAACCTTCAAACCAAGCCCACAAAACGGGTTTCATCACAAGAGCTTCTCGATGCCGTTTCTGCATATTTTGAGATAAAGACAACAGTGCTTAAGGGCACCAAAAGAGACAGGCCTATTGCCAGACCCCGCCAGGTGTATATGTATTTGGCAAAAACAGAGCTTGGCCTTACGTACGACGACATTGGCGGCAGCCTCGGAGGAAGAGATCACACTACGATAATGCATGGGGTCGAAACAATAACCCAGGAACTGTCCACAAACGAGCCCCTTCGGGCGGCGGTTGCGGGGATAAAACAAAAATTATGGGCCACCTCCTCATGAGCTTTTCCACTTATCCACAAAGAGGCCGTTCTTATCCACAAGGATATCCCCGTTTTACTGCGCTTTTTCTTCCGCCTTTTCCACAAGGAAAAAGCCCGGTTTTTCCCGCAGTTGACACACAAACTAAAAACTCATACACTTTTCCACGCGTTACTTCTATTACTATTACTGGTTAGATTAATATGAATATACATGTCCTTCAAGAAAACCTTCTTAAATCGTTAACAAGAATTACCCGCGTTGTTCCCACACGCCCACAACTACCAATCCTTCAGAACCTAAAGCTGGTTGCTTCAGAGGAGGGGCTTGAGATAACGGCAACAAACATGGAGACCACCGAAACTATTTGGGTGGGGAGCAAAGTGGAAAAATCGGGAGAAGTCTGCGTTTCTGCCAGGGTGCTTACTGAGCTCGTTGCCTCTCTTCCTCCTGAGACGGTTCACCTGATAATAAAAGAAGAAGCGCTTCATGTTTCTTGCGGGAAATTTACTGCAGAGCTGCCTACCGTCGGAGCAGCGGAGTTTCCTCCAAAACCCGAGCTGTTATCAAAGGATGTGGCAAAAATAGACAAAGAGAAGTTTTGTTCAACTCTTTCTGGCGTGTTATTTGCAGCAGCAACTGACGAAGGCCGGCCCGTGCTGACAGGAGTAAGGGTTGTAGAAGAGGGGGAAAAGACCCTATTTGTGGCAACTGATGGGTATAGGTTGTCACTTAGGAGAGTTGTGCTTCCTGTCAAAAGTCTTTCCGGAGTGATTATTCCTGCTAAAGCACTTATAGAGGTTGTTAAATTAAGCAACGAGGACAAAGAAGAAAAGGAAATTAAAGTGGGGCTGGCAGGGGAACATCAAGCGGGGTTTGTGGTGGGGGACACAACCCTTTTAACGAGGCTTATTGATGGGGAATATCCAAGCTTTGAGAGAATTATTCCAAAAACATTTACCACAAGAGCACTTATCGAAAAAGAGCCGTTTTTGCAGGCTGTCCGTTCTGCAGCAATCTTTGCTCGGGACAACGCAAATATTATCCGCCTTAATCTGGACAAGCAGCGTGTTGTTGTATCTGCAAACGCCGCTCAAACAGGGAAAAACGCCATAGAGTTAGGGGCGAAAATTGACGGCGATGGCGGCGAAATAGCCTTTAACAGCCGCTTTTTGTTGGATTTTCTTTCTAGTTTTCCCGATGAGGAATTCCTTTTTGAAATGACGGGGTCTTTAAATTCCGGCGTGTTTCGTCCCGTGAAAGACGACGACGCGCTTCATATAATTATGCCGGTGCGGGTAAGTGGAAGCGAATAGTTATTCGGTCGCCCTGATAAAATACTGTACCACCTGATTTTTGGTTGCTGATGTTCCCGTGCCGTCGATTAACAACCCCGGAATTAGCAAAGAAGCCTCCGAGTCATAATATAAAACTCCTGTAGAACGGGAAATGTTTACCGCAGAAAACACCGGCTCCTCCCCATACTCGTCGCTTGCGTCATCATAAGATGATAGCAACACTCCCTTGTTGGCGTTGAGACTGGCAACAATATTTTCAATTGAAACAGAGGCCTGGTTAGAACGCAGCGAAAGCGTCCCTGGGGGGAATGTTGTTGAAGAATATAATATTTTCCCGTCGCTCCCCACTATAACCGAAGCAGAAACAGGATCAAAATTAGCAACGAGCACCGGCACCCCGCCTACAGAATACGAAAAAAGGAACATTACAGCACCTGCTTTAATCGCCGACCCCCCCTCTGTTGATGATTCGGAAAGGATTTGTTGTGAAAATAGGGAGTAGTTTTTTGCTTCTGCTCCCAGCAAAAGCCGGAGATATTCTTCCGCGGCTTGTTGCTGAGATCCTTGTGTCACCTGGTAGCCCGTGTCGTTTCGAAAACTGATGGCGCCAATACGACCGTTTGTTGTAAATGACAAGGATCCTGTGGCCGATTTCCAAACCGTTTTTTTTGTTGAGTCGTGGGAAACAGAGGCGGGGTTAGTAAACCCCGTTCTCGCCGCAAACGAATACGCAAGCGGCTCAGGATCCAGAGGTACGACGGCGTATGTTTGGTGTAAAGAAGGAAGGCGGACAGTAGCGCCGCTTTCAATAGAAAAGCGGACATTTTTCGGTGCGCCCGGAACAAACTCCATAATAGGCGGATCACCAACAAGCGTGGGTTTTGGTGGGGGGGTTGTTTCCTGCGGGGGTTTTTTGGGAAGAAAAAGCCACGCTGACACGAGTAATATAATGAACAAAGCAAGAAAGATGACGCGGGTTTTTTTCATGGAGTTACATTACATTTTACACCCATTTGCGAACAACACGCCGCCGAGCTTGTACAGGAAGGAACCGGGTAGGGAAGAACGTTGTTTATAGGACCCCCGCTCCTAACCTCGTAGTGGAGATGGCAATCAGAGGAGTTTCCGTTGTCATCAACCTGGCCAACTTTTTGTCCCTGTTGTAAAACTGTTCCTGAGGGAGGCATGCTGTTTTTCATAAGGTGTGAAAGCCGCACCGTTACGGCAGTTGCTTTTCCTGTGCCCGTATTAATTGTCCCTTTAATATCAACGTAATTTCCCCAGCCGCCACCGCATTTATTCCCGATATATCCGGTATCGTCGAGACATTCGTTGAATACCCCCGTCACCACCGCGCCGGCCTGAAGCGTGGAAACTACGGGTGTGCCGCACGAAGTTCCAATATCTATGCTTTCCTTAATCGTACCTTTATGTGAAGAGCTTGTGTTCGGACCCTGAGTTATTGTTCCTGATGTCGGCCACTTGCACTCGCCGACACAGATAATTTCGGCGATCGGGTTTATTATTGTCTGGAGACCATCTGAAAGAGCAGCCAGAAGAGCGCTTGCCTTTGAGCTGTGGTTGATTGTATTGAGGTTAAGCGGCGAGGGGAGGAGAAAGAGAAGGACTAGTACTACTACAACAACAAGGGCCGTTAAGAGGGGCATATCATCGACAAGGGGGGTGGGTATGCCGGCCGCTCTTCTGGAGGCAGAAAGTTGTCCGGGGAGCCTGGGATTAAGGAGCGCCATCGACGTTGTTTTGTCGATGAGCCCGCTTACCATATCCCCCAAAAAATTCCCAAACGATCCGAAGCCGAGAAGCGATAGAAATGGTTTACGCGCAGAAGGCCCTTTATAGCTTCCAGAGGAAGTCATGCCCCCCGGTTCAAACGCGCGGAAAATATCCCACGGGAGTACGCCGGGAGCGAGAAACTTTTTTCCTAACGGGGCTGCTGCATTGGCGCGGGCAAGCTCATAAAAATCCAGAATACCGCTTTTTGTGCTGCGGGTAAGCGGGGCGGCGAGAGGCCCCCTGAATACTGAGGAAAATACGTCATCAAAAACAGACCGCGCCTGACCGCCCTGTGGTTTTTGGGCAAGTTGCTTGGTGAGGTCCTGGGTAATGTGGGTAAACACCGCAGAATGAACAAACGATTCGCCTAGCCGGTCTGCAAACTGTTGAGTGCTGGTAAGCATATTCCGGAGCGTTCCGTTTACTTTTTCATGGAGAAGCATTTCCCGAGCCGGCTCCCCGATAAGTGAAAGGATGCCATCAGCGCCTTTTTGCAATCCGCCGGCAACTCCCTTAGCTCCGTTAGCCGAGAAAAATTGCAGTTTGCCACCACGGGAATTGCTGGATTCTTCCAGAGCCTGTGCAACGCGGGCAAGTTTTTCTGCGCGGGTTAATGACACATCCAACTGTTCTGATTGCGGGGCGTTAAGTATAACGTCGGCAAACACATCCGGTCGCTTGAGTTCAGTGACGCCGAAAAGCGCAGCATATACGGCCAGTTCCCGTCTGGCGCCGGCGATCTGTGTGTTAACAACGTCTTTCTGTTCTGCAACGGCGGCTCGGATAACCGTATCTATATTTCTTTTTTGGTCATCGGGTATATCACCGGCAAGGCTTTCTATAGAATCAGCGAGCTGTTGGGTAAACCGCGACTGTTGATCGGTAGGCGTTGCCCGCGCGGCCGTTACCGAGGACTTTTCTATCAGGCGGTCAATCTGACGCTCGGTGAGCGCGGGTATGGTAGAGCTGAAGCGGTCAACCAACGAATGAACAAACGCTCTTCGCTTATTTTTATCCGGTTTATTTTTTTCTGACTCCCGTATGCGGGTTGTGGCTGTTTTTTGTAAAGCCGCCACGTCCCGGATGTTTTTCTCCGTTTCAACTGCGTCTGGTTGTTGTGTTTGAAAGTTCGGTAACTCTGACAGCTTTTTTACCGTTTCAGAGAGGATACTGGTAAATGCTTGGACGAGCTCTTCATCACCGAGCGCCGCCGCCTCACTGAGGGTAAGCGATGCGCCGGTGAGTTCCTGACGGAGGTATGCGTATTGGTTGGCCGCTGCGTACGCCTCATGAACAGTGATTGCTCCGCTTGATAAATCCGATAGCAGGTTTTGGGCAAACTCGCGCAGTGTCTGTGGCGTGTCTGTCATAGGGTTACGGCGTCGGCTTAGTGTCTACTGTTTCTACGGTGAAAATCGGCCGGTTGGAGGGCGGCGGGGTAGTGGGCGCCGCGTTTTGCTGCGGAGCGGGCATGGCTTCGGAGGGATGAACGGGTTGTGTGTTTTGAACGGTGGGTTTAGCCTTGAGCGCCTCCTGTGGCTTGGTGGTGGCAACCGCGTGCTCTTCGGGACTTGCAATAACCCGCATGGCGGCATGAGCGGGTCCCGCAAAAAACAATCCCTGACCGACATCGGCGGCAAGAAGCAGGTGCTTTTCTCCTTCCGAAAGGTAAAACACCTGAGCAATGGTATCTATGGCAGCAGAGGATTGTTTGAGAAGTATCTGCATGCTGCTATTTTGAATAATGGCCTTGCCCATTTCCGTTGCCATAAAATCCTCGACGTCCTGGGTTATGGTAGTCAAGCCAAGGTAGTATTTTCTTGCACGTTTCGCAATACCGTATAAAAATTGTGCCGAATCAGGGTATTTCATCATGTACCAGGCCTCGTCAACAATAAGCAGGCGCCGTTTTTTGTTGTGCCGTATTTTGTTCCAGATGTAATCCAAAATAAGATACATGGCAATCGGTCTGAGCTCGTCCTCAAGGTCGCGGATGGAAAACACAGTTAGCTGGTTTCTGATTTCTATATTTGTTTGCTGGTCAAATATGCCCACCAAGCTTCCTTTGACAAATTTTTCGATACGGTCGGCAAGCCCCTTCGCAAGGAGCTCTTCCATTCCCACCAGTGTTTTATAAAGATCCTCCATGAGCGGCGGCTCTTTGCTGTGGGTAGTTGGGTCGGGAGTAATACCCTTTTGCTTATAGGTAAGGATGAGCGCTCTATCAAGCAACGCGTCTTCTGTCGGGGTAAGTTTGCCCATAACCACACGGAAAAACCCGTGTAACGACAATACTTTTTGGCTGAGTTCGCTTTGTGAGGCTCCGTCATTGCCGAGTAGGGCCAGATCAAATGGGTTGAGTTTTGTGTTGGAGCCGAAACGGAACCGGATATATTCCCCTCCAAGTGTGTGGGTAAGCGCCTCATATTCATTTTCAGGGTCGATGACTATAACTTCAGTATCGAACATGAGGCTCCGCATGATCTCCAGTTTGACCATGTAGCTTTTTCCGCCTCCTGATTTGCCGAACACGACAGAGTTTGCGTTTTCGAGAGTGAATCGGTCGAAGATAATAAGCGAATCATTGTGTTCATTAAGGCCATAGAGAATTCCTTCGTTGGCAGTAAGTTCGCTGGTCGTAAACGGAAACGTGGTTGCGAGCGACGTGGTGTCCATGTTGCGGGTGACCAGTAATCTGTCTCGTCCCATGGGAAGCGTGGTTTTGAGCCCCTCTTCCATCTGGAGGATGGATTTTTTGGTGACGATAAGTAAGCTTCCGAGCGTTGCCTCAACGGATTTGGTTGTTTTATCCAGATCCTCACGGGTTTTTGCGGGAATTGTTACATAAAGGCCGAATTGGAAAAACCGCTCTGATCCTTTTGCCAACTCCTGTTGCAGTGCCAATGCATCTTCCAGAGCCACCTGCACTGACGGCTCAATAACGCGGCCGCGTTTGAGATCCGATTGGATGGTCGCTTCCATTTCTCCCACTTTTCGCTTCAGGTTTTCTAATATTTCTTCGCTCCGGGTGGGATAGATATACATTGATATATCGAGCGTGTGGTTAAAAGAAACCAGCGGCTCAAGCCAGTTTGCTGATACAAAGCGAGGATATCCGGCGACAAAAAGCGATCTATAGTACCAGTCGCCGATCTTCAGAAGATCAAAATCCACCTCGATTGCGGGAGGAGCAATAATGTCGGTAACGACGAGCGGTTGCCCTGATTGCCGCGGTGAAGACAAACCCGGCTTTACCGGATTCATAAATCCGCTTACAAATGTCGTTAGATTAAATGGTTTACTCATGCGGCTCCTTTCCCGGAAACAGCCGGGTGACATCTGGGGCGGGGCTTCCCGGGTTATACATGCTGAAAAACAGATTTACGAGCGCATCGGAAGACAGTTGTGTGGCCTTAAGACCCACCCTCGCCAGTAAGCGCAAAATATGATCACGTTTGGGCACCAGCACCAGTTGCGCCTTGTCAAAGATATATGACTTTTCGTACGGGAGGCCTGATTTTTTCGGACTAAACAAGAGCGATGAAGACACCCCAAGCTCAATGCTTGAAAAAGGTATAACGATATAAAACTTTTTATCCAAAACATCTTTTTCCTTTACCATAGAAGCTACAAAGAGCCGGTAACTGTGAATGTTGCGGGTCAGCTTGGGGTTCGTTTGCCGCGACTCCTGATCCTCAAGGAGCTTAAGGTAGGCGGAAATGTCTTTGTGTTTTGTCTGAATAAGGATTTGTATGGGAAATGACAATGAGTTAAGAAGCCCTGCATAGGAATAGATGATCGCGTCCTGTTCCTTTTCAGAAAGCAACCCAAAATTTACCGCGGTAGTAGCAATGACAAGGGCAACCGATCCGTCGCGGAACAAGACAAGGTCGTGATCCACTGCCACGATTTCAGTAAACATTTGCGTTGAGTCTCTGATTGGAGTAATTGGTTCGGCCATAGGTTACAGATTTGGTTTACCAAAAATTTCCTGTGCAAGTTTTTCTCGGGTGAGCGCTTTTTCGCTTTTTGCAATTATTTCGAGAATGGGAACAACGGCATTGTTTAGGGTAATCTGCACGCGGGAAAAGGTAAATCTTCCCCTCGGATCTTCGACTTCCACAAAATATGTTCCGGACGCGAGTTGGGTTGAGGCAGCAAACTGTCCGAGCTTGTTTGTTTTGAGCGCGCGCATGGGGATGCCGTCGCTGTTTGTTACAGTAACGAGTATGCCGGGAAGAAAGTTGCCCGTGTCGTCTTTGACAAGCCCCGTTATGACATTGGGGACATTAGTAAGCCGGGGGAGCCCCGCCTTTACTGCCCCCTCCTGCGTGGTGATGACATTTACTGCCCCGCGGGAGGCCGGGGTGAGAGGCGCCTCTTTTTGTTGCGGTTGGGCAACCGTTGTGGGTTGTGGGGGCACGGAAGGTTGAGGCGGTGGGGTGGTAAGATGCCGCTTTAACGCAATAAGCTCGTCTTCGGTTTTTGCTTTTTGTGACAAGACGTCGGTAAGTTGTTTTTGCAGTTCCAACACCCGGTCCTCAGTTATGGTTTTTGTGGACAACCGCTCCTCCAACGTTTTTAGGGTGTCTTCCAGTTGGGTCATTTTGTTGTGAATGGCTTCGTTAGCTTTGGTATCTGCTGCCGAAACAGGTGCCGCGGTAGGGGGCGCGGGAGGCCGGTATCCTGTTACGGAAGGTGTTGCTGCCTGAGGGGGTACCGGCGCAGTAGCGGCCTTAGGTTTAGGAAAAAGCCATCCCATAACCTCGTCCATAAACGATGTGTGTTTTGCTGGCACGGTAAACGCTACCGGTTTTGGTGGGGGAGCGACCTGTTGGGTGGGTTGGAACAATCCGGTCAGCACAGCTTTGGCGGCCTGCGGTTGTGCTACTTGTACCGGTTGTGGTGCGGGTGCCGGTGTTGCAGCCGTAAGCGGGGCAGGTTTTGTGGGAGTATGTATAACATCGGGGGTAGCAGCAGTGGCCGCGTTTTCCGGAGTTTGGTCGTGTGACCATATATACTGTGTCGGGCTATACACGCTTTTAAAGAATGAGAACACCCATACGTCCATCGGCCGTTCCTCGACGGGGATAAACGCAAACCCCACTCCTAAAAATGCAAACGCACCCGCAAGCGGCCAGGTGATGATAAACGGAAGGGGTAATTTGTATGCAATAACCGCGAGGATGCCTCCGGCAATAAGATATCCGAATTGTTTGATCGTCATGTCTCCTATGAGACGGAATTGAAAAGTGGTTACGTTTTGCGGCACTGGGTGCTGTTCCATGTAAAAATATTGTAGAGGTAAAATGATTGGGGTTCAATAGCACAAAGCGCATCAGGACCGTGAAAACTCCACTTTTTTAGTTTTCACGAACGCGGGAAAAATACGTATGATAAGATTACTTCATGACGTCAATTGATCCCGTCGTGTTGGAAATCCAAAATAGCAGGGAAAGCGAAGAACCGCCGCTGGCTATGGAGCAGGTGCTTGCTGCGTTAAGCACCGGGGGAGGTCACCGCAATATATTCCAGATGTTGTTCGGAGGAGGCGCCCCTTCTTCTTTTTTAAGTTTGGAGATAGCGTCTGTTAATAGCGGTATCCATTTTTTTCTCGTAACCCCCCAGTCCCAGAGGGGATACGTGGAAAGTCAGCTTACTGCGCAGTATCCGCGGGTGCTTATTTCCCCGGCAAAAGACTATATGCCGCATTTTTTGACCCTTCCGCATGCGGTAGGTCAGTTGGTGTACGGAAACAGTTATTATCTGCCGCTTAAAACCTACAAAGACATGAAGGATCTCGATATCCTCTCTGGTGTTGTTGGCCAGCTCGCTAAATTATCTCCGCAGGAAGCAATGGCCGTCCAGATCCGTATAGCTCCCGCGGGCAACAGTTGGCAGCGGGGAATAGCGGCCCTTATCGCCAAAGGGGTTGCCGACCCTAACTCTACAACAGGGAGGACAAAGACCCATCCGCACGCCCGGCTTATGGAAATTAAAATGAATCAGGTGGGATTTTATGCGGCGATAAGGCTTATTTCGGTGGCGGGTTCTGTTGAGCGGGCGCAACATCTGCTTCACACGGCCTCCGGTACATTTGGGGTGTATAGTCTTGGCGGTGGAAACAGCTTGGTGCTCCACGAGCCGCAGTTCTGGCAGAAAAACAAACTGGAACAAAGCGTGATAGCACGCGGTGACTATGCCCGGCCAAAGTATCAGGTGTTGGGGTCTTCTGAGTTGGCGTCATTGTGGCATCCTCCAGGGATGGGTCTGTCGATGATTAAGAATATCCGTTGGGGGGCGCATTTGTTGGGAGAAGCTCCTGAGAATCTTCCGATTGCCGGCGGAAGCGATGAGGAGAAACGATCCATAAATTTCTTTGCCCGTACGGAATATAAGAATACTCCCACCACGTTCGGTGTGAAAAAGGCGGACCGCCGGAAGCATATGTATATCATCGGAAAAACAGGAACAGGCAAATCCACCCTTATTGCCAATATGGCAATTAATGATATGAAAAACGGCGAGGGAGTGGCCGTTATTGATCCCCACGGGGACTTGAGTGATATTTTGCTTGATTATATTCCTTCACACCGTATGAACGATGTGGCGTATCTTGATCCGTCTGACACCGAGCACCCGTTCCACTTAAATCCTCTGGAGGTAAAAAATTCTGCGTACCGTGAACTCATCGCTTCCGGTATTGTTTCCATATTTTACAAGCTATACCATATGAGTTGGGGTCCTAGGCTTGAGTATATTTTACGTAACACCATTTTAACGCTCACCCACGTACCGCAATCGACATTTTTGGATATCCCGGAGCTTCTGACCAACGATCGCTTCCGTGAGAAGGTAGTCGAAAAATTGGATGACCGGGTGCTGAAGAATTTCTGGCTTAACGAGTTTAACAGGTTGTCGCCGCAGATGAAGAGCGAGTCGATTTCGCCGATACTTAATAAAGTCGGGCAGTTTCTCTCCTCCAAAACGATCAGAAACATAGTGGGAAGCCCGTCATCGACAGTGGATTTGGAGCGCATGATGAATGAAGGGAAAATTGTCATCGTGAATTTGGCACAGGGGAAACTCGGAGAAGATAGTAGTGCGCTGTTGGGGGCAATGATTATTACCAAGATGCAATTAGCCGCCATGAATAGGGTATATACCGCAGAAGAAAACAGACGTGATTTTTATCTCTACGTCGATGAATTCCAGAATTTTGCCACCCAGTCGTTTATTAAGATTCTCTCCGAGGCGCGTAAATACCGGCTGAACCTCGCCCTTGCCAACCAATATGTGGGGCAGATTGACGAGGATGTACAGAAAGCGATTTTCGGCAACGCGGGCTCCATCATATCGTTTGCGGTGGGAGCAGCTGACGCCCGCATGTTGGGGCGCGAGTTTGGTGAAAAATATGAAGAAGCGGAGCTGGTGGGACTCGGGAATTTTGAGGTCGTTCTCAAGCTATCTATAGATAATCAAACATCGACACCTTTTTCTGCTACCACCCTTCCGCTTCCAAAGAGCCGCAACGAACAGCGGGAGACCGTTATCCGTGTTTCTCGCGAACGGTACACAAAAAAGGTAGAATAGGAGGCTATGAAGATCGGACTCTTGGGCGGCGCGTTTAACCCTCCCCACATAGGTCACCTGATGATTGCCCGGCAGGTGCTGGATTTTACGGATGCCGACGAGGTATGGTTTCTTCCTAATTATGGACAAATCCCCCCCAAGCCGGTTATTGAAGTATCGCACCGCCTTGCGATGACCAAGCTTCTGGAATTTGAGAAAACCCAAGTTTCCACACTGGAAATTGACCACAAGCTTGACGGGGACACTATTCACCTGTTGCCGCACTTGCCAAACGGACACGAATTTCGGTTTATTATCGGCTCTGATCAGCTTCCGACGTTTCATTTGTGGGGCAAATGGGAAGAATTGCTGCGGCATATGCCGTTTCTGGTGTTTCCCCGGTATGGGTTTCCCAACGAGCCGCTGTATCCTCATATGACGCTGATCACCAGCGATTTTCTTATCGGGAGCAATATTTCATCGACAAAAATCCGCGAGCGGGTGAAAGCAGGTCTGTCGATTGACGAGTTCGTACCGCCCGATGTCAGCCAGTATATTGCTACCCACGGTCTTTATCGATAGCTCCCTTGTTTGTAGCGGATCGAAACGATAGAATATTAAGAGGCGCATGTATTTAGCGCGTTATTTCGTGTCGTTTACGCTCTATGGCTAACGAAGAACTATTTAAGCGGTTAAATGAGGCGGCCAAAAAAGCTGCAGAAGCAGGTCAGCCCGCTAAGCCAGTGGAGCAGGCTGCCCCCGTTGAGCCGACGCCTCCTCCCGCGGAAGCACCTCCTGAAGTGCCCGAAACAGGTGAGCACACCGTGTCTGTAGATCGTCTGGCAGCGCTGGTGGGCAAGCTCAAGGAGACGACATCAGAAACAACCAAAAGGATTGTGGGGAATGAATCCGATTTACCTAAAGACGCCAGAGTGTTTAGTATTGTTGAGTCGCTTCTTACCGCAGACGAATCCCAGTTGGCCGATCCTGAGTATATGCGGGGGGTTGCCGAGCGGTTAGCACGGGTGGCCAAAGAAGCAGAATATACAAGCCCCACCGCCGTTGAGGCGAGGAAATATTTGCGCAAAATTATTGCGGAGCACCCGACACTGGAAGGCATTGCATACGAAGCGGTGCCGGTTATTCAGGGCGGCTCCGGAGTGGGGGAAGATGGTGAAGCCGGGGAACCTGTTAGAGATAATGACCCTGAGCTTACGGGAGCAGTGAAGAGTTTATATGACGAAGCAGCCGACGTGGATCTTAAAGACACACCGCTAGCATCCGATCTTAAAGAGCTGCAGTTTCGGTTCCGGGTCGATCCGGGAGCTGCGTATGACGGCAGACTTACAGACGACGCTGTCCGCCGCATGGTGGAAAAAGGGAGAAAAGAAGGAGTAAGTGAAAAATTGGTGCAGCAGGCGGTTGAACGCGTCCGCCAGTTTGAGCGCTTTACTGATTTACGGATGCAGAAGCACCAGGAGAAACTCAGGGGCGGCCGTGTGGTTACCTGGGGCGAGGTGATGGGGAACTCGCCGAACCCCGAACTCCATAAACCTGACGAAGTGTTCCCCGATTTCCGGTATATTCCGCCGTCTGATGTCGAAATGCTTATCCAGGGAGATGAAGGAGAGGCTAGGTGGTACTTCGATTTTATTGACCAAATATATTCCATGGGCCGCGAAGAAACCAGGCCGACACTTACCCAGGATCAGCGCTTCCAGGAATTCAAGGACTTCCTTGTATGGAAATACGGCAGTGAATATCATTTGGCGGTTCAGTTGTACCAGAAGCATTGGGATAGCCGCGGTCAATACGAATATGCCGTAAAAGGACTCATGTATAACCCGGGCGACGTGAAGGACCGGCTTAAGGCCATGAGTTTGCTCCAAGGAGCAGACCTTGATCACCTATATAAAAATTTCGATCATTCAAACGAGGCATACAGCCTGTATGAACACGTGCTTTTTGAGCTTATGGCAACAAAGCGGGCAAAATACGGAGAAGCAGTGAAATACATGCGGGAAGAAGTGAACTGGAACGGCGGCAAGATGAAACGCGAGGACATTCTCAAAGAACTTAAGGCAAAACAACGGCAGGAAGGATATGACCCGGAAAAGGGGAAAACCCAGAGTCCGTTGTCTGTTGAAGACCAGCGGCTTATGCACGAGATCCAGCAGCAGCAGGACTTGGCAGCAGAAGGGGTGATGCTGTGGGACGATGACGTGCAAAGCTATACAGAGCTTCATATTACCCTGTCTAAGCTACGTAATGCCCGCGAGGACCTCTTAAAGAAAAAGAGCGAGGGAGTGGCACTTAATGAAAAGGAAATGGAGCAGCTATCCGAAGTTGAACGCCTTTATCAGATTTACTCACACCGTGAAGAAATGCTTAATGAAAACTTCACCCAGGAGCTGTTGGAAACCCGCGGATTATCACCCGTCGATATTGAGGTGAGAAAGCGGCTTGTGGAGTATCTGCAGGCGCAGCATCCCGAGGATCCAAATTATAAACCGGCCGAATATGAAGTCCGTATGGCACTGTGGGCATCGCGCACGGCCATGATAGGGAGCGGGCGTATGGCGATGATTGGTGCCATGATGTCTGTTCCTCCGGCAAACGAATATGGGACAGCGTCGGGCAAACACGTGATGCGCGCTCCTGCTTTTGAGGATATTCAGCGCATATTCAACCCGGAAACATTTGCCACCCGGTTTAATATCGGCGGCGACATGGGTATTACTGCTCGGAGCATATTCCGGAAAAACCTTCTGACCACCAAGGGCATTAATCCTAAAGAAGTGGGGTGGTTCAGGAAGTATCTGGGAGGCATGGCGGAAAGTATCGGACAAAAGATGAAGCTTACTAAAACCCACGAATGGCATGACGCCAAGCATCATGAGCACGACAAGCAGCGGCAGAAAGCAATGGAAACCTGGGAGTTTGCCGAGGATGCAACCGGCATATCCTTCAGCGAGTTATTAGGCCCCGGATTTATGTCATCCGGAGGATTTTATGACGGAACCGCGTGGCGGCTTGAAAAAGGAATATCTGACGAACTCCGAGGCAAGATGCTCAGTATGAAGAAGCTTCCGGAAAACGCTGCGCTTCTTGATAACCAAGCGCTGTCTATCCAGTTGCTGACTGCCGGAAACGCTGCAGAGCGCAAACCGATACTCGACCGCATGCTCCGGAGAAACCCCTCTAAGTTCCTTGAACTACTGGAAGAAGATACGGAAAAGATATTAACCAAAAATAATGTAACCCACGAAGAGTGGAAAAAGTTTAAGGAAGCGCTGTCGCTTGCTGAACTGAAAATGGCCCATGAGAAAGATTGGCAGTTTGCCCGTATTGATTTGGCAGACAAAAAAGATTTTGATGCACTGGTGGCGCCTTATCTTAAATTGTTAAAGTTCGACCCCGCGCGCAATGAAAACATGCGCCAGGTGATTGTGGATATGCAGGCGGAAATATACCGGAGCCGTACGGTTGAGGCGTCGGGAGCTACATTCAGGAATAAAATGGACGCCATATCAGCGCTTAAGTTGCCGCTTACCATGAGTTTAACCGACTTTGACTGGAAAGAATCTAATTTTTATCAGCTCGGAACTGTTGCGATGCACCGGAGGATCCGCGATGTCGGCGCCCAGATGCGCGCCCGCGACGGCATGCTGGAATTTTTCTCCAATTCCGAGATGGTGCTTTCCCCCAATGACTACACTAAGAGTTTGCAGAAGATGATGGAAGTGCGCACCGCCATCGTTGATTATTCTGGTCCTGATGCAGCCGAGGCAACGGTCAAGGAAATGATGCGCGTGTTTTTTGAGATGAACAAGGGGAGGCACCTATCAATGCAATTGGTGCCTGGTTTAACCGGATTGCTCCAGCATTTTGAGCCGGACTTCCGTGGTCTGGAGAAAAACAAACTGCTGCAGACGATATTCGGTAAAGAGCGTTGGGAGCACCTGGCGAAAGAAAAAATTGCCCATTGGCCGCATTCTATTGCTGAGGCGGTTTCTTATTCAACCCGATACACGGGTTCCCACGGAAATGTGTGGGATGAGATAAAAATGTCGGAGATTATCCATACCGCTCACGATATGGGGTTGTTTATCAATCACCCCGAGTACCTGCAGGATTTACAGAAAGAGTTCCACACCACCCTTATTGACCGGCTCTGGGCAATGGGGCGGAAGTATTGGTGGGTGCCCATCCTTGCAACTCTTGCTATCGCTGCGGAAAAGTCCGTAGAAGAGCAGAAGAGTGCTGGCGGGGGAGGGCATTAGGTTTTTGTGACGCTGCGTTACCGTGAGTAGCCCGCGTGCACGAATTATTTCCCGGGAGAAAAACATCAATCTATTAGGGGAGATTAATGGCCGCCGCTGCCGCCACCGGTGATGGCACCCAAGCCCTTTGTTGAGCCTTCGCGTGCTAATTGCATACCGCTTCTGTCGTCTGGTTTGTGCCGTAGCGCACTCGAGACAAATGACGCCTGATATACCAACGAGAAGAGTTGTCCGACGCCGCTTCCCAATGGACCGAATATAGGCGCCACTCCGCCCGGCACCAGAGGTTCTGCCTTAAGTCCTTTTTGGATGCCCGCAACTACGGTCGGGATAACAAGCAGCATGCCGAGTCCGATAATACCAGCCATGCCAAACGCGCCGCCGCCGCTCGAAAGCATGGGTGGTGCCCATATCTTGGTAGCGACATTCTGGCTGGTCAAGACCGCCGCAACCAGAAGTAACACCGCAGTTATCGGGAATACTATTATTTTGGATAATAGGTTCTTAAACCAGTTGGAAAACGCATTGGTTCCCGGAATTGCCTCCATCATAAGGTGGAATGGGGCAGTGAGTAACGAAATGATGATATTGATATACGCATCAATAAGCATGAATACAAGTCGGATAAACCCGAAGATTAAGACGATAAGGATAATAAGTGTTAATAGTATGGGCGCTGATACAAGACCGGTAAACAATCCTTTTCCGCCGCCGACGAGTGCGCCGATTAGACCGGGGACAATAAAGTATGCTGCGGTAGTTTTTGCGTCAAATCCTCCGGTAAGCATGGAGGCAATATCGTCCCACGCCTGAAATCCGCTTCCCATAAAAAACTGCATAAGTCCGCCGACGCCGCCGTTAAACAGTATTGTGGAAACTTGCTGGGTGGTTGCGGTGCCCCCGCCGATTTCTACCGCCGCTCCGCTGCCGGCGCCTACACATGAGCCACCTGTTGTAAACAGGCTCACTGATTGTCCCAGAGAAGGTCCCGCTGCTCCGGCAACGATAGAAACAATAAGCACGATCGCCAGATACATCAGATCAATCATGACACCTACTATGGCATAAGAGAAGGTAACCAGAAGAAGGGCGATAACGATGCGTGGGATTGCGTTTTGTACCGTCACTACAGTCTTGGGGTCAATTTTCTTCCGGAACATGACCATAAAGCCTACGACAATAAGGATGATGGCGAGCAGGGCATAGGCAATATTTCTAAATGCTTTCCACAGGTCAAGAAGTGCAGAAAGACCGGAGAATCCGATTCCCTGTGCCTGCACTCTCGGCATGAATCCTAGGGTTCTTCCGACATCGGCAATATAGGTTTTGGTTTCTGCGGGAGGATTTTGGTACATCGCAAGCGCCGTCGTCGAAAGACCGGCAACTGCACTGTGCTGGAAACTCACTCCCTTGGGACAATTCGGATTGCATTCAGAATCGCATAGTCCCATGCCGGCAATAACCATTTGCCCCATGGCAAATGTTGCTGTGCCGATGTCGCCGATTTGTTTATTGAGGGATCCCGCAACACCTTTGGTTATCGGTTCCAAAAGACAAGTGACCGGAGCCACAAACCAGGAATCGCATTCACCAGCTGCGGGAGCTGTTGTTGCGGCGGCATCAGCACCCTGTGCGTATACACGGAGCGGGTTTACTGAAACAGCAAGTGCCAGAATGAGTCCGGTGATGGTTAAAAATAATCGCTTCATGCCTGTCTATTATCATTAATAATGAGCCATGCCGTCAACTCGAATTCTGTATCTACGGTGTAGGAAACTGCAGTGTAGACACGTCAACTCCCGTAAATAATTGTATGGTGCGTAAGATAAGGAATGCTACAGACATGATAATAATACCAACAATTGCCTGGGTTACGGTGCCCCGTGCAGCTTCAAGTTTTTTTTGATCGCCGGAAGAAAACAGGAAATTAAATCCTCCTGCAAGAAGCATGACAAACAGAGCTACTGCGCCTAATGCCACTACAGCGCGGATTACATTGGCAACGAGCGGGATGATACAGGTGATTTGTACAACGCCGTCTATCGAGCAGCTTTCCATATATAATATTATCCCCCAGGAGTCTTACAGAGTAAAGCCCAAAATCGTTTTGTGAACGGTTAGTATGGCTTCGGGAAGTTTATGGAACCACCGATGATCTGCACGCCCAAGAAGTTTTGGACGAGCGTCATCACTGCCCAGGCAGAGCCGACAATGATGAGTCCGACGATGGCGTGGGTAATTTTGTTACGCGCCTCTTCCATACCGGCCTTGTCGCCGCCGGAGGTGATCCACTTAATGCCTCCCAGGATGAGGTAAAGAAATGCCAAAAGCGCTGCGATGATAAGAACGGTTCCGACGAGGGCACTGATCAGTTTGCCGATGTCGGTGATTTTGATAGTGTCCGGCTGTTTAACATCCAGTGCTGCTTGGGCAAATACTTTTTGCATAAATGAATCCTTTCGTCAAATCAATACAAGCTTTATTATACCACTACCTTCCATTTTTGCGCAACAAAACTCGGTTTGTCAATAAACAGGTTTATTTTTTCTTGGTTTAGCCTATCACTCTTGGTTAATTGCCGATAACAGGAATAGGTAGGTTAGGGAAATCAATGCCCATAAAGTTGCCGACAATCATCATAACCGCCCACGATGCTCCGACAACAACAAGACCTACCAGGGAGTTGGTGATCTTGTCCCGGGATGATTGAAGTTTCGTTTTGTCGCCTCCGCTCGTGATCCAGTCAAATCCGCCAAGAAACATGTAAAGCAGGGCGGAAATGAAGGCAAGAATAAGAAAAACACCCACAAGCGAGCTGATAATTGAGCCCAGCGCTGATGGCCCGGTGCTGTTGCCGCCGCTTCCCAGAGCGCCGGGGAGTACTGGATTTACTATTTGGGCGAGAGTGTTCATAGTGTTATCGGTTCGGACTCAGCTGCTGCAACAGGGAGCCCGGATTTGATATGGTGAAATCAACATTAAAGAATGTGCCTGCAAGGGCTAAGATTGCCCACCCGGCAACGACGACAATAAGCCCGACAAACGCATTGGTAAGTCTGTCTTTGGATGTCTGGAGCTTTGCTTTATCGCCTCCGGCGTTGATCCAATTAAATCCTCCGATAATGAATTGGAACAGGAACCATATGCCTGCTGCTATTGTCATGATGCCGATGACAGAAGAAACTATGCTGGTGATGCCGGTCAGCCCGTCGCCCGGGTTTGATCCGAATGGCCCCAGGCCTTCGCCGCCGATTTGACCTAATTCTAATGCAAGTTCACGCATATTATTCTCCGGGCCCGTAGATAGTCGGATTTAATATATACCCGGCGTTTCCGAAAATAAGGTAGCCAAACAATGACGCGAGGGCAAATGATCCGACAATAATAACCAGACCCATGAGGGATTGCCAGATACGGCTCCACGCTTCTGATAATTTTTTACTGTCACCTGCAGCATTCATGTATGAATACCCGGCGATTATGAAGTTAAACAGGGCGTAAATACCGGCGGCGACAAATGCCAAGCGGATAACGTTGGTGATAAACAATCCAACAGCCCCCGATGATATGCTCCCGTATCCGGTGCTGGAAAGCGGGCTTTCTATTGAACCGACTATTTCTCCGGCCTGTGCGAGCAGCTTCATAATTTCGTGTTATTGCGGACTCAATAGCTTGAGACCCGTTATTACTTCTATAATCTGGACAAGCCAAAAAGAACCAAGCACCAGAAGCAGTCCGGTGACGGCTCCTGTAATTGCCGCTTTGCCCTGTTGAGCCTTTTTGGCGTCTCCTGCGGCTACTATAACGTTAAATCCGCCGAAAATCAACAAAATAAAGCTGATAATACCTGCTAAAACGAATGAATTCTTTACAATTGCGGTAATAAGCATGCCAAACGATGTAAGCCCGGGATTGGGGGCGAGCGCCTGTAAATCTTCGGATTGGGCCAGCACCTGTTCAAACATACTTTCAGTGTACCTAAAATTGAGCGGATGCGTCAATTATGGTAAAGTGGGGGCATCCCATGGATGACGCACAGCTGATTACCAGGCTATTTGCTCATGACCGGCAGGCAGCAGGTATTTTTTACCGTACCTATGCGCCCCAGCTCCGCCGGTATATCATCACCAAGGTTAAAACAGCAGAGGATGCAGAGGAAATACTTCAGGACACGCTCTTTTCATTTTTGGAGGGTCTGCGGGATTTTCAGCAAAAAAGTTCGGTGCGAACATACCTGTTCTCTATCTGTCAGCACAAGATCATCGACTATTACCGAAAAAAGAAATTAAAACACATTGTGTTTTCGCAAATGCCGCAGCTTGAATTTCTGGTTTCTCCCATGTTGGGGCCGGAAGAAGAGCTTGATGTTTCGTTGGTGAAAGAAAAAATTCAGGCCGCTATGCGGCGCCTCATTCCCGTACACCGGAGGGTGCTGGTGCTTAAATATCTGGAGCACGTGAGTGTTGAAGATATTGCCCGAGAGCTTTCAATCAGCTTTAAGAGCGCAGAATCACGGCTGTTTAGAGCAAGGCGTGCGTTTGTCGAAGTGTTTTTGTCATTATAACTATGCCTGACGCTACATATCAAAAATTTGTAAAACGGTGGGAAGAGGTGACAGATATTCCACCGCAAACCTTGGGTCCTTTAACGCAACTATATAAGCAGATGACGAAGCGGCTTAAGGTGACACCGCTGCCGTGGTTTGTAGGGGTGAGTCTTCTGGTTGCAGCAGGGTTATATATCATATTCGGACCGGCCGTTTCGGCAATTGTCACGCTTCTCCAGCGCGGGTTCTAGTTGGTGCTCCATAAGGGAATTAAACGCTCCAGCGCGGGTTTTTCCTCATTTTTCCGACTACCTAAATATGGACGTCATGAGCGCACTTATTGTTGATGGGGTTACCTTCGGCCGTACACTGGTGGGGCTGATCTCACGTCCATACGAAACGTACCGGCGTATTGTGACGCACGGCAGATCGGGCGAATTTGTTTATATCGGCTTATTGTTGTCTTTATATTTTGCGTTGGCAAGTATTGTAAAAATAGCATCATTCCGTCCGTTTCTTTTAACGCAGCAGTTTATCGCCCTCGCCATGGGCGCTGTAAGCGGGGTGTTTTGTGCGGCACTGAGTATTGCGGCGGTGGGCAGGTTGTTTGGAAAACGCGCAGAGTTATGGCCGATTTTGTTGGCATGGGCGTACACCCTGGTGCCGACAGTAACATGGTTTTTAGCTACATCGGTGTTATACGTACTTCTGCCGCCGCCACGGACAACGAGTGTGCCCGGAGTGCTGTTCAGTTTATTGTTCCTGGTTTTTAGCGTTACCCTATTATGGTGGAAAGTGACGCTGTCGTATCTTACCCTGCGGTTTGGGTTAAAAGTTACTCTTCTGCAGGCGGTGGTGGTGGGGGTTTGTTCCGCCCCCGGCATGACGGCGTGGGCGTATGCTATGTACCGCTTGGGTATATTTAAAGTTCCGTTTTTATAAATTATTACTTATGAACGATACGCCATTATCATTACGCACCTTTACGACAGCAAAAGCCCGTAGGAATGCGTTGGAAGAGCGGTTATCAGTCAGTCTCTCCCACACAGGTAGTTTTACCTTAGACGAAGGTGTGGCTTCTACCAAAAATTGTGAAAATATGATTGGAGCGGTTCAGATCCCTTTGGGGGTGGCAGGTCCATTGGCGCTCACCCGCACGTCCGGAGTCAAGGAAACGTGTTTTTTGCCGCTTGCGACCACCGAAGGTGCGCTTGTGGCATCGGTAAACCGGGGATGTAAGGCGATTGCATTAAGCGGGGGTGCCGCAACGGACAGTTTTCGCGCTGGAGCGACCAGGGGTCCGTCGTTTAAAGTGAGCTCACTCGCCGAAAACAAGAAGCTAATGCAGTTTATCGATAGCCATTTTGAGGAACTCAAAAAAATAACAGAACAAACATCTCACCACCTCACGCTTATGGCGGTTACATCAAAAGGGGTGGGACTGTATCGGTATGTGAGGTTTTCGTTCGATACGCAGGATGCAATGGGTCTTAACATGGTGACCATCGCAACCGACAGGGCAGCTTCCTATATTGAGGAGCAAACGGGAGCGCATTGCACAGCACTTTCCGGAAATTTTTGTGTGGACAAAAAACCGTCATGGCAGAATTTTCTTAATAACCGCGGATTTGTTGTGTCGGCTGAGGTGGTGCTGCCCAAGTCGGTATTGCGGGATGTTCTCAAAACGAACGCACGGCATGTGTATGAAACCTGGATATCCAAATGTATGTTGGGGAGTGTAATGAGCGGATCAATGGGATTTAACGCCCAGTATGCAAATATTATTGCCGCCCTGTTTATTGCAACGGGTCAGGATCCTGCGCATGTCGTAGAGGGGAGTCTGGGCATAACTACAGCAGAAGTGCAAAACGGTGAAGATTTGTATATGAGTATTTATTTGCCTGATCTTATGCTCGGCACCGTAGGAGGAGGGACGGGTCTTGCAACCCAGAGGGAGGCGCTTACCATGCTGAGGGTGGGTGCAGGAGGAAGCGGCGCTGAGGCGATGCGCCTCTCAGAGATCGTTGGGGGCGCGGTTCTTGCGGGGGAAATATCATTGTTAAGTTCGTTAGAGCAGGGGACGCTGTCGCGGGCACACGAAACGCTGGGGAGGGGGAAGGATCTATGATAGGCATTGTTTCCTACGGAACCTATATTCCCCGAAGTCGTATCCGTATTGCCGATATTGCAGCGGCCTGGCAGAAGGACGCCGATGAGGTGTCCCGGTCGCTGGGTCTTACCGATAAGTCGGTTCCCGGGTTTGATGAAGACGCAGCAACAATTGCCATCGAGGCGGCATCTTCGTGCCTTGCGGCTGTTCAGCATAATCCCTCCGATATTGATGTCTTGTTCGTGGGAAGCGAAAGCCACCCCTATGCGGTGAATCCGACATCTACCATTGTTGGTGAGTTATTGGGAGTGGGAACAGCGTATCTTGCCGCAGATATGGAATTTGCATGCAAGGCGGGAACCGCCGCGATTCAGGCAATTGCGGGACTTGTGGCTGCAGGGCATGCCAGGTATGGTCTCGCGGTCGGCAGCGATACCGCGCAGGGAAAGCCGCACGATTTTTTGGAATATACGGCAGCGGCCGGGGGAGCTGCATTTTTATTGGGGAGCGAAGGAGTAGCGGCGCGGTTGACTGCTGATACATCGTATTCGTCGGATACACCTGATTTTTGGCGGCGGGACGGCATGCGGTATCCTTCTCATGCCGGCAGATTTACGGGGGAGCCTGCGTATTATCAGCACGTCATGGGGGCTGCAAACAGGTTGTTCGAGATGACCAAAACCGCAGCCGCCGACTACGACTACTGTGTTTTCCACATGCCCAACGGAAAGTTTCCGCGGGAAGTGGCGAAGCGGTTGGGTTTTTCGCCGGCTCAGCTGGCTCCGTCTCTTGTTGTTGATCATATCGGCAATGCCTATTCCGCAACTGCCATGCTGGGGCTTTCGGCGATTTTGGACCAAGCGTCTCCCGGCCAGAAAATATTTATGGTGTCGTACGGATCAGGAGCAGGAAGTGATGCCTTTGTCTGGGAAACCACTGCAGGGCTCGCTCTGCTACAGTCATCCCGTAAAAAAGCAAAAGATCTGGTATCTGATCAGATGCATCGAAAAACATATATCGACTATATTAAATTTCTTAAGATGACCCACAAATTATGAAAATATATGTAACAGGATCGGCCACTACTGCATTTGGCGAACTATGGAACGCATCTCCCCGGGGGTTAGCGCGCCAGGCGGTGTTTGGTGCACTTGCGGATGCAGGTATAGAAATAGCCGATGTCCAGGCGCTTTTTGTCGGCAATATGCTTTCCGGTATGCTGGGCGGTCAGGAGCATTTGGGGGCGTTTTTTGCGGAAGAATTGGGTCTCACTGCTCCTGCATTTAAAGTGGAAGGCGCATGCGCATCGGGAGGATTAGCACTCCACAATGCAGTAAACAGCGTCATGAGCGGCCAGTATGACACGGTCGTTGTGCTGGGGATAGAAAAAATGACCGATCATAAGCCGGAGGATGTCGCTACTGCACTTATGGGTGCCGGAAGCGAAGAGGAGCGGAGCGGTGGAGCAACCTTTCCGGGGTTATATGCAATGCTTGCCCGTATTCACATGCGCGAGTTTGGTACGACCGAAGAGGAGTTGGCAGCGGTCGCTGTTAAAAACCATTACCACGCATCTCTTAATCCTAATGCACAGTTTCATAATACGTTATCCGTTGAGCAGGTTATGAAAAGCAGCAGGATTGCAGATCCGTTGAAGCTGTTGGATTGCTCTCCAATATCGGATGGAGCGGCAGCAGTAGTTATAACCTCCAAGAAACAAAAAAAAGCTGCTCGCCGGGTAGAAATTGCCGCTTCAGCGGTTGCCACCGATTCCCTGGGTCTTGCACAAAGGAAAACCCTAACCGGATTGTCGGCCACCCAACAGGCAGCAGCGCGTGCATACAACCTTTCGGGTATGACCGCAAATGATATTAATGTTGCCGAGGTGCATGATTGTTTTACGATTGCAGAGGTGCTGGCAATGGAAGACCTGGGGTTTTTCCCCAAGGGGAAAGCAGCTGCTGCTATAGCCGCCGGGCAAACTACGGTGGGTAAGGGGGGGAGAATAGTCGTTAATCCGTCAGGAGGTCTTAAGGGGTGCGGCCACCCCGTTGGTGCTACCGGTGTTAAACAAATTGTCGAATTGGTGGATCAGCTTTGCGGAGTGGCGGGTAAGCGGCAGGTTGAGGGTGCTGCTGTGGGGCTTGCCCATAATGTAGGAGGAAGCGGGGCTACGTCAGTTATTCATATTCTTAAAAAATAATATGCAAAGTCCGGTTAAAGTGTGGAGAAATCAAAAAAATGTGGCTGGTTTAATCGGTAAAACCGGCTTTATTCTTTCGTGGACAATTGTCCGTGTTCCTCCCGGAGGATTTACCGATCAGGCGCCGTATCCTGTAGCCCTTATAGAATTGTCGGACGGCAAAAAAATAACTTGTCAGCTGGTAGATTATGATGAAAACGATCTCGTGTTTGGCCAAAAGGTGGTTACCGTAGTGCGGAGGGTGACCCACCCTGACGGCGACGGGGTGATCCCTTATGGAATCAAAGCAAAACCCCTGGTATGAAAAAAGTAACTGTTTCAGCTCCGGGCAAGCTTCATATATCCGGTGAACATGCGGTTGTATACGGCAAGCCAACACTTATTGTGGCAACCTCGCTTCGTTTGTATGTCACTCTGGAAAAGGGTGCAACACCACGTCTATCTGAAGTCAGAAAAAAAGACACATATCTCGACGCGATCTGTTCTGTTTTTGAGAAAAAACATAACGTCACCATTGATGCAGATATTGGCATTGCTATAGCCTCAACGGTTCCCGTTCGTAGTGGTATGGGTTCATCTGCTGCACTTGCCGTAGCCCTTATTGGAGCGCTATCTGCGTGGCAGGGATTGCCATGGAATGCTCAGGCTATTAACGAAAGTGCGTACCAGGCGGAAAAAGCAAAACACGAAAACAGTTCAGGAAGCGATCCTGCGGTGGCGACTCACGGCGGCCTGCTTTGGTATCGGAAAGAATTGGAATTTCTTAAAACACTGTGGCTCCTGCCGTTTAAAATACCCAAAACGTTTGCGCCGTTTGTCCTTATTAATACCGGCAGAATTGAAAGCACCGGTGATTTAGTCCGGCATGTGGCAGAAGTGAAAGACAAAGACGGGGGATATTTCACCAATTTATTACATGATGTGGAAACGGTGACCAAAGAGGTGGCTTGTGCAATCCACGATGAGGATGAACAGGTTTTTCGCGATGCGCTCACAAAAAATGAAATGCTATTGGAAAAAATGGAAATTGTATCACCGGACGCCAAAACGCTTATTAGGAATATTGAAAAATCGGGGGGCGCCGCAAAGATAAGTGGCGCGGGGGGGATAAAAGGCGGATCAGGTATTATTCTGGCAGTACATGATGGCCCTGGCTCACTTGTCCGTATGGCGAAAAAATATAATTACCCATCATTTCAGGTGACGCTGGGAGGAGCGGGGGTAAAGCTTGAACAGGTGCTTGTATGAACACAATAACCGTTTCCGCGCCGGGTAAACTTCTCTTGTTGGGGGATCATGCGGTGGTGTATGGTAAGCCGTGTTTAGTAACTGCGGTGAGTGAACGGCTTACTGTTTCACTTTCACCGTCTCACGACAATGCGATGCATTTTGATACGCCGGGTGTATCAGACACCCGGTTTGTTGCGGCCGCGATTGAAGCGGCACAGGGGAGTTGGGGGAACAGACTCCCGCCCGTTCTGGTTGCTACAAAGAGCGGATTTTCGGGTAATTACGGGCTAGGATCGTCGGCAGCGGTGACGGTTGCTACACTATACGCAATTGCAGAATATATTGGCAGGAAGGTGACTCCCGGCGAGCTGTTCAGGCTTTCCCGTAACGCTATTCTTGCTGTTCAGAAAGTAGGATCAGGATTTGATGCAGCGTCAGCAATTTGGGGTGGCACGGTATGGTATGAGCATCTTGGCCGTACCATCACTCCCGCAGCAAGTGATCATATGCCGCTTATCGTGGGGTTTACCGGGGTGAAAGCTGACACGGCAGCCATTGTTGCGGATGTCGCTAAAAAATACGCAGCACAAACTGAACGGGTGACCCGTATTTTTGACGCAATTGCGGACCTGGTTATGGGAGCCAGGGAAAAAATGGCGGAAGGAGATTGGGAGCGGGTGGGGAAACTCATGGACTTTAATCAGGAGTATCTTAGGGATTTGGGGGTAAGCTCCGAAAAGCTGGAATCACTCATAGTAGCCGCTAAAGGTGCGGGAGCCTGGGGGGCAAAATTGTCGGGCGCCGGAGGAGGCGATTGTATGATTGCGGTAGCGCCCAAGGAGAAGCGGGGCCAAATAGAAAAGGCTATAGAAGCTGCAGGTGGACAAGTTATCCACATTACTCCGAATGCCCCGGGAGTGCGGAGGGAGCCATGAAAGCATCAGCAAAAGCCCCTGCCAACATTGCCTTCATTAAGTATTGGGGAAAAGCCGATGAAACGCTCCGTTTGCCTCTTAACGATTCGCTATCGATGAATCTTACCGGGGCGCATACCATTACTACCGTAGAATTTGATCCGGCACTCATTGAGGATAGTGTGGATATTATTGGCGGGGAATTTTCAGAGCATGAAAAAGCACGTGTTATAAAGGGACTTACCCGTATCCGCGAACGAGCGGGGAGCGAGTTGAGAGCCAGGGTGGTCACAAAAAACACATTCCCCAAGGGGGCGGGATCAGCAGCCTCCGCGTCCGGATTTGCTGCGCTCACGATGGCGGGTTTTGCAGCACTGGGGACAGTGCTTTCGGAAAAGGAACAAACGATATTTGCGCGGTTGGGATCAGGCTCCGCGTGCCGGAGTATTCCCGACGGATTCGCGGTATGGGAAAAGGGGACTGACAGTCAATCCTCCTATGCATATTCACTGCATCCTGCTGATTACTGGGATATCCGGGATATTCTCGTTATTGTGGATAAACGCATGAAAAAAGTCTCAACTACAGACGGTATGGAGCGGGTCACCACCAGTCCAAAGCTTGCCGCTAGGTTAAATGCAGTGCCCCGCCGTATGGCAGTTATACGGGAAGCATTAGAAAAGAAGGATTTTGCATTGTTCGGGAGCGTCACAGAAGAGGATTGCCTGGATATGCATGCAGTCATGCAGAGTCAGGTGCCGCCGCTTAGATACTGGAGCCCCGTGACACAGCGTATAATGGCACACGTAGTCCGTTTGCGGGCTGAGGGCATACCGGTATACTTTACGATAGATGCCGGGCCGAATGTCCATATTATCTGTGTGGGTAATGATGAGCCGCGGGTAGCGGAATCTGTGATGAAGCTCCCTGGAATTGAAGAAATTATTTATAATAAGCCGGCGCGGGGTGCTCACATCGTTAGCACCCACTTGTTTTAACGCATTATGGCAAATAATATTCCGGTTCATATCGCAATAATTATGGACGGCAACCGCCGTTGGGCAAAAGAGCATAATCTGCCGGTGCTTGCAGGGCATCAGCGTGTTTCCGATGAAGTGTTGGAGCCGCTGGTTGAACATGCGGCCAAACGGGGGGTTTCGTTTATTACGTTTTGGGCGTTTTCTACGGAAAACTGGAACAGGGATGCAAAAGAGGTAGAGGGTATCATGCGGATTTTCCGGCATACGGTGCGTAAACGATGGCAGCGCCTCCACGACAAAGGAGTGAAAGTGCGGGTTATCGGTGACATATCCCGGTTTGCGCCGGATATCCGGAAAGCGCTCACGGGAGTTATGGAGCAGACGGCGCAAAACAAAAAAATTACTGCGGTTTTTGCATTGAATTACGGAGGACGCGACGAGATCCTCCGCGCCGTGCGTTCGTTGCCTGACGCTATCCGCGTTACCGAGCAGGATTTTTCCGCTCATCTGGATACCGCCGGTGTCCCTGACCCCGACCTCATTATCCGCACCAGTGGGGAGATGCGGCTTTCAGGTTTTTTACCATGGCAGAGTGTTTACAGTGAGCTGTATTTTCCCGTGTGGCATATGCCTGATTTTACCCCGGAGAAACTGGACGAGGCGATAGAAGTGTACGCCAAACGGAAACGAAGGTTCGGTAAGTAAGGTTACTGGCCAAAAATATCAAAGATACTCTGCCACCCCAGAACTGTCCCCATAATCTGTACAATCCAGAATGCAGCAAATATAAGAAGAAATCCGATAATGGCATTAGTAAGGGTGGCTTTGCCCGCGGCCGCTTTTTTGGGGTCGCCGGCACTCATGATGAGCGAATATCCGCTTGAAATAATCATGAGGAGAAGGCCAATCCCCGCTGCAGCAAATACGTAGGTAAGCGACTGTCCGACGATAGCGCCGATACCCTGTCCGCTAAAGGTAAATCCCTCCGGTTCGTCGAGAGATATATCCGGAAGTCCACTGTTGCCTTCGATGATAAGCTGGGCAAGCACTTTGTTCATAGGTTTACCGGAGACCCGGTATCTGTAATATATCTACCCCGATGAGGCGAAGCAAGAAAATCGAAAAAATAATAAGGAGCAGCCCCGAAATTGCGGCCGTCATGAGCTCTTTTGCTTCATGGAGTTTTTCCGGGTTTCCGGCGCTTGTAATACGCTGAAATCCGGAAAATAGGATAAGGAGGAATGCAATACCTCCACCCAGACCGGTGCCAAGTTTCAGAAACCAACTGACGAAATCATTGGGAGTTCCCCCCTGACCTATACAACCGCTTGCCTTCCATGCCCCCCCCCCCTCAAAACATGACTTCCATGCTCCGGCATCACCAGTGGTGACAAACCGGCATGCACTTTCTCCTACAGAATCATCAGTCACAGTTCCGGCGCTGAGCGTGTACCTGTGATAACGGAGCCCGCACAAGTGGGGAAGCGATAAACAGAGCTATGGAAAACAAAAATAGCGACAGAATCGCCCGTTTCATGGCTATAAGTGTAGCAAATATTACTAAATAATAAAAGCTAATGGCCCGTTTCGCTCTGTCTGGTACAATGGTAAGACTCTATGAAGTTTTCCCGATTTTTGTCTATTTTTCTTCTGGCTGTCATTATTTTATTTACTCCCTCTGTAGCTTTGGCGCAAAGTTGTGACGGCAATTGTGGTGACCGTGATGAATGTTTAAGGAAAATTGAGAAATGCCAGGAAGAGTGGAATCAGATGGAAAAGGCGAAGGCTCCACATGTTTCCGCGCTTGCTAAAATGGAAGCGGATATAGCCGCTTTTCAGGCAAGCATCAAGAAGATAGAAGCAGATCTTGTTAAGAAAGCAGCGGCAATTTTAGTTGCCGAAGATGAATTATCAGACGCACTTGCTCTTGCTACGCGCCGGATTGCCGCGTTATACCGGAGAACCCAAACGTATAATCCACTATTGCCGTTTCTTACTTCTACTAATGTAGGTTCGGTATTGCGGGCGTTTACGTATCAGCACGTCGTTATTGACGAAGATAAAAAACTCATTGGACAAACCGCCGTGTCAATCCGTGACTTGGAAACCAGAAAGGCGGAACTTGAAAAAGAGCGTATTACCTTGGGAACCCTCAAAGAAGATTTAGACAGAAGGGCGGCTTCGGTGAGGAAGCTTGTAGGGGAGGCATCTGCTTATCAGAGCAAGCTTTCATCGGCAATTGCCGCGTTGTCTGCAAAGCAACAGTCATTTTTGGCGGCAAAATTATCAGGACTTAATCTTCCGTCGAGTTTGGGAGCCGGCCCCTTGTATTGTACGGATGATCGAAATCTCAATCCCGGATTTTCTCCGGCATTTGCGTTTTTTACCTACGGCATTCCGCACCGGGTGGGTATGAATCAATATGGCGCACTAGGACGGGCAAATGACGGACATTCATATGACAGGATACTGCGTGCATACTTCAACTTTGACGATTATCAGGATAAAGGGGGAATTACGATTAAAGTGAATAATGGCAACGGAGTTAATCAAGGTTCGGTTATCTGGACGGGGAGTTTAGAGGAGTATGTAAAACGGATTTATGAGGTGCCGGCCAGCTGGCCTGCCGAAGCACTTAAAGCACAGGCGATCGCCGCACGTTCCTACGCGCTGTATTCAACAGATAACGGCAATAATTCCATTTGCGCTACGCAAAGCTGTCAGGTCTTTAAAACAGATCCCAAAGGGGGAGCCTGGGACCAGGCGGTGAATGATACATCGGGCAAAGTGATGGTGCAGGGAGGAGCTGCAATTGCCGCATGGTTTTCATCAACAGACGGAGGGTACACGTTCCAGAATAATGATGTGTGGGGCGGGAGCCACCGGTCATGGACCAAGCGGACCCGCGATGCGAACGGCGACATATCCAGCTTTTCAGACCTGCAGAGCAAGGCATACGATCGCAGTTCACCCTGTTTTTATGCTGCACAGGGTTTTCGTAACGAATACGGGAAGAGCGCGTGGCTTAAAAGCGAAGAGGTTGCGGATATGGCAAACGTTATACTCCTTGCCAGGAAAGACGGTGGCACAAAAGAACACCTCTACCAGCCGGATAAGCCGAATCCCGCCGGCACTGACACATGGGATAGGGACAGGGTTAAGGCAGAGCTCAAAAGCAGGGGCGGGACACCGTTTAACTCTGTAAGCGGGATAAGCATCTCAGGCGTCGACTGGGGGCTGGGAAGAACGACGGGAATAACCATCAGCGGTGATGCAGGGAGTGTCACGTTTGAGGGAAGCGAATTTAAGGACTTTTTTAATCTCCGTGCGCCTGCCAATATCCAGATTGTGGGGCCGTTATTTAATATTGAGCGAAAGTAGCCACGCTCGTGGATGGTGGTGGTGACGACTGCCCCTGATTGTTGTACAATAGCCGCGATGCCGACTGTATTTACATCCAGGGAGCCTGACTTAGAGCGCACGATAATGTCGCCGCTCACGAGTTTTGCAGTGAGTCCTGAAGGTATCAGTTTTGAGACACAGGAAAAAGAAGAGAAAGTCGCGCTGTTTCTCCGTCAGCATCTCATTGTGCTGTTGGGTCCCGCGCTCCTGGTTATCTTACTCGCGCTTGCCCCCGTGCTGTTTTTTCCGCTGTTATTTACCTTTTTAACGCTTCCGTTTGAGATTCCAATAAACTACATCATTGTGGGTACGGCTTTTTGGTATGTCGTCACCTTTGGTTTTGGGTTAATGAGTTTTCTCCGGTGGTTTTTTAATATTTATATTGTGACGGACAAGCGGATTGTTGATATCGATTTTATTCACCTTCTTTATAAGGAGTTTTCTGAAGCGAGGCTCGATAAAATTCAGGATATCAGTTATAAAAGCAGCGGGATATTTTCTGTATTTTTTGATTACGGCGATGCATATGTCCAGACGGCCGGAGGAGATCTTCCGAATATAGAATTTTTAGCGGTGCCGAAGCCTGCCAAGGTAGTTGAAGCAATCAGCGAGTTATTGGAAAATCAAAAATCATCGCTATGACACCTGATATAACCAACATAGTATTTGTCATTATTAAATACCTTATTCTGTTTGGGATGGGGTTATATATGGTGTTTGCTACCGTTATTTTACGCCAGGAACAGCTCATGGCGCAGGTGTTGGAAGAGTCATTCGAACCGGTGCTTAGGGTTGCGGCGTTTTTCCATCTGGCGGCGGCAATCGGCGTTTTTGTACTGGCCCTTCTTATTTTATAGTTGTCCCCGTGATACGATAGATTCATGGTATGGTGGATTCTATGAAGCCGGTTGTTGCGTCCGTAGTGGGTGTTCCTACTGATACGCAGTGGGGGCAGGTGCTGCAAACCCCTCATGCGTACGGCGTAGTGGAAATGTACTCTCCTGACGGTATTGCCCGCACACGCGGCATCCAGCTGTTAACCAAGCTCACCCGTATTTTTGACACCACTCCCGTCTCGTTGTCCGCGCTTTCCGATATTGCCGAAACAACAGTTAATGAGGATGTGGTGAGTCTTATCCTGCTGGTTCCTGTGGGGGCGACGCTATATGTTGTTTCTCGGGGGAGCGGAGCTGTGTATCTTAAGCGGGACAGTAGGCTTGCGCGTCTTATAGACGGAACAGGTTCGTTGTCGGGGAGTATGCGCGCGGGCGACACAATAATTGCGGCAACGGGTGCGTTTGTAAGTGCTCTTTCCCGGGAAGAGATTATCGGTTCATTTGACCACCTTAAGCCCCATGAGGTTGCCGAAAAGCTGACCATGCGCCTCCATGAACGGGAGGGCAGTGAGGGGGGTGCCGCATTGATTTTTGAAATGGAGCAGCCGGTAGCAGATGAAGCCTTGCAGACGGCGGCAACCCCCGCAACTATTAGTCCGGTTCCCAAAACCGGTAAACGGACCATATTTATTAAACATGCTAAAGCAATTGGACGGCGGGTAACCACCGTTGAAACCCGTGTGCGGCTCCGGAGATTTGTCCATATGCTCCGGGCAAACCCGCGGTTTTCCGCGCGCCACTTGGTGACGTATGCGGTGATAGGGCTGTTTTTTATAAGTGTTGTTTTGGGGGTGCGGCGGCAATATACCGTAAAAGTGCAAAGTTCAATAACCGACGCCGTAGCCGTCGCTCAGCATTCGTTTGATGAAGGGATGGCACTTCTGGAATTAAATCCCGTTAAAGGCCGGGAGCGGTTGACGATCGCCCGTGATACATTAGCCCCCATTGTGGCCAAAAAATCCCGTTCCCCGGAAGGGAGGGCAGCCCAGGAGCTTTATGATGAGGTCGTTAAGAATTTGACGCGCGCCATGCATAGTATCGATGTATCTCCGGAATTGTATTTTGATATGGGGCTTTTAAAAAAAGACGCTAAGGCAACGGACATATCGCTCTTTGAGGACACGATAGGTATAGCCGATGCTATCGGTAAAACCATGTATACCCTTGGGGTGGCCAATAGGAACGGTAACATTATCGGAGGAGGCAGTGGCTTTGATGGGATGGTGCATGTGGCAACATACGGCGATAAAGTATATGTGTGGACGCCAAACGGCATTCACCAAATCCGCCTTTCTGATCAAAAAGCAGTGCTTAATATTATTCCTAAGTCTGCCGAGTGGGGAACTATTACCGATATGGCGGCATTTGGCGGCAATCTGTATCTTTTGGATACCCAAAAGAGCCGGGTGTGGAAATATGTCGCAACGGAAAAAGGCTTCAGTGAGTTGTTTGAATACTTAAACCCCGATACGCTTCCGGATTTATCTCATGCAACTAACCTGTCTATTGACGGATCCGTGTGGCTGGGGACAACCAACGGGGTAGTCATGCGGTTTACACAGGGGAAGGAAAACAGCTATTCGCTTCAGGGGATGGATATGCCGCTTGGCAAACGGCTTAGTGTATATACGCACGACGAGCTCAAAATGGTGTATGTCTTAGACCATGAGTATCAGCGGGTGGTGGTGTTTGATAAGGACGGATTATATATGGCGCAGTATGTATGGAAAGCAGGCTTCCAGCCGACTTCACTTGTCGTGTCAGAATCTTCCGGCAAGCTTTTTTTGCTCGCAGAGGGTAAAATCTATTCCACGGATCTTAAATGATCCTTACTGGAATATGAAAATAGTCAACAAAAAAGCCACGTTCGATTACGAGATCCTTGACCGGTTTGAAGCAGGGATTGTGCTTAGTGGGCAGGAGGTGAAGTCGTTGCGAAGCGGGCACGCTAAGCTTGACGGATCGTTCGTGCGTATTCTGGGTAGCGAGGCGTACTTAATCAACGCCCATATTTTTCCCTATTTGTACGCCCGCCCCGAAGGATACGACCCCAAAAAGACCAGAAAGCTCCTCCTCCACAAGCGCGAGCTTATCAGCATAAAAAGCAAGATAGATGGCGCTAATTTGACCCTTATTCCTATAAGCTGGTATACTAAAGGCCCCAGAATTAAGCTCGAAGTGGGGCTCGCCCGCGGGAAGAAACAATACGAAAAACGGGAGAAAATGAGGCGGGAGCAGCAAAAAAGGGAATTGGAGCGGGATTTTCGGGGTAAAGTCAAATAGGGGATGATTGCATCGACGATGCGAGCACATTAAAAAACAGCAAGCCGGCGACGACAAAAGAGCCGTAAAAATTATTGTCAAATGATAATTGCTAATACACTTAGCGAGCTTGAGGAAAAGTACGCCTACCTTGTAGAACGGCTTGCCCTTAAGCGATCACAGTCAGCTTACGCTTACGCGTACGCCAACTAAGATCCATCCCGATTATTCTTTCGTCTGGTGAGGATTTCCGGGGTGTAAACAAAGCCAGGCCGTCAGGCTGTTCATGATCGGGAACAGCTGGAGAATTTTTCGATCAACCCTCCAGGGAAGTATTTGTCCGCTTTTGTCTTTTCTGGAGAATTAAACGGACTACGCTTGTAGAAGTTTTTGATGTATTCCTTCGGACCCGAGCTCATTACTCGGCATCTCCACCCATTCGCGCCCCCCGCCATCGGCGGGGGGAGATAGGGCAAGCAATGCTGCCTCCTTGTACAATGGTATAAGGAGGCTTTATTGTGTCTTTCCTCGATGTCATATTTCCCAAGCGGTGTGTTGGCTGTGGGAGGCTAGGCAGGTATTTTTGTTCCCGGTGTATATCCGCGTTGCCCCTCATCGCCGTAAATGAAGCAATTTGTCCTATGTGTGGTGGTTTTGCCATGGGCGGCAGGACGCATCCCCGTTGCCGTACCCGCTATGGGCTTGATGGCCTTACAAGCTTTTTTCGGTATACAGGAGTGATACGCCGGGCTATAAAATCCATGAAGTACCGGCTGGTTTCCGATTTGGCGCATGATTTAGTTTCTATCGTTCCGGAGCAGATGTTTCGGTTTTGGGAATTATCATCCGGTGCAATTATCGTTCCTGTTCCGCTTCACGTGACCCGGGAGAGGGATAGGGGGTTTAATCAGGCGGAAGTAATAGGACGCGAGCTTGGGATGGTGTTGCATATCCCCATGCAAACCGATATGCTACGGCGCACAAAACAAACTGCGCCGCAGGTAGCTCTTTCCAACAGGGAGGAGCGGCTTATAAACATGAAGGGGATTTTTGCCGTGACTGCAGGATATAAAAGGGCTATGAATATTTTACTGGTGGATGATGTGTTTACAACCGGTGCGACATTGCGGTCGGCAGCGGCTACACTGAAGCGCGCCGGAACACATACCGTTTGGGGTGTTACGTTGGCACGATAATATGAGTATCAGAGCGTCAGGACAATCTAAAATTGTATCTATAGTCGCGGGTGGAGTGCTTTCCCGTCGATTTTTGCCGTCCATACGCGCCGCCTCCGTGATCATTGGGGTAGACCGGGGAGCGTTATGGCTTATGGATAACGGGGTCACTCCCGATGTGGCCATCGGCGATTTCGATTCGGTGACGGCTACACAAAAGCGGAGGATCCATAATGGCGTTCATAAATACATAGAACACCCTCCGGAAAAAGACGTGACAGATTTAGAACTTGCCTCAGAAGAAGTGATACCGATGCGACCTTCTGAGGTGCGGATTTATGGGGCTACAGGGAAGCGGTTTGACCATGCCATGGGGGCAATTCATGTGTTGCAGAAGCTAGCGTCGCACAATATTTATGGAGTAATTGTGGATAACTTCAATAAAATATACATTGTGCGTCGTCTATTAGTTCTGTCCGGTGAGCCTGGTTTCCGATATGTTTCTGTGATTCCGATACATAAAAACGCTATCCTCAGTCTTGCTGGGTTTGCTTATAATGTTTCGCGCCGTACGTTTGCTGTTGGTTCTACGTTGGGTATTAGTAACGAGATTATCGATGACTACGCCACCATAACCGTCCATAGCGGAGTCATTTTGGTAATACAAAGTAAGGATACGTGTGAATCAATTGGTTGATGTGAAGGGTTTTAAAACATATAATGAAGCGACGGAGAGTGGGCCGGACGGTAAGGCACAGGTTTGCTAAACCTGCAGGATGAATAGTCCTGAATGGGTTCGACTCCCATACTCTCCGCCATGAAAAGGTATTCGGACAGTATCATCGACCAAATACGAACAGAACGAAAGGAGCACAAATACTCTTTTTACCACTTATCCCGTCTTCATGGTATCCCGTCATCGACTATTAGAAATTGGTGTTATGGAACGGTGGTGTATTCAAAATCGGATATATTAAGTTCATTTCATGAAAGAAAGAGAGCAGAACTGAAGCTCACTGAGATATCTGCCATAGACGATGCGAAGGAAATAACGACAGAGCGCGCGAAACTGTATGCCGCACTTATTTACTGGTGCGAAGGGGCAAAATATCCTGCAAGCAATAAGATGGCACTTACGAATAGTGATCCAGATTTGATTCATACATTTATCCGGCTTTTACGAAAAGGGTTTAGCCTTGATAACAGAAAGTTTCGAATTCATTTACAGATTCATACAGATCAGGATTACGAACAACTCAAATCATTTTGGAGCATAACGTTAAGTATTCCGCCCGAGCAATTTATTAAGCCTACTATTACTGCTCCAAACGGTAAAAAGCACAGAGTGCGGTATCAGGGAACGTGCACTGTTCGTTATCAGGATTACCGTCTTCAGCTCAAGCTTATTGGGCTTTATGAAGATTTTGTTCGAAAAACTGAACTGTCTCTCAAATAGAATGATATAATGCGGACGTTGGAGGGGTGCTCCGAATGGTAAGGAACCAGTCTTGAAAACTGGCGCCCGTAAGGGCTTGCAGGTTCGAGTCCTGTCCCCTCCGCTCAAGGGAGAGGTCGCATAGTGGCCTAGTGCAGAAGTTTACTAAACTTCCGTATCGCAAGATACCGTGGGTTCAAATCCCACCCTCTCCGCAAATACACGATGATGTTTATCTGCCTAGTGCAGATTTTTTTGTATGTGTGCTTGGCAATTCAGGTGTATCACGATATACTAAAATTATATGAACGCCTCAGCACACTCTCCACGCAAAGATGAGGAGGTTTACGCTTCCTGGAGCTCCCCTTCCCGCTTGTTTAAAAAGCGTGACCGTGAGTTTTTTGTAAATATCGGAGCGATCGTATTTTTGTTATCAGTAATTCTTGTGTTTGTCCGTGAATTCGTACTTATTGCCACTGTATTGTCCATCGTATTTCTTATTTATGTGCTTTCGACCGTTCCGCCTGAGGAAATTGATCATCGGATAACCAATTTAGGTATAGAAAGCGGCGGGCATTTTTACCGTTGGGAAGAGTGCGCAGATTTTTGGTTTGAGGAACAATGGGGGCAGCACATGCTTGTTCTGCGCCTGTTTATGGCGCCGCGGGTAATTATACTCCTGGCGGATCAGCCAAGGGATAAAATCCGGGAACGGGTGGCTCAGCATATACCTTTTAGAGAGCAGCCGGATCGCACGTGGGTAGATAATGCGGCCAGGTGGATCACCGAGAAGATTCCCCTAGAAAAACCTCAGGCGTAGCGCACCCCTTTGCTTTTGGTGTACAATACGGAAGGTATTTGCGCCCATAGTTCAATGGATAGAATAGGAGCTTGCGGAGCTTCTGATACAGGTTCGACTCCTGTTGGGCGTACTCGATATGACAATAGCCATCTGCGGAAGCCTCATGTTCCACAAAGAAATGCGCGATATTGAGAAAGCGCTCGTTTCACTCGGACACAACGCGCTTGTTCCCAAAAGCTTACCCCTTATCGAGAGTGGCGCCTTTAAAAAGCCGGAGACGGTAAAGGAACGGCTTGAAGCCGAAACGAAGCATGATTTTATCCGGGAGCACTTCCGAAAAATTGAAGCGTCGGATGCGGTACTTGTGGTGAACCCGGTGCATAAGGGTATACCGGGATACATTGGCGGCAATACGTTTTTAGAGATGGGAGTCGCTTTTTATTTGGGAAAAAAATTATATATCCTCTATCCTCTGCCTAAGATGAGTTATGAGCTGGAGCTTGCGAGCATGCGTCCAACCATCTTAAACGGCGACATCACGTCACTCTGATTTTCCCGTCGACGCTGCAATTGAAGTATAATACGGGGTGTATTTGTGGAGAGGTGCAGGGAATGGCTATCCGGACAGTCTCGAAAACTGTTATCTCCGTCAGGGGATTTGTGGGTTCGAGTCCCACCCTCTCCGCTGTTATTACTTTAGCTGGGTGATGCGGTTGTTGTATGGCAGCGGAAATTTGCCTGTCCACCGAATCGAACTTCATGAATAATAATGTTCTGATGCGTTATTTGGATGCGGTAAAGTGGTTTGGATTAAGAAAATTTTTTTGGATAATCAGGCTACAGATTATTGAGCTTAAAGAATTGTTAATCAATTCCGGACTGTTATACCCCTCCTATCAGCAATCACTCATGAAACGGTCAATGAGCCGTGCGCTTATTGAATTATATAACGGGGATGACGGGCATCAGGTAAACCATACCCAGTTTTTTTTGGGATTTGGACTTATTCATTATGCGTTCGTAAGGAATTTGAAACCTGAAAATATTTTGGTAATTGGATCCAGAAAAGGATATATTCCTGCAACACTCGCCCGTGCCTGCAAAGACAATAGAAAAGGACACATAGACTTTGTTGATGCGGGATACGGTCAGGATGAGCCATCAAAACACTGGAGCGGAATTGGATTCTGGAAAAAAGAAAATATCAAAAAACATTTTTCCCGAATAGGCGTTCAACACTATATAACCACCCACGTTATGCGGAGTGCGGTATACGCAAAAAAATTTCCGAAGAAACGGTATCAATATATCTATATTGATGGCGATCATTCGTACAGAGGAGTAAAAGATGATTGGCGGCTTTTTTGGCCGAAATTGGATCGTGGTGGTTTTATATCATTCCACGATGTGGTTGCCCGTGGATATTTAGATAAGGGATTATTTGGTGTATGGAGGCTTTGGAAGGAAATTGACAAAAAGCACGCAATTATATTTCCCTTTCCTAAAGAGTCCGGTTTGGGGATCATACAGAAAATATAAAACTACTATGCCAATAGGAATAAAAACATTCGCCCGGAAGGTGTTCTCTCAGTTTGAGAAGCCGTCGTTATTGTATAAAGGCATATCAAAACATATTTTTCCCGGAATACCCACCGCACCATTTAGGGTTAAGGCGAGATTGTATGGGTTGGAGTCTGAGCTCAAACAAAGAAATGTTACATACAATTTGGGTTCACTGTATACGTTGCCACATTTCGAGGCAGCCAGTGTTTATAAGCAGTTCATTAAATATAATCCGGGGAATTTAGGCGATTGGTCTGATAATGTGAGTCAAACCTACGCGACAACTGAGCTGGAGTATGAAGTTATTCACAGCATGATCGATTTATATAGAGGAAGCCATGTGGGTTTACGCGGCTATATTACCAGTGGCGCAACAGAGGGTAATATTTTTTCGGTCTGGTTGGGTAAGCAGTACCTTGAGCAGCATTTCGGCAAAAAAATGATCTGCCTTCTCAAATCGAGTCTGACACACTATTCAGTGAGGAAGGCTGGGCAACTTTGCAGTGTTCCGCAATTTGTCGTGCCGCTAAATACTAAATGGGGTATGGACGGGGATGGATTTAAAAATCTAGTGCAAACTCTTTTCAGGAAAGGGTATCGTGGGTTTATTATCCCGCTTACTCTTGGTTATACCTCTACAGGAACAAGTGATGATATCGAGTCGATTGTCCGGGAGGCCGACAAATTAAAAAAGAAGTTAAAAAATACCGAGTTTTTTTTCTGGATTGATGCTGCGATGAGCGGATTAGTTTCTCCGTTTATCCGAAAAGATTTCCGTCCGTTTCAGTCATCTTACATAAAGACGTTTGTTGTCGATTTTCATAAATTCGGACAGGTGCCGTATCCTGCGGGTACCATCATTTATCGAAGAGAATTAAAAAGAATTATTGAACGGAAGATTGACTACCTGCGTGAAACCGATGCTACCCTTTTGGGTTCACGGTCCGGCATACCTGCAATTAGTATTTGGACTATGATCCACACGTTGGGTAAAACAGGGTATACCGATATAGTAAATGAGCAGAAGAGAAACAAGAAGTTTTTTATAGAAAAAATTCAGGCGATGCTGCCGGAAACAGAGGTAATTACTCATGCAGACAGCCTTTCATGCGGACTTGTGTTCAAGGGGCTAACGCACTTTCGTTTGCCAAAAAATATTGAAGAAAAATACAATTTTTTTCCAGGTAAAACAAATGTGTTATTTTATCCGAACACAGCCAAAAAAATTGTTTTATATAAATGCTATTTTTTGCCACATCTGAAACGGCGAGTGCTCAATGAGTTTTTCGCAGATTTAGAAGATATTGTTTAGACAAGAAAGAAAACATGAATGTATTAATACTGGTTGCGGAGGTAGCTCCCTTTAGTCATGTGGGTGGTTTGGCAAGGGGAACATATGCACTGGCAAAAGCATTGTCGGTGAAGGGTCATGATGTGCGTATAGCAACACCTCTGCACAAAAGCGTAGTTGACTACGTAAAAGAAAACAAAAAAACTTACTCGGAAGAAAAAAATCTGAGGATAACCGGAAAGAATACGGGTATGAATCATGGATCGTGGCTGCACATCAAAATACTGAAGAGAAGTCCAGTAAACGAGTATATGTATTTTATCGATATTCCGGATTATTTCGGTTTGCGGTCACAGGTTTACGGATATGCGGATGATTATAAAAGATATTATACGTTTTCGCGTACGTGTGCTGAGTTATTGCTCTTCCATAAGCGCGCCGGCGGCTGGTTACCCGATGTAATACAGTGTCATGATTGGCATACCGGATATTTTGTTGAGTTATTAAAAAGGGTAAAGCGCTATACGACATTGAAATATATACCTGTTGTATACACCGTGCACAATTTTAAGTATCAAAATGAGATTAAATTTCAGTATATGGATGATGCTGAATTGGATATGGGGAAGTCGCCTCTTGCTCCATTAGAATCGCCTGAATTAAGCAGACAGAACTCGTTATCCAGGGGGATGGTGTTTGCCGACGCAGTGAATACGGTGAGCCCGACTCATGCTAAAGAAATAGCATCGGATGACTATGAATTCTCGTATAACCTGGGAAGGGTGATAACAAAGATACGGCCCAAATTAAGCGGCATACTAAACGGCCTGGATTACCGTGATTTTGATCCTCAGTCGGATACACACATCGGGTTCCGGTATTCAGATATCAATGTTATTAAGAATAGAGCAAAAAACAAAAAAATATTACGCAATATATTTTCATTGCCGGATCACGGCGACGCTCCGTTGTTGGGTTACGTGGGAAGGATGTCTTCACAAAAAGGGTTGGAATTTTTCTTCATGGCGATGAGAAGGATATTACGAGAAACACCCTTGCTGCAGGTAATAGGCATTGGCGATGGAGAAGATTATTATTGTGAATTATTTTGGCGTTTAAGAAAGGAATTTCCCCGTCAAACGGGTATTAAGCTTGTGCACGATATACATATGCCGAGAATGGTTTTTGCCGGCTCCGATATGATTGTAGTGCCGAGTAATTATGAGCCGGGCGGCATTGTTGTGCTAGAGGCCATGCGGTATGGCTGTATCCCTATTGTGCGCAGAACAGGGGGTCTTAACGACATGATCGTTGATTATTCACTGGTTACTGGTCGCGGAAACGGATTTTCTTATATGCAGAGGGATGATCGGGCGCTTTACCGTGCAATAATGAGAGCGCTCAGTGTATATCGCATGCGCGAGGATAGGTATCGGCTGATAAGAAATTGTATGAATTACCGGAACACATGGGAGAGTGCTGCCTCGGAGTACGAGCAATTATTCAGAAGTGTTTCTAAAGATTATGGAAAAAGCACATAAGTTAGATCATAGCGCAATAAATAAACGGATAGCCGCCAACCGTATTAATGATAGGGCTGTTATTAACAGGATCGAAAAAATACTAATCCATAAAAGAGGATATGTATTCAACATGCCCAAAAAAAGAAGCCCGGTTATTGTGTTGATGTCGGGAGGGCTCGATACAACCGTAGTCGCCTCGATTCTTCTTAAAGAATATGGGCTGCAAGTATATCCGTTATTTATTAACCGAATGCTTCCGCATGAAAAAAGAATCAAAAAATCGCTCGCATTTTTTTCCGCGTATTTCCGCCGTCAGTATCCGGGGCAGTTCCATGATATTTTTGAAATGAAATTTACCGTTCCTCCCGCCGAGGTCAAAGATGTTATTCTTCGAAAAGAAAATGATGTCATTAAGTACCAAAACCGCAAAGGAGTTCCGCTTCAGCCATCTTTTTATGCAAATTACGGCGTGTATTATGCAAAGTATCTTGAAGAGGTGAACGGGGTTAACGTAAGGACAATTGTGGGTGCATGGTTACCATCCAATTCAGAGTGGTATGGATACGAGTCTTTCCAGTCGCTCCGGGCAATAATGCTTAATTTGTGTTGTATGGATGATGATTTTTCCTGGCAATTCACCTCACTTCCTATGGAGAAGGAGTTGGGATACTTCTTTGATAAAGACGAACTGGTGCGAATCGGTACAGCGCACCGTTTGCCGTTAGAAAAAACGTGGACGTGTTATAAGGGGGAGCGTCTGCACTGCGGTACGTGTCCTCCCTGCTCGACGAGAATGAAGGCATTTCATAACGCAGGAATACACGACAATACTGCGTATGGCGATGGCTTAACAGAAGCGGAACGAATTAAAAAATATATTAAAATGATACTGCCAGTAAGGCAGCTTAAGGCATTTTTGCAGCGCCGGTATATGAGTTTGTGACGCAAAGGCATACCGGAACGGCTTCGTGGAGTATAATTGGCTGGTAGATGAATAAGGACGGGGACAACTCCCTTGTAATTAGGTAATTAATTATGATAATTACGATTTGCGGTTCCATGCAGTTTCATAAGGAAATGGCCAGCGTGCGAGACCAGTTGCTGTCGCGGGGATTCACCGTGTTTGTTCCCGGAGAGCTCGATGATGTCCACAAAAATGAATCATATATGGAAAGTGATGAAGAGCGGATAACGGCAAAAATTGAATATAATTTCATCCGTGAGCACTTCAAGAAAATCGAAGCTTCCGATGCAATCCTTATATTAAACTATGAGAAAAAAGGTATTCCGGGATATATAGGCGGTAATACCTTTTTGGAGATGGGGTATGCATTCGGACTTGATAAGAAGGTGTATCTTCTCTATCCTGTGCCCGATATGGATTATATGACGGAAATGCACGCGATCCAACCTACCGTGATAAACGGCGACCTGTCGCTTATCGACGCTTAGGGCTGCACGTTTTCACCGTCTTTTTTAGTGACACTTATAAGTGTTTTCACGATTTTCCCTTCCGCATCCTTAATCACAAGCGTACCGCCATTAATTCCCTTAAGCTGATTGTTTTTTATTTTTTCCGTGCCGCTAACCCCGTCATAGGTTGTGGTTGTGTAGAGGTAAGTGCAGCATTCTGAGTAGCTGGTGTTGGTGAGTGTTCCTATGTCTACGACATGGTTAGGATAGGTAAGCCGGGTGAAGGCTGGTAGCAATGTTACTCCCGGGAACGCCGCAAGAGCCACAACGTTAGGATCAGTCGCCGGGTGCGGAATGGTGCCGATTATCACCGGCGTATTTGGCAGAATATTACCGACCATTCGCTGGTGGATGGCCACCTTGGGGATCCGTCCGTCAAACACCGTTTCTATAAGTGAGAGAAGCTCATTCTCCCGGGAAGGGTCTATTGATTGCGGGGTAATCCAGAGCGCAACACCCATAGCATCTTCAGCGAGGGGTTTTTTATCACTCCCCAGAATTGCTCCCCGTTTTGCATCCTGGACAGTCGTTTCGAGGCGTGTGTTTGCAGTAAGCCCAGGAATAAGAAGATCCCATTTCCAGGGGATGCGCCATCTGTTATCTTCCCGTACAAAAGGGATAGTGATGGTGTGGGTAAATATGCCGAGGCGTCTTGTATAAAAGGTTGCCTCAGCAGAAAGATATTGGGGAGAGGTTAGATAACCATAAGGGGTAACTGCGGTTGGCGTAATCTCAATGTGTTCTATTTCCGCATCTGCCATTGCGGCAAGACCCATTGATCTGAATTCATTCCGTGACCAATTGTTTTTTGCATCACGGGTGAGGTCTTCATATAAATCAGCAAACTGCCGGTGGCTGGTGTTATAGATAAACTGGTTGATGGATGGGGTTGCCGACGGAAAAAGCACGGGTAGTGAGGCGGTCATGTTTATGATAGCCAGTATGGCTACCGTTGCTGAAAATATTTTTGAAGGGATGCGGCTAAGGGTTGCTATGCCAGCGATATAGAGGAGGGGTAGTATGACTACGAGGTAGCGTGTCCAAAACGGAATTATGGCATAGATGCCGATGATAATAAGCGCAATGCTGGGAATAAGAAGGGAAAGGGTTTCTTTTTTCTTTGTTTTTATCCATGCCACTATGGCAGCGGGCGTGGCGAGTGTCAGTAATCCCCAAACAGGGCTCCATTCAGCCGCGCGTTCCCATGCATGGGAAAACAAGTTTTGATAGTAGCCGGTGAGTAGTGTGGTAATACTGCTGCCCCACGTAGGAGAAATATTCCCCTGTCGGTAAAACATCACGATCCATTTTTGGATTTTGAGCCAATCCATAACCGTATGACCCTGAAAAAAATATACTGTGTACGGCAACAGATATCCGGCGGCGACGCCTATGAGGAAAAGAATGATATCCTGCGTTTTTTTGGATTGGGTGAATAGGTGCCATATGCCGGCAATTCCCAATAGCGGGGTAAGAACAGGAAGCTTCGTGCCGGAGAATAAGCCAAGCGTCAAACCGCTTACTAGAATATAAAAGACATGTCGCCTGCCGTTTTCTATCCTAGCAAGCAGGGCGAGGTATATTACCAGCAGTAGTGCCTGAAGTGCGTCCATCATGGTGAGGGTGTATTGGTTGGTAATGAGCGGATCTGTAGCAAGAAGCATGGCCGCAGCGAGGGCAAGGAATGTTTCTTTCAGTATTTTTTTTGCCAGAATATACGTGGTCAATAGCAGGAGCAGTGTGATGATGAGTCCATAAATATGTCCGTTGCCGAAAAGGACGATGCTTGTACCGATGAGGTATTTGCCAAGCGGCGGCATCTCGGCGTTGGAAATCGTTGGATCACCGCCGCGGATCAGGCGATACCCTTCATACAGATATAGTCCGTCATCTCCGATAACACGGTCTGAGAGGGGGAGTCTCCATTGTGATTGCTCATACCTGTCTTGCCAGTAAGCTTTGTCAAAGCGGGAGGATAAAAGCGCACGGTTTGCGTACAGGACGAGAGCTATATATGCTGCCAATATGATACAAACCACCTGCACCCTTCTTTTCATCATATTCACTCCATTCTAGCAGAGCCATGGAAACGGCGGTATAATACGCTAAGCGAATAACCGTTGTAGGATGATAGAGTAGCCCCTGAGGCTCAGGGTTAAATTCGTCGCGAAGGTGTGGATTGGATTTATCGAACCCTTCGCGACACCTATTAGGGAAAATCGTTAGGAAAAAACCGAAGGTTTTGTCCTAGAGGCTCTCGTAGTTCAATGGATAGAATGCGGCCCTCCGAAGGCTGTGATGTGGGTTCGACTCCCGCCGAGAGTACATAGGGTTATAATACAGTTATGAATGATCAAAAAAGACTTACCAATCTTATTTACGAAGCTGCGAATGTGAAGCGCATGCTGCGGACGGGATGGCAGCGCCTGGGTGATAATCAGGAGGATGTAGGCGAACATTCGTTTATGACAGCCGTGATTGCATATTTTCTCGCAAAGGAAATCAACACTACCGCGGGTGCTGACCGTCATGTTTCTCAGAACGGGTGAGATGGATAAAATGGCCAAGCGCTATATGACCCGCCATGAGGATAAAGCCAATGAGGATATTTTTAAAAATATTGATGACGAGCTGCTTGCGTTACTGAATGAGTATGAAGCGAAACAAACGCTGGAGGCACAGATTGTCTATGAAGCCAATGTGATTGCGTTCGGTGTGGAATGCAGAATTCTTTTGGAAAAAGGCAATTCGCATGCCAAAGAATGGATGGATGCAAATTCACTCCGCGTGCGGCTTCCGGAGTCCGTCGCGCTTATGACGGCGCTCACTAACACCGATTCGCAGGACTGGTGGAAGGATATCCGCGATGCTATCCACGAAGAGTTCGCCAAATAGCTTTCCCCGTGCTGATGCCGACGCCAATAATGACAATGGCGCTTCCGATAATAAATGGGGTGTTTATTGTCTCACCGAGTATTAGCAAAGATAATCCCATGCCGACGGTGAGCTGTACATAATCTTTTAGGGATGCGGTGGTTGCGGAAATATGTTTGATCACCCACTGAAATAATCCAAAGGTGATAACCGTGACGGGTATCGTGGCATAAATAAGAAGCAGTACATATGAAGGATTGTAAAACGCGCTGGTGAAAAACGACTGCCCTGTAATAAGTGCGAGGATCAGGCTGACACAGGTAAGGGTAAGAAAATTAATTTCCGTCATGACGATCGGAGAAAATTTTTCCTGAGAGATAAACTTCCGCGACCCTACAAGGTATAGCGTCCAGTTGGTGACCGAGAGAAGGATGAATAAGTTACCTATAAAATCCCCGCCGATGCTTTTCCCCTCTTTCCAAAGGGGGAGAAGGATAATGATGAGTGTGCCGAATAAACCGATGATGATGCCGGTAATTTTTTCTTTCGATGTCCGTTCGTTGATAAGCGCGTGTGAAAAAAAAGCAGTCAACAGCGGAGTGCTGGTATTTATCACCGATGCGGCGACGGCGGTTGTATGCACAATCCCAAGATAAAAAAATATCGCATTACCAATGCTTAACAAGCTGAATGGAATAAGGGTGCGCCACATGTGAGTAGGTTTGTGTGCTTTGATAAACCACGGAAGCAGGATGAGCGATGCAAATCCAAAACGGTAAAACAGCACCACAAAGGGGTCAAGTTCCTGAATAAGTATTTTTGCGGTTACTCCAGCAGTCCCCCAAAGGACTGATACAAGAAGTAAAGCCGCCAGCGCCTTTTTTCTTGCGGTCATGTGCTGATTATAGCATTGGGTGAGCTCATAAAATGGTATAATCAGAGCTTACCGGGAGGAGTGGCCCAGCGGCTACGGCATACGCTTGGAAAGCGTACGGGAGCAATCCCTCGCAGGTTCGAGTCCTGTCTCCTCCGCTCATAAAAAGTGATCGCCCTTCCAGGGCGATCTTTTTTTAGAAGACGAAAATACCGTTGGAGTTATTGCTGTGGGTCAACCGGAGATAAAATAGATTCCTTCAGCCCACCAAGAATAACACTAGCAGGTGTGGTAACTAAGGAAGCTGCCGTTTGATCAGGATGAAGCTTGAGGTATTCTTTTATCAGATATAGTCCTATGGTATAGCCAGTCCATCTTGGTAGATCTTTAGTTCCAAAAAACCAACGTGAGTGATCATATGCATTGTCCGAAAGTTCATTGATAGCTACTTTTAATAATTCTTGCAGTTGTTCGTGTGTCAGTGCATCTGCCCATTTCGAAGGTTCTCCACCCCAAACTTCAGTTTCAAAATATGTTGCAAGACCTTCAAATATCAATGTTCTTCCCAATGATCGCGGTTCGTCTTTGAGCGCTTTTTCACGAACGGCATGATGTAATTCATGGCTTACAGAGCGGGGGAGCTCCACTTGCAGGAATTGTTCTTTATCAGGAAAATTTGAATTTACTTTTATTAAAATACTTTCAGGTGTAAGCGTCCATCCTCCGTGGGCATGATCTTTGATAACACCATGTGGATCATTTTTTATGCGTATTGTTGTTTCGTGAAGCGGGATGAACTGTTTTGTTTTCTCGATAGATTTGATGACTGTTTTCTGAATTTGGATACGTAGCCCTGAAAACTGATCGATGATAGGCATGCGGATATGCACCTGACCGATACGCTCGACGTTTATCATGGGTATATTATACGACATGTCCTATAATGTTTCACTGCTTGGAGTTATTTATTTCATAAAGAGGGAGGAATTTAATTCCTCTGGAGGAAACACGGCAGTTTTGAGATAGGTAATAGCTTTGTATATAGTTCTTCGCAGATAATGTCTAGATTAAGACATCTCATTTAGAGGTTCGTAAAATACAGCGGTGCAAGCATTGAGGCTGCCTTATAGAGACGGGTATCAAATGGTTTTGCGGTTCCCAGCGGAAATGTTATTTCATCCGGAGAATATCTGCGGGCTTTGAAAATAAAATTAATGGGAAAAGATCCGCTGGATTTTGTTGTATAGGGGCTTACCATATCCCAGACTATTTTTTTATCCGGGGTTACTTCAAAGATGTGTCCCTTCGGTCCGTCAGTTATCAGCACGTTGCCATTAGGAAGCGGCTGGGATCCTCCTACCAGGGGGCCGTAGAATGCAAGCTTGTCCATTACCCCCGGTCCTCCGTCAAACGACCATGCAATTGCTCCCGTTTTTGGATCGATTTCTATCACCCTGCTTCCATATAGGGGAACAGGATTGGGAAGCCGTGTGAACCCGTTATCAAATACCAGGATGTTGCCGTTCGGCAGCAGGTTTGGATCGTGCTGGGTGTTGGTGAGATTGCGCGGTGAGCGCCAAATTATTTCTCCGTCACGTTTACGGACTATCATCACTGTGTTGATGGAGCGCATGCTGAGAAGATAACCTTCTTCGTTGTCGATAGGGTTTTTCGGCAAAAAGCGGATGCCATTAATATATGTCCATCCGGTCCGCGGAAGAGCCGGATCGATAATATCGAGGTTAGGATTCATATGTTCGTGCGCGTGCCAGGTCCACACGACGTTATTGCCCGGGTCTAACTCCAGAATCGCGTCAGACCATATGTCTCCCTTAAGTTCGGTTCCGGGAATACCCCCTTTTACATTCCGGGCTATTGCAGCGGGTAGTTTTTCCCAGCTTACTACCGCAATATTTCCGTTGGGTAACAGAGAAAAGTCATGATGGAGCGACTCATTCTTATACTCCCTTACAATACTGCCTTTCCAGTCAAGCTCCTGGAGATCCCCCGTGTTGCCTCCTCCCGGATATTGCTGTGAATATTTTGACGGCTCCATAGCGGCAATCAGGTTTCCGTTGGGGGTAAGCCTGGCCGATAGCACCTGTTTATCTGTTTTCCATTGGTGTATTTCGCGGCCAAGCATATCGAGTAAATATACATATCCTTTGTTATGTGGGTCGCTGTTTAACGCGTTATTGTAAGGGGCAATAAGGGTGTAACCTATGCTCATGCGCGCAGCATCCCGAATGGCGGGAGTTTTATAAATGCTGATAGGATTAACGAACGGGGCAACAACAACATAATACAGACCGATATATACACCTGCCAAAAAACAGAATATGGCAAGTAGCCGCATATAATTTCTCCAGGATTTTAATGCCATGATTCCATCATAGATGTTGTAAACAGGAAATCAATTAGGACATTAATAATGGAATAACCGTTGAGGATCTTCCGGTGGCGGCTCAGGCGGCTTAAGTAGTGAAGGATAGGGTTTCTGAGGATGGTGTTTGGCGAAGTCTGTGTGAATGCGAAGCAGGGTGTTTACGACTCCCTGTTGCTGTACAGCGACATTGTTTTTTTCATCGGGGTCTACTGTCAGATTATAGAGTTCAGTATTGCGTATTGATTGTTGTTCTATGGTAATAAGCAATTTCCATTTGCCGGAAATAATGGATCGCTGCAGGATTGGCTTATGCTCGCCGTTATCATACCGCATAGCATAGCGTTCAGAAATTACCGGTTTGTACCGTATTGGCATCGGTAAGCCGGTAAGTACGGCAGAAAGATCGCTTCCTTCAGCCGAGGCCGCCTTCGGAAGCCCCAACAGACCGAGAACAGTAGGATATATGTCTATAATCGATGCAGGGGTGCGTATTTCCCCGCGGCTGATGTTTGGAGCGGCGATAATAAGGGGAACATTCAGTACTTCGCTATAGAGGGACCGGTGCATAATATCCTGGTGTTCCATAAACGCCTCACCGTGATCGGAGGTTATTACCAGAATGGTGTTTTTTTTAAGGTACGGCTCAAGGTCGGCGACCAGACGTCCGATTTCTTTATCGAGATTCAGGATCATTTCATCATACAGCGCGCGGATGTAGGCGATGTGGCGGGGATCGTTTTTATTCTGATTATAAAAATATTCTGCCTGCAGGCAGTACACCCTGCAATTATCCGTCATGAGCTGTTGATATAATGCTTTTGCTTGATTAAAATTTTCGGTCTCCATATATTTTTGATATATGGCGTCCTGCGGTGTGTGTTGTGCCGGGCTTTGGCGGAAGTAACGTTTCGTAAACTGGATAAAGTCCGGAGTAAGAGCGGTGTATTCCTGTTGAGTTACCGGTATGGTCAGATCAACACTGTCGGTAAAATGATTATCCCGTGTGTCAGGTAGGTATGGTTCGTGGACAAAATAGGTATGCAGAAAAAGAAATGTCGGGATACCTTTGTTTGTATTGTCCTTAAGCATTTGTACCCCCTTTTTCCAGTTCTGTATTTCTCCGGTTCTTAAGTAGTTATAATCGTCATCGATGTAATCGAATCCGCGTTCTAATCCGCGGGACAACGGAAGGAACTCGTTATCGGTGGGGCCAAAATACAGCGTCTGATACCCTTTGGCGTCGAGCGTTTCTGTGAGGGTGGAGGTTTTTGTGCTGAGCAGCCGCGTGTCCGGCTCAAGTATTCCGTGCGTTGACGGATATTGACCGGTAAACATGGATATATGGCTCGGCAGAGTGTAATGGCTTTGGGTATAGGCCTTTGAAAAATATGAGTTTTCCTTAGCAATCCGACAAAGGTTCGGAGCAGTATTTTTTGGGTAACCGTAGCACGGCAGGTGCTTGCCCGAAAGAGTGTCTAAGGAAATCAAAATTACATTGCAATTTTTACAGGCCGGTTTACGGCTCCACACCGCAACATATAAGAGAGCCGTTACAAGCAATACGATGGCTCCTGCCATAAAGAGTGTTGTGGTGAATATGTGTTTGCCCCGGCGGGAAACGTTCCGTTTTGAAGATTTCATAGAAACCATACATCGGCACAAAGAAACAACCAGGTGCTGTGTGTGCCTGTTCTTAGTATGGGTATGGAGTGTGGGCAAGTCAATGCAGGTTTGCCGCTTTGCAATTTTCTCGGGCTATGTATTTTACGCATTGCCCGCCGGGTGTCCCAGTGTGTACGATACGGGTATTAACGAGCTAATGATGGCTATATGACTACTTTTTCGGTGCAATATGACGTGATTATTATCGGTGGGGGTCCCGCCGGCATGATGGCCGCGCTTTCTGTGAGACATCACCACCCGGATTATAGTGTGGCGATCCTGGACAAGACACACGAGCTGGGCAGGAAATTCCTCACCTCGGGGGCAGGGCGCGGAAATCTTACCAATGTGCATTTAGAGGAGAACCCCGTAGCGTATTTTCACGGTGACGCGCATTTTATCACCTCCGTATTTTCCCAGTTCGGATACCGCGATATTATGGCATTTTTTGATGAGCTCGGTGTACCCACCTATGAGGAAAAGAAAACGAGCAGGGGGAAGATTTTTCCGGAAATTGACCATGCAAAAACCGTGCGGGACATGCTGGTGGACACTTTAGGAGAACACCATATAGAAATATTTTACAATGTTGCGATTACGGCGTTGGTGCTGTCAGCAGATTATTGGACCGTGGAGACAAACGATGGGAGCTATACGGGGCGTTATATCATTATGACAGCGGGCGGTAAAACATATCCCTCCCTGGGAGCAGACGGATCGGGATATGATCTTGCAGCCGGCACAGGACACACCATTGTGACTCCCGTGGTTACCGCAGTTCCGATAGTTTCCAAAAATCAGTTATCTCATTTTATGCAGGGGGAAAAAATGGTGATGGAAGCAACCAGTATTATCGGTGGGGTGAACGGTACAACGGCTGTCGGCGACGTTATGTTTACCCAGTACGGGTTTTCAGGGCCTGCCATTTTTGACATAAGTCATGATTTTTCTGTCCGCATTAACAGGGAAAATAAGCGGGACGCCAAGATACGCCTATCCTTTTTTCCTAATAAAACGGCAGGAGAAGTGAAGGCGATTTTGGATAAACGGCTCTCAGTACACGCAACGCTTCCGGTAGCCCATAGCTTGTGGGGGTTGTTTACGCAGAAAGCCGCAGGGGCAATATGCGCGGTTGCAGGGCTTCCCAAAGAACGTCTGTCGGGAGAGTTGAATCCGCAGGAATACGATAAGTTGTTCGGTGTGCTGACCGAATTTACATCGGAAGTAACAGATACGCGCGGGTGGAACGAAGGGGAATTTACTGCAGGGGGAGTAGCTACGGACGAGGTTGACGCCGGTTCATTAGCGTCCAAAAAAGCCAAACGATTGTTTTTTGCAGGTGAAATACTTAATGTAGACGGACAGGTCGGCGGCTTTAATCTTTCATGGGCGTGGAGCTCAGGGTGGGTTGCAGGCAAGCTTCTTGAGACGGTGTAGTGGAGCTGGTAGATAGGTGCGATAATGGTTCTGTGAAAGCTACACTACTAGTCAGTCCCCGTTTTGTTCACCTACTGTCACTTGTTTTGCTTCTTGGCTATATTATCCTCGGTTTATCTATATACCGTGACTATGGCGTACCTATAGACGAATATTCACAGATTGACCTTGGGAGGGTAAATTATGAACGGATTGTTTATGGTTCACCGGAGATCCAGGGTCATTACGACCGTCATTACGGACCGGCGTTTGAGGTTCCCTTATATGTAGCAAGCAATGCGCTGGTTTCTGTTGCCGGGCTTGATGTCGTCGCTGCACGGCATCTGGGAGTATTTCTTTTTTTTGTTCTGTCGCTTATTTGCTTTTATATCTTTATGTCCGTCCTAAACGGCCATCCTTTTTTCGGATTGATCGGCGTTACCTTTCTTGCAGTATACCCCCGATTTTTTGCCGAAAGCTTTTATAATTCCAAAGATATCGCGTTTGTATCGGCGACGATATTCGTCTTGCTTGCCTATTGGTACACAAAAGATCGCTCTTGGCTGTCTTTTCTTATTTTGGCGGTTGCTACAGGTTTTTCGATCGCGGTAAGAGTACAGGGGTTACTGCTGTTCGCGGTTATATCCGTTGTTATTTTTTTGGATGCTTCGGTGAAGTATATCAGTAGATTAGGGCGGGTCGCTGTGTATGTTTCAGGAACATTGGCCTCCGTTTTTGCCATGTTCCCTTTGTTTTGGAATAATTTCATACAAAACGCCATCGGCTTCTGGCGTGTTTCCGCAAATTCGTTGGGCGTGCCCACGTTTTATTTCGGTGAGTTTTATACGAGCCCTATTATCCCGTGGCATTACCATTTTGTATGGGTAGGAATTACCGGTATGCTTTCGGTTCTTGCAGCCGGCGTGCTGGGAGCGGGTGTGTTTATAAAACAGATTGTTAAGGGAGATAAGCGATCCGCAAATAGTAATGCCGTATATGCGGCAATGTTTCTTATTATCACCGGAACATTTGTTGCGTCGGTATTTTTTCATCCACGTTCCTATGACGGGTGGAGGCATGTGTATTATATATATCCCTGTATTGTGGCATTTGCCGTGTATGCATTGCGGAAGGCTATTGAAGGTGTCAACAAACGCGCAATCAACATGCCGGTACTTATGCTGGGAGCTTTTTTTACTATTGATCTTTTTTTATCCGTTAATTTTCTTATAAAAAATCATCCGAACCAGTACGTATATTTCAACCTTCTTGCGGGTGGCTATTCTCGCGCGAAAAAAAGTTTTGATTTTGATTATTGGGGGATATCGCAATCACGATTGCTGGAATATTTAATGAACTTTAACATAAAAGAAGGTACCACCATATATTTTCAGCAGATACTACCATACACCGAGCGTGTCATGATACCCCAATTAACGGGAAGGGGTATGCGGGTGGTAGCGGCTGCAGAAGAAGCTGACATATATGTTATTATCAACCGGGATTTTAAGGAAGCTCCGCCCATCCGCTTCCGGAAAATATATGCCGTTTCGGTAGACGGCGCTGATTTGTCGGCGGTATATGCGTCGGATGAATATACAGGAAAATAAGATATGAATGCAGCTAAAAAAATTATTGATTTGTTATACAGCGATAAAGGATATGCAGACCGTATTGCTCCAGACATCTGGCCAATGGCAATAAACAAAGCGCAGGGAATGTTTTTGATGCAGCTTATTAACCGCTATAAACCCCGCACGTTCGTTGAACTTGGTTTCCGGTATGGTATTTCATCGCTTTGGATTCAATCTGCGTCAAATAAGCCCCGTAAGCATGTGATTATCGATCCCTACCATCACATTCCGCACCCTCCTAAAAAAAGCACCATAGACGATTTTATTAAGCAACAAAAAGGCGTTCATTTTATAGAAAATATGACCAGCCAGGAATATTTGGCAACGCTCTCATATAAAAGCGAGCAGGCAGATATGGTGTTTATTGACGCCAGCCAGTGGTTCGATAGCGTGATGACTGATATGTTTTTTGTAACGCGCATTCTTGCCGTAAACGGCCGGGTGGTGCTGCGGAATATATGGAGCAGGCCGGTGCGGCGTGCGGTGATGTATTACCTCCGCAATCTTCCCTATTCGTTAGACCGGGTTGCCCCATGGAGGGAGTGGATAATTAAACACGTTCCGGTGATAGGCGAATTGCTGCTCCGTCTGACTATACGGCCACTGGATTTATGTGTAATGCGGTTAATGGAAAAAGACTCAAGGCAGTGGAATCATTTTGTTCCGTTTTAGCACGATTATGATTACCTGTACGTTTGAAAACGGCAAAAAAGCAAGTCTGCGGCACGTTGTCGTGCACGCTATCATGGAGAATGATGGGAAGCTCCTTCTGGTGAAGAGGGCTCCCGAATTATCTGAAGGAGGGAAATGGTCATTGCCGTCAGGATTTTTGGATAGGGACGAAACCGTATCGGAGGCCGTCCTCCGGGAGCTCCGGGAAGAAACGGGTTGGGACGGTGCAGTAACTTCGCTTTTTATTATCAAGTCCGATCCCAATAGGCCACACGAAGACAGGCAGAATGTATCGTTTCATTTTTTGGTAACGCCACTTAAGAAAGTGGGTGGTCACGATAGTGAATCAACTGCAGTTGCCTGGATGGATATTTCCGGTCTCCCTCCGCTTAATGCGCTGGCGTTTGATCACGGCGAAGCGGTCGCTTTGTACCTCAAGCACCGCGCCAACCCAATTCCTTTACCGGTTATGCTGTAGCCTGGTGCGCTATTAGAAAAACACCTTGGAAGTGTGTTATCCTGCGCTCAACTTATGCCGGGTAGTAGAATTTCGACACGCTTTGCGTTCGTTGCCGGCGGATAAGTAATCTTTACTTAATAATCTGTTATGGTATATGAAAGGAATTTGAGGCTTCGACAAGCGTAAAAGCAACAGTCGAAATTTCACAACCCGGTATGTCTGACATCGACGAAATTAAATCCCGGCTAAATATTGTAGATATTATCGGAGAACGGGTAACCCTGAAAAAGGCCGGCCGCAATCTTAAGGGTTTGTGTCCGTTTCATTCGGAGAAGACTCCCTCATTTATCGTAAGTCCTGACCGGCAGACATTCCATTGCTTCGGATGCGGCAAAGGGGGGAGTGCGTTTGATTTCATCATGCTTCTTGATCACATTGATTTTTCTGAAGCACTGGAAACACTGGCAGAACGTGCCGGGGTGAGACTTGAGCGCAGGCCCACCGATACACCGGAAGCTAAACTGAAGCAAAGAATTCTGGAGGCAAACCATTTGGCAAGTGAGTATTACCACTACTTGCTGACAAAGCACGCTGTCGGAGAAAATGCCCGTGATTATCTCAAACACCGGGGCGTATCCGACAAGTCCATGAAAACGTTTTCATTAGGATACAGCCCTAATAATTGGGATGGGTTGCTTACCTATCTTCACAAAAAAGGTTACGAAGATGCTGTTCTGGAGGCTGCCGGATTGGTTATCCGGGGCACGCGCGGGTGCTACGACCGTTTCCGGGGAAGAGTGATGTTTACGCTTAAGGATCATAGGGGTAACGCCATCGGATTTTCCGGCAGGGTGCTTGACCCAACGGTTAAAGAAGCTAAATACATTAATACGTCCGAAACGCCGGTGTATGTAAAAGGGAAGGTTCTTTATGCGCTGGATGTGACCAAAGATGCGATCCAGAAAGCGAATGAAGCCATTGTCATGGAGGGTGAGTTGGATGTCATCTCGTCATTCCAGGCGGGAATTGCTAACGTGGTAGCCATCAAAGGCTCGGCGGTTACCGAAGATCACGCGAGGCTGCTCCGGCGGTTTGCCGAGCGGCTGGTGTTTGCGCTCGATAGTGATCTGGCTGGGGATGCCGCTGCCCGCCGCGGAATAGAAATAGCGGAAAAAAACGGGTTCGACATGAGGGTTGCCACAATGCCTTCAGGGAAGGATCCTGACGAGGCGGCCAGAGAAAATCCCGGTCTTCTCAAGAAGGCACTTAAGGATGCATCTCCTGTTTACGATTATTTCCTGTCTTCGGCGCTTACAAGATTTGATGGAACCAGCTCATTTGGAAAACGGAAGATATCCGATGAGTTTTTGCCTGTGCTTCATAAAATAGACAACCCGATTGTCCAGGGTCATTACATCAGAAAATTGGCAGAGGCTTTGGGAATTTCCGATGAGACTGTCCGGGAAAGTTTGGCTAAGCACCGGGTGAGTAGAGTGATACCCGTGAGAGAAGTTGCGCCGGGTGCGCAAAAGCCGGTATTGAGCAGGCTGGAAAAAGCAGAGGTATATGTATTGGCACTGTTGCTGCAGGGGAAATCCTCTGAGTTGTGGAGTTCGTTTCACAATATGTTACCGACTCCTACGTTTCAATACCTGCCGGTGCGGCGGATTCTGGAAAGCATGGAATCGTATATCCGTAAGCAAAAAGCGTTTACGGTTAAGGAATTTGCCGATTCTTTGCCTGCAGAACTCGTGCCCGCGTTTGATGAGGCGTTTCTCTGGGATATTTCCACACTCCTGGATGATGATGTCCGTTTTGCGCGCGAGTGGGAAAAAGCACTTCACGAAGTGAAGCGCGCTCATGTGCGTCAGCGTATGGAGGAAATAGGAGGCAAACTCCGTGACATATCTATTTCGTCCGAGGAACATGATGCGCTTCAGACGGCACTCAAAGGATATACCGATGAGTTTGCCGCTCTGGAAAAAGGCAGCTAAATGCGTTATAATGCCGTATAAGCGAAGTCCGATGCCGCTTGACGGCATTGACTCTCGGAGGTAAATTCATGCAAAAATCCAAAGCCGCTGGTTCCAGTGATAATCTTCTTAAACAAGGCAAGTCAAACGGATTTGTAACTCAGGACGATATCCTTGCCCTTTTTCCTAAACCCGAAGACAAAATAGCAGATCTTGATCATCTGTATGATCAGCTAATCCGGTCGGGAGTTGATGTTTTTGAAACGACAAGCGCTGATATCGAGCAGGAAGCCAGAAAAAGCATTGCCGATCTGGAAAAAGAAATAGAAGCATTAGTCCGGGCTTCAGATGAAGGTATTTCTGATCCGGTCAGGATGTACCTAAAAGAAATCGGACGTATTCCGCTTCTTACGTTTGCCGACGAGATGAGTCTGGCCAAGAGGTATGAGAAGGGCGACCGGAGAGCCAAAAAGAAGCTTATCGAAAGCAACCTCCGGCTGGTTGTTTCCATCGCCAAAAAATACATCGGCAGAGGCATGAGTTTATTGGACCTTATCCAGGAGGGTAATCAGGGCCTAATCCGTGCCGTTGAGAAATATGATTGGCGAAAAGGGTTTAAGTTTTCGACATACGCCACATGGTGGATCCGTCAGGCAATTACCCGGGCTATCGCTGATCAGGCCAGAACGATCCGGATTCCCGTTCACATGGTAGAAACGATCAACCGGTTTGCAAGAATCAGCCGCAGGCTCATGCAGGATTTAGGCCGTGAGCCGACACCTGAGGAAATAGCCAAGGCAATGGAAGTGGATGTAGTGAAGGTGCGCGAGATCATGAAAGTTTCCCAGGAGCCGACAAGCCTGGAAACTCCTGTCGGTGACGAAGAAGACTCTCATCTTGGGGATTTCATTTCTGATCCGGGTCCCACCCCTTATGATCAGACCTCCCGCCAGCTCCTGAAGGAACACATGGAAGAGGTGCTTGCCACATTGTCAGACAGAGAAAAGAAAGTGCTTATTCTCCGGTTTGGGCTGGAGGATGGGCGACCGCGTACGCTCGAAGAGGTTGGTGCACAATTTGGTGTTACGCGGGAGCGTATCAGGCAGATAGAGGCTAAAGCATTGCGAAAGCTCCGTCACCCGTCCCGTTCCAAGAAGTTGAAGGATTACCTCGAATAGTTCTTCAGTAGCGGAAATAGCGATCCGTCTCCTCCATTGGCCTCCAGGTTTGCTGTATTTGCGTCGAAGGCATCAGGAAAGATCGTCAATCGGTTAAGAAGACTCAGCAAGATGCAAGTGCATTCAACTTTTCGTTGTTACGGCAGAAAATACTTGACCGCATACATGAGGAGCGCAAATCCGGCAACAACAATAAATGCGACTCCAAACTGAATGATAATACTCTCACTCGGGTGTGCAGCTTTCTTTGCACGGGCAGATTTAGCTTTCATAATTCCTCCTCTTTCTTTATCTAGCATAGAAAGGAACGTGTGTGTTTGTCAATCACGGATTCACCGGCATTGTTTCAGACCCCCTTTATCCACTATGATGAAGAGAGTGTCCGTATACGGAAGACCTGCCTATGAATATTTCTGATGAAATCCTCCAGAAGCTGATGATCCAGTCGCATGTGGCGACTGAAGCTGAGCTTAAAGCAGTCGTTGAGTTTGCCAAGAGTGCAGGGGTCCCTCTCGTTGATGCGCTGCTTGAAAAAAATGTCATTACCGACACCAATCTGGGAAAGCTTATCGCAGAACATTTGGGCGTGCCGTTTGTTAATTTGGCTGATGTCACTATTCCGGAATCAGTATATCGGGTAATTCCGGATAAGTTCGCCAAAGTGCATAAAATCATCCCGTTTGCACGGGACGAGGGAGGATTAAAAGTTGCGGCAGCAAATCCTTCTGATACTCCAGTGTTTGCCGCCCTTGAGAAAAAAATCCGTCAGAAAATAATTGTCCATTATGCAACCGAGCACGACATTCATAATGCATTACAGCTCCATAGGCGCGAGCTGCAGTCGGTATTTGCCGATTTAATGAAGCGTTTTAAACGGGAGGATGAAGCGCCGATCTCTACGATTGTCGATTTATTGCTGCATAGCGCGGTGGATGAGACTGCTTCTGATATCCATATTGAGCCGGGGGAGGCAGATTCATTAGTGAGGTTCCGGATCGACGGAATTCTTCATGACGTGCTGAACTTCTCTAAAACAATGCACAGCCAGGTGGTAAGCCGTATCAAAGTACTGGCAAACCTCCGTACGGATGAACATTCGGCTCCCCAGGACGGTAAAGTGCGTATCAAACATGACGAGCAGTCAGTGGATATCCGTATTTCCATTATTCCCATGGTGGAGGGGGAAAAGGTGGTCATGCGGTTATTGGTTTCCCATTTTAAGCTGTTTAGTTTTGCTGACCTTGGCATGGAAGAAGCAGCGATAAATAAAATAAACGCCGCACTCCACAGGTCATACGGCATGATTCTGTCGACTGGTCCTACCGGGAGCGGCAAGACGACTTCAATTTACGCCATGCTGAAAATCTTAAACGTCCGGGATAAAAACATTACGACCATTGAAGATCCTGTGGAATACAGGATTAAGGGGGTTAATCAGATTCAGGTGAATACAAAAACCAATTTAACATTTGCCAATGGGCTGCGTTCTATTTTGCGTCAGGATCCCAATATTATATTTGTCGGAGAAATCCGTGATCCCGAAACCGCCGGTATTGCCATCAACGCCGCTCTTACCGGTCATTTAGTCGTCTCGACGCTTCATACAAATGATGCTGCCACCTCGCTTCCACGCCTTACTGACATGCATGTAGAGCCGTTCCTTGTCGCATCCAGTGTGAGTCTTATTGTCGCGCAGCGTCTGGTACGGAAAATTTGTGATTATTGCCGCGTATCAACAACTATTACTGAAGCAGAGTTACAGAAAAATCTTCCGGCAACCATCATAAGCAAGCACTACATCCCTACGGGAGTAAACAAAGAAATCAGAGTCTATAAAGGGCAGGGGTGTAAAAACTGCCGGTTTACGGGTTATGCGGGGCGGGTAGGTATTTTCGAGGTCTTAGAGATAACAAAAGAAATCCGTAAACTCATTACCGAACGGAAAGACAGCGATGTGATTGCCCAGCAGGCAATTACCGAAGGGATGCTTACCATGCTGGATGACGGGCTGATTAAGGTGTCTAAAGGGGTGACGACGATAGAGGAAATACTCAGGGTAACGCGGGTGGAAACACTATGAAATCAGAAAATATAACACTGCAGAATTCTGAAAAATTGGGGCTCCTCAGTAATTTATCTACGATGGTAAATGCAGGGCTTACCCTTGCAGAGGCGGTTAACTCGCTTTTGGAGGATTCTGTAGGAAATCTGAAAATAGTGCTTACAGGAATCGAAGCGGATATTACCCAGGGAAAGCCGCTGCATACCGCATTATCAAAATATCCCAAAGTGTTTGACAGTGTTACGGTCGCCATCATTAAGGCTTCGGAGGAATCAGGAACGATAGACGTGGTGCTTAAGGATGTAAAAAATACAATCAAAAAAGATATGGAATTCGGTGACAAGATCCGTTCCGCTTTAACGTATCCGGCGGTTATACTCGTCGTATTTTTTGGGGTGTTGCTGCTTTTAGTTACCTTTGTCATTCCGAAGATTTCGGAAGTATTCCTTAGGCTTAGGGTAGATCTGCCTCTGCCGACCAGGATACTTATAGGATTATCGAATTTGGTATTAAATTACACCGTCCCGACACTGCTTGTTGTTTTCGGATTCATTCTTCTTATTATTTTCCTTTTCAAGCAGAAGCGCGCATTTGTTGTGAATATATTGCTTAATCTGCCATATGTGTCTTCTATCGCCCGGCAGATAGATTTAACACGGTTTTCGCGGAGCATGTATCTGCTGCTGGTTTCTGCCATTCCTCTCTATAGCGCGCTGGAATTAACACAAGCTGTTGCTATGAAACGGGAAATACGTGAGGCTATAGCAAAAGCACGCGAATATGTCGGCGGCGGCAAGCGGTTAACGGATGGCTTGCGGGGGCAAAAATCCATTCCGTCACTGATGATAAAAATCATAGAAGTCGGGGAGCGGAGCGGCTCTTTGGATAAATCCATGGAGGATTTATCAGAGTATTTTGATTATCAGGTCACCACCACGCTTCAATATCTTATGACGCTGCTTGAGCCTGTTATTCTTGTATTAGTAGGTGTGGTTGTCGGTGGTATGATGATGGCCATCATTGCGCCTATTTATAATCTTATTGGCCAGGTTGGGGAGTTCCATTAGTGGAGTGGCTTAGCGTTTTGTTAACCAAGGTGACGAGAGCCGGCGGCAGGATGTCTGCTTTAAGCACGTGGGACACTGCTCCAAGTTCAATCGCTTTATCAAGAATCGGGTCATGATCTAAGTTGGTAAGCAGAATAATGGGTCCGTTTGGTTTTTTAGGATGGGACTCTTTGAGCTTGGTGAGTACTCCTAACCCGTCTAATTTCGGCATCATCACATCCAGGAGCACTGCATCAAATCCTCCCTCCAAAAGGTGTGCAAGTCCTGATTCACCGTTTTCTGCGGTGGTGATATCAAATCCGGCATCTCTGAGCACTTCTTCATAGAGCTCCCGGATAAATGAATCGTCATCGACGATGAGTATGCGTTTTGCCATCTTTTGTATCTTACCCCACGCATGGGATAAACTCAAACAAGGCTGTGGAGGCGATGAGGGGAAATTATTATGAAAACGATTGCGCTGATAAACGATCCGGTACGGTGGGCGGCACTGTTGGGTACGAAATCTGAGGGGTATTGGATAAAGAGGGGGGAGCGTATGGCCTGCGCTCTGCTTGCAGACATGGCAAGGAACGTTCCCGCATATAAAAAACATCTTGCAGATTTTCATATACGGTTGCCGAAAAAGCCCGGGATGCGGGATTTTTTGTCCGCGCCAATTATCGGCAAAGACTCGTATTTAAGAAAATATTCGCTCACCGATCTTTGTTGGATGGGAAGCTTAACCGGTATGCCGCGTATCGTGTCTGCAACCAGCGGATCAACAGGTGACCCGTTTTATTTTCCGCGATCCCAGGAGCAGGATTTGCAGTATGCCGCCGTTGCTGAAATGTATTTGCGGTCAAATTTTTCAATTCATACGAAATCAACGCTGTTTATTGTCGGTTGGGGTATGGGGGTGTGGATCGGAGGAGTATTTAGCTATGCAGCTATCCGTATAGTTGCAGAGCGCGGCAAGTACCCATTAAGCATTATTACGCCGGGAACCTCCAGCGACGAAATACTTAAAGCAGTGCAGAAATTTGCTCCTCTTTATGATCAGATCATTATCGGAGGGTACCCCCCGATGATAAAAGATCTTATAGATGAAGGTGAGCGCAGGGGGATGGAGTGGAAAAAAAGCCATGTAAAATTTATTTTTTCCGCGGAAGGGTTTTCTGAAGCGTTCCGTACTTACGTCATAAAACATGCAGGCCTCCTCCATGAATATACTGATACATTAAATCATTATGGCAGTGTCGATTTGGGGACAATGGCGCATGAAACGCCGCTTGCGATTCTTGTCCGCAGGCTGGCGGTCAAAAACCCGGTATTAAATGAAGCTCTATTCGGACAAAAGCATAATCAGCCTACGCTTGCCCAATATATTCCTGAACTGTTTTATTTTGAGGCAGATTCCGGAAATCTTTTATGTACGGCACGAAGCGGTATTCCGTTGGTGCGGTACGATCTTATGGATACGGGAGGAATTCTTACCTTCAAAGAGATGCAGAAAGTTTTTGCTGCATACGGCGTTAATCTGGATGCGGAAATTAAGAAGGCGGGCATTGCAGCGACGGTCTGGAATATTCCGTTTGTATATTTGTTTGAACGCCGGGATTTTACCGTAAAAATATTCGGAGCAAATATATATCCGCAGGAAATACGGCGGGCGCTGGAAGCCGTCCGTTTCAGGAAAGTATTAACCGGTAAGCATACTGCAGAGGCATATTATGATCAGCAAATGAACCAATCATGGAATGTGCATGTGGAGCTGCAGAAAAACAGTAAAAGCTCAGCATTGCTAATGCGTGAGATACAAGCGCAAATTATCAGCGAGCTAACAGAACACAATTCAGAGTTTGCCAATAATTTAAAAAGCATGGGGGAGCGCCGTATGACGCCAAATGTGTTTTGCTGGCCATATGGGAGTCCCCCGCATTTCTCTTCCTCAGGCAAGCACAAATGGGTTAGGAAAACATAAGGGGAGTTGTTACAATGAAATTGAGGCTGATTTATGAGTAACTCCCGCGATAACCATTGTGAGCTTTTTAATCCAAGCAAGTCCCGGGATGCCGTGAGATTAGCAGCATTAAAACGCCGCGCGGACGTGCAGTTGGTAGATGAGCTGTATTCCCAGCTTGAAGAGTTATACAAAATACGCAATCCCAGTGTGATCCGCGAAGGGGTATCAGCTGTGCTACTCGAAAAATTTATCAAAAGTATTTACCGGGGAAAATCCAAAGACATGTTCGGTGTTTGGGCCTGGTATCCCTGGGGTAAGCGGCTTATCCATTTTTTGCCGGAAGCGCTTCATACGGAGCTCCGCACTGCAAGGAACAGGAACCTTATCACGCTGTCCGAGCAGCGCCGGTATTACCGTGCCCGTGTGGGTGTTGCCGGGCTCAGTGTCGGGAACGCGGTTGTATCTAATATTGTTCATACCGGAGGCGCGAAATATCTGCGCATAGCGGACGCCGATGTGCTGTCGGGTTCAAATATGAACCGTATCCGGGCAGGTTTTGATTTGTTGGGGGTATCAAAAACAACTGTCGCCGCACGCGAAGTTTTATTGGTGAATCCTTTTACTGATCTTACGGTTTTTGATTCCGGTCTTACGGAAAAAAACATAAAAGAATTTCTTCTGGAACCCGAGCCTCTTGATATAGTGGTGGATGAGATGGATGATCTGTATCTTAAAATCCGTCTGCGGACACTCGCCCGGAAGCACGGAATTCCAGTAGTTATGGCCGCAGACAACGGTGACGGAGTCGTAGTAGATATAGAGCGGTTTGATCTTGATCATAAGCGGCCGCTTATGCACGGGGATATTCCTGAAGCGGAGCTTCTTGCAATACGCCCCGACACGCCACGACCGGTCGCCGCCCGGATAATAAGCAGGTGGGTGCGGCCTGAAAATATTGCTACCCGCATGATGACGTCGCTTTTGGAATTGGGAAAAACATTATATACCTGGCCGCAATTAGGAAACGCTGCTTCCATGGCGGGATCTGTTGTAAGTTATGTGGTGCGGCTGATAGTGTTAGGGAAGCCTGTTGTTCAGGGAAAAGTTGTAATATCCCCCGAAGCGATATTTTCTCCTGTTGCTGTCATAGCGAGCGAGTATTCCCGGCACAGTGCCGTGCGTGAAGAATTTATCCGTAAACTAGGACTGTAACGACCGTCATGAATATAAACCTGCCCATACTTATCACCGGAATTGCCGCCAATATCCTATTAGGACTCTTTGTGTATCTTAGAAACCGGCGGAGCGCTACCCCGCTTCTCTTCTTTTTGCTGACCCTTGATATCAGTCTCTGGTCGGCGGCTAACTACCTGACGCTTCAGTATACGGATTTGCTCACTGTATTGTATTGGACAAGAATAGTTATGGCGCTTGCCGTACCGCAGGCCATATTGTTTTTTTTACTGATATACACCCTGCCGTCAACACGTATCAGTATGCCCGCATCACGCCTTGGCGCGCTAATGGTTTTGGGAATTATTACCATGGGACTTTGTGTGAGTCCTTTTCTTTTTCCGTCGATAATTTTTGTGGATGGGACGCCTTCTCCTACGCCGGGACCGGCGATGCCATTGTTTGTTCTGGTTGCAGTGGGTTCCGTACTTGCCGGCGTGTGGACGCTTATCCGGCGTCTTAGATTTTCAAAAGGAATACTACGGTCCCAGCTTCAGGCAATTGGCCTTGGTGTTGTGGTCATGTTCACGCTTATTATATTTTTTAATTTTGTGCTGGTTGTTCTGTTCCAGGAGTCATCGTTTGTTTCATTCAGTCCGCTTTATACACTGCCGTTTGTGGCTGCCACTGCGTATGCAATTATCCGGCATAAATTTTTGGATATACGGCTTGTTATTGCCCGGGCGGTATCCTATGCGGTACTTATCTCTCTTTTCGGTCTTATCTATGCGTTGGTGTTTTCATCGATGGCGTCACTCCTGGTATCACCGTATATCGATCCTCGTTTTATTATTCTTTCTACCATTGCAGCGCTAATAATGTTACTGACGTTTCCGAGTGTTAAGCGGGTGATTGAACAAACGACTGACGCAGTTTTTTTCAAAAATAAATATGATACAGCCCAGGTACTGTATAGGCTGGCAAAAATAATGGCCCGGTCTTTGAGATTGGAAGATCTTACTCACCAGTTTTTGCAACAGCTAAATAAGGAGCTGCGGATAACAAAGTCCTGCATTGTATTAATCCACGGGCAACGGATATTCACCATTATCTCCGAAGGGTATGATCTTACCCCGGAGCTGCATGAGTCTGTTGCTGTGCATACCTCAGCAACAAGCGGAGTTCACCACCGCGATGATGAGCAGGATCCGCTTATTCAGATGGTGTTTGAATCTTTGGATGCGTCGGTGTTGCTGCCCCTGGAGACATCGGATAAAGTCATAGGACTTTTGTGTACCGGAGAAAAACTTTCAGGTGAGAGATATTCCGATGAAGATGTGCATGTTCTGGAAATTATATCCCCTGAAGTCGGGGTCGCGATAGAGAATTCACTTTCCTACGAAGAAATACGACGGTTTAATATGACGCTTGAAGATGAGGTCTCCCGGGCGACTCAGGATCTACGGGGGGCAAATGAAAAACTGCGACAACTGGATAAGCTCAAAGATGAATTCGTGTCACTTGCTTCACATGAATTGCGAACGCCGTTAACGAGCATCCGTTCATACTTATGGATGGCACTTTCCGGTAAGGGAGGGGAAGTCACTGAGAAGCAGAAGTACTATCTGGACCGCGCATTCAGCTCGGCAGACCGTCTTATACGGCTGGTAAATGACATGTTAAATATTTCACGTATAGAATCCGGACGGCTTGCGGTCCAGTTTTCCCGGGCGGATATTGGCACCATACTGCGGGATGTTGTCGCCGAAGTAAGTCCCAGGATTGAGGAGCAGGGTCTACATCTTAATGTCAGGATGCCGCAGGATTCCGTCCCTGATGTCATTGCAGATACGGATAAAATCAAAGAAGTGCTTATCAATCTTATTGGAAATGCCATTAAGTTTACTCCGTGGAATGGGAGTATCACTATAGCCGTCAGGTCTGATAACGAGTACATCACCATTTCTGTTACCGATACAGGGAAGGGATTTGACCCTGTAATGCGGGATAAATTGTTTACAAAATTTGGCACGCTGGAGACCTCTTCCCAGACCACCTCCGCAGCTACCCAGAGTACCGGTCTCGGACTGTTTATATGCAAATCCATTATTGATCTCCATGGAGGCGTTATAGAAGGGCATTCAGACGGTAAGGGGATGGGGGCGATTTTCAGTTTTTCACTGCCTGTATATACTGCGCAAAAACGGGAAGCTATGCAGAAAAAACATTCGTATGACGGATTGGCAATTATTCACAGTCCTGTACTATAGATATAGATATGCGGCGAACAGATAGCCATGCAAGACGTCGTTATACCGATGGATTTACCCTGGTTGAGGTGATTATCGTGGGAACCATTATGGCCATAATGTTTATGTTGTCTACACAGTCGCTGTTCGGCGGGATAAGAAGTGCCACTCTTGATCAGGTATCCAGCAGCGTCATGCGCGACCTTAACACGCAACAGGCGCGGGCGATAAACGGGTTGGTTTCTCCGTCAGGATCGGTAGTGGATTATTCCGTTCGGTTTGAAACCGACCGGTATATTTTGTATCCGGGGGCTGTGTATGACATGGGAAACAGTCAGAATCAGGAGGTGCTGCTTGATCCTACCATGCGATTTACTGTTATTGCCGTGCCAGATCAGGCGATTACGTATGCCAGGAGCAGCGGAAAAATGAGAGGATTTATCACAGGAGCAGATTATGTTGAGTTGTCCGATACGGAAACGGGCAGTAGGGTGACCATACGGATAAACGAAGCGGGTGCGTTATCGGTAGTCCGCGAGTGAATACTATGAAGCTGCAAAGAGGACAAACGATCATTGAACTGCTGCTCGCCATGGGATTTGCCCTTATTTTTTTTCCTGCGCTGTTTACCATGTTCTTTGTATCACGGGAGGGGAAAGCGCAGCAGATTGAGCGAACCCGTGCAACAACACTGCTTGTCGAGGCGCAGGAGGCACTACGGAGTATCCGCGAGACGGGGTGGAGCCAGTTTGCCTTGTATGCAAATAACACGGTCTACCATCCTGCAGTGGTTAATGCGCGGTGGACTCTTGCCAATGGAACCGAAACAATTGACCGGTTTACCCGTGTTATTGAATTTTCCCCTGTGCAACGGGATATTTCAGGAAATATCGTAAGCTCAGGCGGGATTACTGATCCATCGACACGGCGTGCAACAATCCGCGTATCATGGACAACCCCGCTTCCGACGTCAATTTCGTCAGTGGTCATACTTACCCGTCACAATAATATTATCCATGTAGATACGACCGAACAGAATTTTCTTAACGGAGATGCGACGCAGCACACGAGGGTAATAAATTTAGCCGGCGGAGAAGTGGTATTGGGTTCAACGGGAGGCTACGGGGATTGGTGCCAGCCGTCGCTTACCATTACAGCGGTAGATTTACCGAAAAGCGGGGTAGCCAACGCAATCAGCGCAATTCAAGGGGCAATTGCCGCAGGAACCGGGGATAATGCAAGCGGAGTATCGTATGCAAACGTCCTGATTACTGATCCCGAATTTCCGACCAATCCTATTGCTACGACATCCGGGACTTTTGACGGATATAAAACGAATGATGTATTTACCGAAGCCGAATATGCCTATCTTGCGACCGATACCAACACGAAAGAGGTTGAGATTATTGCATTGGGTGCCGTTGACGGATCCGGTAAGTTTGCCGAAGCCGGGTACTTTAATGCTCCAGGAAACGGGAATGCTGAGGGAGTGGTAACCGCAGGATCAGTTGGGTATATGGTCGGTGGGACGAAAATGTATTCGTTTGATCTTTCCTCAAAAACAGGGTCGCGTTCCGTGCTTGATGCTGACGGGATAACCCTTCCCGGGACAGGAAAAAGCATTGTAGTTTCAGGAGGCAGGGCATTTGTGGCAACGAGCGCCACGAATGCACAGGTGGTGATTGTTGATGTGAGTAATCCTTCCGACCTGCGTATTGTCGACCAAATAGGTTTGTCTGCGAGCGGTGGGAAAGCTATATACATAAACGCCAGCGGTACGAGGGCGTATGTCGCTACTGAGCAGTCAAGTGCACAGCGTGAATTTTTTATCGTGAACACTGAATCGGGTGCTGCCGGTTATAAACAAGTGCTGGGTTCTTATGATACGGGCAGCATGAATCCAAAAGGTTTGGTTGTGGTATCCGGGCCGCGGGCCATTATTGTGGGTTTGGGTGGCGAGGAATATCAGGTAGTCGATATAACTAGTGAAACAGCAAACCCGCTGCCGCGGTGCGGCGGGATAGAGATAAATTCGGGGGTAAACGGTATTGATACGGTGCTTGCGTCAAGCGGTCGGGCATATTCATACATCATCACCGGTGATGCATCGAGTGAGCTTAAAATTATTGAAGGAGGACCGGGGGCAAACGGCAGAGACTATTTTCTGACGGGCGTTTTTGAGTCGCAAATATTTGATGCGACACTTATCGCGACCGGAAGCTCCGAGGTAGCGTTTAACCGCATTGAGGCGTCGATTTCCGTGCCCTCAGCACAGTCGAGCGTGACTTTGCAGTTTGCGGCTGCGGACGCGGTTGGCGGCAGTTGTGCTGGGGCCTCCTATATATATGTCGGACCAGACGGGACAGCCGGTACATCGTATGTTTCTTCAGACGGCGTGAGTATATCTGGGGCTTTGCCATTTTCCGGTGACGGGACAGGTTATGAGAATCCCGCGCGGTGTTTCCGTTATCGGGCGCAATTGACCACCGGGGATGCCACACTGACGCCAATTCTTAATGATGTCAGCATTGCCTTATCACCATGAGACAACAAAACGGATTTTCACTTATCGAGCTACTTCTTTACATGGGATTAACCAGCGTGCTTATCGGGCTCATGAGCCAGGTATTTCTGGCAATCGTGGGTCTCAGGGTCGAATCAGCCAATACATCAGGGGTTCAGCAGGATGGTCGGTTTATCATGTCGCGGCTGCATTATGACATTAAAAGATCCGATATTATTCTTTCCCCTGCACTGGGAGTGGCAAGTGATTCCATGATGCTTGTTATCAATGAAGCGGGCGTGCCGCAAACGTATCAATATGTCTGGGACGGGCAGAGCATAACGGTTTCCTCCGCGGGTAGCAGCACACAACTGAATAGCAACCGGTCAGTGATAACACAGTTCTTATTGACCCGGATCGGAAATTCAGCAGTGCTTGAAGATGCCGCCGACACACTGTCCATTCAGTTGGGTTTGACGGGCAATTCTGATGTAGAAGCTGGTCAGCAAACGCTCAATATGCAGACAACAGTTAGTCAGCGATAATATGTTTACAAACAGATCACAGCATAGTTCCGGTCAAGTGCTCATCGCCATGCTGTATGTCATGGTGATCGGTATTCTGGTGACTACCGGGGCTATTTATGCCCTGATCGGCAACACCCAATCAACAACGATGTTTGAGGCTGGCTCGCTTGCCTACTCAGCAGCGGAAAGCGGCGCCGAAAATGCATTGCTGCGGTTGGTGCGTAATCCTGCTTATGCCGGTGAATTAATCACAATAACCAGTGATCAGTCCGCGCTGATAACCGTGAGCACCAGCTCAGGTATTACGATAGTGTCGACAGGATCGTATGGCACTGTTCAAAAGCAGGTTGAGGTGAAAGTGCATTATAATGGTGGAGAGCTAATAACCGATTCTTGGCGGGAACTCCCTGAGGATTAATCAATATGTCTGCCCTGGCAATAGTACGACCGGAAACAATATATGTGTATTACAGTGATCGGCCAAACCCCGTCGGGGGGAGTATAGCCAAATCCGCAGTGTCGGATATGGAAGTAGTGAATGACGAAGAACTGTTGCTTTCCGTCAAAAAACTCGTACCGGTTCAGCCCAATGCTGTTGTATCCACTATCGTGGTGTTGAGTGACGAATTGTGTTTTATACAGCCCTTCGAAGAAGGGAAACGAGAAGAGGCGGAAGCGAAGCTTATCAGCACAACCCCATTTGCCCATGTTGTCACGGCATGTATAACTGCACATGATCAGTCATACCTTATTGCCACCAATCAGGATTATTACGAATCAATTTCCCGTTCGCTGGCTTCCCAACAGCATCCGGTTGCACTCGTTGTTCCCTGGTCAGCGCTGGTACAGTTGGGATTGACGAAAGGGGAAGTGGATAACGCAACGGTTAAGCGTGTTTTTGACGGATCATCCGCATTACGCCTCAGCGCGTTTCCGTTTGTGACGGAGAAACAAGGAGCGGTTGTGGCGGTAACCGCGCCAAAAGGGAAAGCTCCTAAGAAGACGCCGTGGGGGTGGATAGTATTTGGTGGCGCGGCGCTGCTCTACGCGCTTACTATGTATTGGTTTTTTATCCGCGGATAACGATCACCGCCTTCACTGTTCTTGACAAAGATACGAATTTTCCCCTATGCTGAATGTACATAAGTTTCATGTCCTTGGGAGGGGACCTGCCTATGAAAAATAAAAAAGGTTTTACGCTCATTGAGCTGTTGGTGGTCATTGGTATCCTCGCGATATTATTAGCCATTACGCTTATTGCCATTAATCCTGCCCGGCAATTCGGACAGGCAAATAACACCAAACGCCGCAGCGATGTACTGCAGGTATTAAATGCCATTCATCAGTATGTAGCTGAAAATCAGGGTCAGTTGCCTGCAGAAGTAAGCGGTTTGACCGCAGGAACAGCAACGCTGTTTAATGCGACCAACTTCCCGAATTTGTGCGGGCAGCTGGTGACGAACTACCTGCCGGCATTGCCGACGGATCCGTCGCTGAATACGGCAAATATTACTGACTGTACCGCAAATGCAGGTGCATGGGGTAATACGGGATACCAGATATCCCGAGATGCACAGAACCGTATAACGGTAAGTGCGCCGACAACGGATAACGCAGCGGTTATCACGGTAACCAGGTAATAGGAAACCGAGTAGTATTAACCAAAAGCCCCGCGAAAGCGGGGTTTTTGGTAGTTTCGGATTAAAAAGAGAAAACACCCCGTTGTTTTTGCGGGAAAGATGAATATCTGGTAAGTAGAAATGGGGTTATACCGGATCAGCACCGCGGGAAGCGCGGACACGGTTTACCTTGGAAAGATGAATCTTTCGAAGTCTGAGTGTAAGAGGGGTTATTTCCAATAGCTCGTCATCCTCAATAAAGTCGAGCGCCTGTTCTAAACTCATCTCAAGCGGGGGATCCAGCTGGATGGCTACATCCGCGTTAGCCGAGTGGATGTTGGTAAGGCGTTTTGATCTGCAGGCATTCATATCGATATCCTCGCTTCTGTTGTTGATGCCGATGATCATACCTTCATAAACGGGAACTCCCGGACCGATAAGAGCGCGACCCCGTTCCTGTACGGTAGTGAGTGCGTAGCCTGTTGATTTTCCCGATTCCATCGAGATCAGAACGCCGTTTCTTGCTTTGGCTTTTTTGGGGGTTACCGGGAAATAGCCGATGATCCTGGTCGCGATAATACCGCTTCCGCGGGTTTTGGTCATAATATCACCCCTGAACCCCAACAGATTTCTGGTTGAAATTTTATACACCATTTTGGTGACACCGCGGTCATTGGTGTGGGTATCCAGCATTTCTCCGTGGCGTTTGCCCATTTCTTCGGTAATGATGCCTACGAGCGCTGAGTCGAGTTCTATCGTGAGTTCTTCGTATGGTTCATGAGTTACCCCATCGATTTCTTTAACGATTACCTGGGGTTTACCTACCTGACACTCAAATCCTTCCCGGCGCATGGTTTCCAGAAGTACCGCAATATGCAGTTCGCCGCGGCCGGAGACCAGAAAGCCATTGCTCGTCGGGCTCGGTTCGATTTTCAGTCCGATATTTGTCTGCAACTCACGGGTTAAGCGATCTGCCAGTTGTGTCGGCGTGCCGAATTTTGATTCTTTTCCGGCAAAAGGAGAGGTGTTCGGTCCCACGAGCACTTTGAGTGTCGGTTCCTCAATTTGTATCTTGGGGAATCCAGTGGGATCAGCCGGGTCTGCTATTGTTTGACCGATGGATATATCACTTGTGCCGGTAATCGCGATAATATCGCCGGTTTTGCCAATTTCCGCCGGAACCCGTTTTAAGCCTTCACTGGTAAACACATTTTCGACGCGGAATGCACCGCGTTTGCTGTTTTCATCAAGAATAACAAGTGAGTCGCCTTTTGCGACATGACCCTGACTGACTTTACCGATGGCAAATTTTCCTTTGTGGCTGTCAAAATCAAGGGTAGTCACCAGCATTTTAAATGGTTTTTCATGATCTCCGGTAGGCTGCGGAATGTGCTTTACGATTGCCTCAAACAGCGGAATCAGGTTCGCCGGTTCATCAGGGTTTTCCGGCAGATGATCCCAGACTTTTTCCTGGCGGCCTACGGCATACAGCACCGGAAAGTTCAGGTGGCCTTCATGGTGGGCAAGATGGAGAAATAATTCTTCAACTTCATTAAGCACTTCTTTGGGTCTGGCATCCTTGCGGTCGATTTTATTGATGACCACAATAACGGTGAGATTGTGTTCCATGGCTTTCTGCAATACAAAATGTGTCTGGGGCAGGGGTCCTTCGGCGGCATCTACGATAAGAAGGGCTCCGTCGGCCATGTTGATGACCCGTTCCACTTCTCCGGAAAAGTCCGCATGTCCCGGTGTGTCGACAATATTTATCTTTGTTGACTTGTAAAAAACCGAAGTATTTTTGGCAAGTATGGTGATTCCCTTTTCCCGTTCCAGATCGTTGCTGTCCAGAATGGTTGTTGCCTGCATTTCCGCCTGATTATCCCGGAACGTGTGGGTTTGTTTCAGCATGCCGTCGACAAGCGTGGTTTTGCCGTGGTCCACGTGGGCGATAATCGCGATATTTCGGATGTCCTGGTCCATAATTGAGGTCAAAAACGGGGTGACGGGCACGAGCACACGAGGCATCTACCTTACACACTGCGATTGACAATACACGGCAGTATACCAGATTTTGGGGTTATTCCGCAACTTCGGAGGGCGCCATTTTGCCTTTTCGGACAAACACCCACCAGACCATAAAGGCCACATAGCCCGTATATACAGTAAGCTGGGCGATGTCCATTGACCGGGTGAGACCGAAAATAGCCTTGATCATGTCGCCGGCTATCGATGTTTTAGCAGGCAGAAAGTGCAGGGTTATGCTTGTTAATTCCGGGAGAATACCTGCCTCCGCAAATTCATGGACACCGCGGGCAAATAACCCGGCGGCAAAGAAAATAAGCAGCAGGCTCGTTGCCCGGAACGCAAGGAGAACGGGGAGACGGATCGTTGCGGCAAATAGTCCTGCAGAAATAAGGAGGCCGCCTGTTAATCCTCCCGCAAATCCGGTAAAAATATCCTTCGGGTTGGAGGAAAAGAAAATCGTCGAAAGAAAAAGAACTATTTCAAAACCCTCTCTGAACACGGCGGTGAATGCGAGCCAGAAGATCCCTTTTTGTTCTTCCTGTTTCAGCGTTTCGCTTATTTTGACTATTAATCGGGTTTTGTAGCTGGCAAAATATTTATGCAGGAAAAATACCGCCCAGGTGATAAATGCTGCAGAAGCCACCATAAAAACTCCTTCAATAAATTCCTCGGTTTTACCTGAGTAAATTTCCTGGATTTTGATACCGAACAGGCTCCCTATCCCCAGAAGTACCACACTGAGCAGGGCAGCAAGTCCTGTTGCGAGCCAGACCGCGCGGACACTCCGGTGCTGACGGAGTTTGATAAGAATTCCTAATATGGTGGCCACGATGAGTGACGCTTCTATGACTTCCCGGAGCGTGATGAGAAATGCGGCGATCATAGTTCCTCCCTTTTTTGCATAAAAAAACGACCCTTACTGATAAGGCCGTTTATGCTGTATGGAGGACGGGAGAGATCCTCCGATATATACGCTCCCGTTACGAAAAAAACAGTGTCGTCATGTGACCTACTTTACCAAGTCTTGCGACGGTGTGCAATAGGTTTTTTTACACTATACCCGGGGAGGTATGCGATCAAGTGTGCGTATGGTGAGGAAGATGAGATTGATACCCCCCGTGTTTTTTAGGCTGTGGGTGAACGACACCGGGATTGTGACAAAGTCACCCGGTTCAACTGGTAGCCATTCTGTGCCGACAAGTATCTGCCCCGTTCCTTCGAGGAAGAAATAAAACTCTTCTCCGTCAGGGTGTGTGTGCAATTCAAGCTGTTTACCGGGCTCCAGCCACGCATGATTCATGGTCGCGATATCACCCTTGTGTGTTTCGTCGTGAGATATAAGCCGCTTCCGGTGTGTGGTAGCGTTATGGATGAGCTCATCGGGAATATCCCGGATATTCTTTTTGGGTGCCATCATAAGATGAGTATATCAAAATACGTAAACGGCATTACAAAGAGTATGTATTCTAATCTTGTTTGATGAAGGGACAGACCGTAAAATAATAGTACTCCATGTTGCGATATGCACTAACCATCGTGCTTTTATTCCTAATTTCCGCGGTTGCTGTGTCTTTTCGACAATCAGTTCCTATGTGTCGCGACTGTAACGTGATGCTGATTTCACTCGATCAGGTGCGCGCCAAAAGCCTTCCCTGTTTTGGGTATAGCAAGAACACCATGCCGGGCTTATGTGCATTCGCGAAAAAATCACATGTCTATACCAATGCCTACGCGACTGCATCGCGTACTCACGATAGTCACTTTTCTATGATGACCTCTCTGTACCCGGAGACACACACCATGAATCTCCCGTATTCAAGTATTTTACCTGAGGGAATACCTACCCTGGCAGAATCATTAAAGGGCTTGGGTTACCAAACGTATTATTTGGGGGTTACAAAAGATCCGCATTTGCCGCTCGACCGCGGGATGGAAAGGGGATTTACTTCAATTTATGAAGCGGATGATCCTGGTTCGTGGATAGCCACATTGGATGCATTGGCGCTTGATCCTGACAGACTGAAGAAAAAATCTTTTTTCTTTATGCATACCTATATGGCGCATGAACCGTATATGCCGGATGAGGAAACACTTTCCCGTTTTTATAAGGGTACCGACCGAAAGCGGATGACGTATGACGATTTGTGTGCACTGACGTATGCCAAGCTCATGAGCCTGCGGCCCGAATTAAGAGACGGGCACCCTAATGACACAAGAAATACCTGTGATAAATTAGCCGAATTCCAGGGAATGAGCAACAAGACATATGAAGAGTACAACGATGTATACACAATCATAAATGAAGAGTACTGGAAACAATTTGACCATTTAGGTAAACAGGAGAAATCGGAATATATACATGCGTTATATTCAGCCCAGCTGTATATTCTTGATCAGGAGCTGACAAAATTTTTTACATACCTCACCGAGAAAAATTTTATGGAAAACACCACAATTATTATTGTGGGCGACCAGGGGGATGAGTTTTTTGAGCATGATTCATATTCACACGGAAACACACTTTATAATGAGGTGCTTCACGTGCCGTTTGTTGTATATGTTCCCAAGAGCAGATCAGGGAGATCAGGACGGCTAGTTTCTCTTGTGGATATTTTTCCGACCATTCATGATGTGTTGGATAATCGCACGACGTTTCCTATTTCCGGGATAAGCGTGTTTTCTCCGGTAAGGCATATTGCCGTGCTTGCAGAGCACGTGAGTGACGGTGCAGTTGCTGTGATAACCGACCGATTTAAGTTTATCCGTGGAATTGCGGAAGGGAAGACTTCCGTCATGCTATATGATCTGAAGCGTGACCCAGCGGAAAAAATAAACATCGCTGATGAGCATAAAGTCATAACGGGGGCATTATTACGTGTTTATAGGGAGCTCCAGCGCGGATTTCCTGACATCGCACCCCGATCAGACCCGTTGCCATCCTGGATCAATGACCAGGATAGAAAAACACTTATTGAATCAGGTTATTTTTAACTTCATTTTTCCCATAAAGGGAAGACGATATTTATATCGGATGGCACGACCACTTCTTTGTTCCCGTATACAAGGGCTATCCCATTTTGGACATATGAGTTATGCCTTACCCGGAGGGCGCCCTGATTGTAAGGATCAAGTCTTATGCCAATGCCGTTATTCTGAAGCTTATTTTTTATAAGATGCGTATCCCGGTGGCGGGTGCGGTCGGCGACGGGATCAGCATCAAGTTCACCGGTTGCCCCGTCAAGGGAGATGCCCACCGAGGAATATGCTGCTGTATTACGAAAAAAAATATTATTTGTTGCGGGTATCTGCCGGGTATAGGCCAAAAATGCGGGTCCACTGTTGTTAATCGACGTATTGCGCGCAACAGAAATTCCCCCGGCGTTACTGATAAAAACTCCCATTGCATACCCCTGTGAGTTGTTTTTTAATGCATGACAATACGACCAGCCAAGATTTTCGCTTAGCGTGTTATTTTTTACCATGGTGTATACAAATTTACCCCCGAAGATTTTAACCGCGGCACATGATGAAGCATTTTGACATGTCCGGCTGACCGAATTACGGGCAATTGTTATGTTGCGGGATACGATAGGTGCTTTTTCAAAGCCCGTGACGTGGATGCCATAGCTTGCAGTGTCGGTGATGGTATTTTTATGTATATACACGTCAGATGAGCGCACAATGGCAACTGCAGGTTCGTTGAGCGGAAATCCTGTATCTGTTATAGATGAATTCCGCACGGTTATTCCGGTGATGGTATCCATTACATCCTGCAGGCCCATAAAGGAAATTGCCGATTTTGAAACGTTTTGTATATAAGATGAATCAATAGAAACGTTGCGGATGCTTCCGGTAGTGAGCGGGATTCCCGAAATACCGTTTCCTGCATTCTGTATGGTTATATTTTTAATCCGTATGGCATGGAGGTTTTTTCCAGGGCTCATAACAACCGCCCCCGTGTTTTTGTCGGAGTAGGTGGCATCATTTGTATTTTTTATTGTGAGATTCAGTAAAGAAACCCTTGACCTGTCGACGAGTACTCCCGTGTTTCTTCTGGCAATTTCAATGGATAGCTCCCTTGGGTTAACAGGCTCCGGGGGAAAAAGATAAAGTTTTTTGGCTGATTGATCATAAAACCATTCTCCGGGTACATCCAATAATCCCGCAGCGTTTTCTATGAAATATTTGGAATAGGCACTGAGGCCTGATTCCTGGGTGCCGTAAGTTTGAGCACCAATGGGCATATCTACGGTAAATGAAGCAGATTGTGGGTTATAGCCGGTGATGGCGCGGGTATATAAATAGGTGCCGCAACGGTCAGCTCCATCGATAATATACGCCCGCCCACCAGTTAATGACGGGGCATTGGAAAGGTGATTGATGTCGGAGAGTGCGGTAAGAGATGTGCCCGGGTTATCGGAATTCCACCAATGCTCGTGGTATTTATTTTTATCGCTTATTTTTTGATTGGGGCTTCTTGCGAGAGTGAGAAGCCGGTCAGTCCCGTTTTTATTTTTATAGATTAGCATTGTGGGTGGCTCATCCCAGGGAATTTCGGTAACATAGGTAAGCCGTCTCGCTTGTGGCGCAACTTCTTTGCATGTTGCATCTGTGCAAGTATTCCATAAAAGATCTGAAGACGGTTCGGAGCCCAAAAGAACCGCATGTTTGCCTTTTTTATTCTCCGCGCGGAGAATAAGGGGAAGGGCTTTGTTCTGATGAGGTATGTGTACCGTTTCCCGGTAGTCACCCTGAAGGATTTCAATAAGGCCGCCTCGTTGGGCAAGATTAACTCCCCGCTGAATACTGCGGACAGGAAGCGTTTTTGTGCCAGGATTTACGTCATCACCCTGCGGAGAGACATAAACAATGCGAAGGCCGGTAAGCCGCCAAAAAGCCGTCAGAGACAGGAGTAAAACACATCCGAAAACAGTGATGCGTTTTATCGTATACCGGCTTGAACGGTGAGCAAAGGACATGCCTGATCATTATATACCTGTGCGTGACTTTTGAGGTTAATCCAGGTATAATAGAGAAGTGCATAAATCATTTTATGCAAGCGGATTTTTTTATCATTCTGCCTCACAACAAATTCTCTTGCAACAACAGTCTTACGGTGAAGAAATAAAGTTTGTTCTTTTCCGTGGTAAAAGTGACAAAAAAAGTGAACCTCTGGCCGTGTTTAAGAAGTGTGTTGAGGAGGCGATTGGATCTTCCATAGATGCATCGCATATTCGTCCGATTTACGATTATGTCCACGAAAAATTCGGAACCCATTATATTTTTTATATAGAAGTAACGGATATTATCCCGAAGAAGCTAGCGAACAAAGAACAGACCAAATGGATTTCCCTTTCTAAATTAACCAAGCACAACATGAGTGAGCAGACCCGTCACGATATTATCGTCGGCGAACGGGTAATCAGGGCTTCTATGGAGCAGTCGGCGCCATCAGCGCCTCCGGCAAAAGGCTGGCATTAAATTATTTCCACTACGGTTTAAAATCCTGGGCATTTGTTCATCAGAGCGGTATGCATTCTTCGTGTAAATAATCCATTGCTATATTAGTTGTTTATATGTGGCTGAAGCGACACAGTAACACTATTTAAGATACTTGAGTATTACGTTAACAAATTGCTCCGGTGCATGCTTGTCGGTATCCAAAAATAACTCCGGCTCACAGAGTTCAATTTCCATGAGCATAAATGCGTTATTAACGATTAATCCGTCAACGCGTGCATATAAAAGCGGATCAGTCAGGGAAAGCAGGATTTGCCGGGCGGATTGTATGACCGATTGCGCCGGCACGACCGGTGAAACAGTGCCGCCGAATTCTGGCTGTATCCGGAACTCTCCGGCTTGAGGCTTTTTTATAATCGCATGGCTGAACTCCTTATCAAAAAACATGAGGGAATACTCACCGTGTTGTATTTCGGGGAGATATTGCTGAAAAAGAGCTCCTCGGTCTTTTACTAATAAAGATAGGTGCTTCTGCCAGCCTTTGATGTCAGTGCCCGTATAGCGTTTTGTTTTATATGAGGAGGCACCGACTGATGGCTTAACAACAACATCCTTCCAAGGTGACGCCTCCGGAATGTCTTCTTTTTTTGCTACAAAAATGGTCGGAGTGGTAGGTGTTGCCGGGTCAATCCGTGTGGTCATATAGCTCTTGTCACTGTTCCACCTGATGGTGTCGGGCGGGTTCCACACATTGACCCTATTTTGTTTAAGTGTGTTTATCCACGACAGAAATTTTTGGTAATGTAGGTGATAATCCCAGGGTGACCGGATGAGTACTAAGGAAAAATCCCGCCAGTCAACGGATTTTGTCCATGGTATGCCAACCACTTCGACATTTTTTTGTTCAAGCAGGGGGACGATACAGGCGTCGGATTTGGTAAGGTGCGGCCGGCCTTCGTAGGTGACTACCGCGATGCGTTTCATAATTATATTGTACCAGGCAGGTGCTGGCCGGTGATATACTTCGGTACATATGCAGCAGAGTGGGTGTATCGGAAAAATCCGCGATGACTTACGAGAAGATGCCGGGCTTTTCCGGTATCTCGTAGACGATCTGGCGAGGAGGTGCGGGAATGTATCCTACCGGCAACGGCAGGAAGTAAGATCTCTCATTGCGGTAATAGAAAGTCTGACAAAAAGGGTAGAAGCATTCAGGGCAAAAGTAGATGCGCCGGAAAACAGTATGCAACCCCCGCTGTTATACAAGGAAAAACAGCTGATTATTAGCGATATTCATGCTGTTTCGGGAATTGTGGGAAGTGTAATTGTTGCTTCTCATTGGCAATCACCGGCGATTGACCAATCAGTGGTTGACCAGGCGGGGAGCCGAAAAGGGAAAATACTTGCCCACTTTAACGATTACACCAGGGATCAGCACGCTCTCGGTGAATTATTCGAAAAACAATATAGACGTGCGTATGTTCCCCTGCCGCTTACCATCCCCGTCTATACTTATGCAACAAACAGCGGCATGGCTGCGTTGACAACAGCTGCGCTCATGGTGTTGGGCGAAATACCCAAAGATACTGCAGTCCTCATGGGAGAATCCTGCTATTTTGAAACAAAACAATTATTGCATTCCCTATTTGGTACACGTATCGTTTCTGTTGATTTTTCTGATATGCATAGCACTGCGGACGCAGTGCATAAATATAAACCAGCGGCAATATTTGCTGATACGATCGGAAATGAACCCGCTATGCGGATAGTGGATATCCCGGTGCTTTTATCGATTATGAAGCGTTCAGGATATTCTCAAACATATGTTGTGGCTGATGTTTCGGCGAGCAGCTTCATGCGACCGCTTTCCGGAAAATGGCGGGTGCCTTCTGGCGTGATGCTTATCGGCGTGGAAAGTCAGAATAAATTTCTGCAGTTCGGTTGTGATAGGGTAACCGCAGGGGTAGTTTGGGGAACGGGATTTGCCGCCATGAAGCTGTACGATTACCGTGATCATGCGGGTACGATATGCCCCGATGCAACCATAGCCTCATTGCCCACTCCAAGCCGGCATATTGCCACCCGGTACATTATCAGGCTTGCCCGGAATGCTGCACTTATGGCGCGATTATTTTTTCATAACGATAAAGTAAAGCGTTTGGGAGTCTCGGTCCGTTATCCGGAGAGCGATGGGTTTAATGGTGCATATTTCATGCTTTTTTGGAAAGAACACCCACTGCGGACATTTGATGGATACATCAAAAAAGTGATGAAAATAGCTAAGCAACGTGGTATACCGTTGGTTCACGGAACAAGTTTTGGATTTCATACGACAAGGGTGTACACGGTTGCCATGCATACACACTATGAGAAGCCTTTTTTACGGATTTCTCCCGGCACTGAAACGGAGCAGGAGATTGGCGATCTTGCCCGGTTACTTATTGATGCGCTGTGATGCCTGCTATGCCATGTGTTAGTTGTTATAAATTTTCCTTCTGAGATTGTTGCGCCCGGTAGGCAACAATTTTTTGATAAGCGGGAGCGGGATGGGTTTATCAAGGGAAAATTGTATAGAGCCCTTTGCCTGCAGATACTTACATAAAGCATTTAACCAACTTACCTAAGGCACGTTAATTGTAATATACACTGCGGAAGCCCGTTGAATTATATATTGCTATAATGGAATATATGACAAAAATAACTAAAAAACAGGCGCAGAAACCGCAAATACATCTGCCGGAAAAAATTATCAGTGTGCTGACAAGTTACATAAAAACGCAGATGATTCTCATGCTCGCGGTCACCATAGTCTCCTGGATGGCGTTAACAGTTATCGGCGTGCAGTTTCCTTTGCTTCTTGCCGTGATGACAGGTTCGCTTTCAGTTATTCCGATATTGGGTATGACCGTTGCGGGTATTATTGTTTCTGCCATTGCAGTATTTGACTCAATCCGGTTCTTGCCGGGCATGTCGGTGCTGTTCGAGGGTGTTGTTGTAATAGCAATGTACGGTATTCTTAACTTTATTATCGATTATTTTCTTTCTCCGTATCTTATCGGCAAATCCTCAGGGGTACATCCGGTGGTGCTTTTGGTTTTTGTTGTGATGGGTACGTTTCTGTTCGGTATGTGGGGGGCATTCCTGACAGTACCCGTTATTCTGACAATAAAAACAATCAGCCGGCACTACACGGAATAAAGAAAAACTATCTCGATAATAATGATAAGAATATTTACCGCCATATTTTGTGCCGGCATTGTGTCGCTCATGCTGGAGCTTTCGCTGCTGCGTGAATTTGTATATGTGATTGGTTCCAGCGCGTTCTCTAATTCGCTTATCATTTCGGTATTTTTAGCGGGTCTTGCCATAGGTACGTACGTAGGGCTGTGGAAACGGTTCAAGTCAAAAAAGGAAAAAGACTCACGGAGAAAATTTGCCTTATTGGAGGCGAGCCTTCTGATTTTTGTTCTGCTTTTTTATACGACAAAAGACTATTTTGTCTATATAAGTCCTCATCAGTGGCTTGTTATCGGATATTTTATTTTGGTTACATTTATACCTTCATTTATTGCCGGAGCTGCTTATACCACCATTATTGAACTGCTGTATCACAAGGGAGAGCGGTACATAATATATATCTACGCTATTAGTACATTGGGGAATGTGATAGGCGGTTTGCTGTACGGATACGTTTTTGTGTATTTGTTTGGTCAGCAGTCTGCCTATGTATTTGCCGTGTTGTGTACAACGGTCACCGTATTGCTTATTCATCCCTTTGTTAAGAAGTCTAACGCAGTAATTTTCATACTCGTTGCTTTTGTTATTGCGTGGATTATAAAAACCAATAGCATCAATGAAAGACTGTACCGTTTTGATGATTTGCTTTTCCGCAGATACAGCCCTTCGGGGCTTGTGGAGATCTGGAGGACCCCGGATGGGGAGGCTATAGAAATGACGGTAAATAATGTGCACGAATATTATAGCTATGGTTGGGATAAATCAGTGCATGCCCAATGGGCGGAAACCACACTTGAAGCTGTGGGAGATAAAGCCGATGTCCTGCTGTTAGGATACGGCAGCGGCGTTTCATCAGCGGCGTATTTATCTTCATCAAAAACAACCAGTGTCGACACGGTAGAAAATACCGGACCGGTGTTGGAAGCAGGGGAGATATATTTCCCTGAAGAGTATAAGGTAGTCATCACCGATCCGCGTTCGCGGGTTATTATGAAAGACTTCCGTAATTACATCCGGTTTACCGAAAAAAAATACGACATTGTACTTCTTGATCATAGCATCATCGATCCGTATTACAGCGGGTTTTTTACTCTTGAATTTTTTGATCAGGTTAAAAACATACTTAAACCCGGGGGGGTTGTCGCCAGTCTCGGCGTGGGGTTGTCATATGACACGATTCGTCAGGCGTTTCCTTACATATACCGGTACACAACACCGGGAAGGGAGCTAATTAGCGACAGCGGATTTTTTCTGACAACTATGCCGTTGGGCGGCGACGCAGCGTTACAGTTTACGCCGGAAGGGCCGGAGTCCGGCGGTGAGCCTGTATATTCTGACAGAAGGGTAAGAGGAGCCTCTGTAAACACCGCGCTTAAAGCAATTAAGCCGCGGGTATCACGGTCTATTTTTTAGAAAATATGCAGGCTTTTATCACCTATCTTACTGCTGTGTGGATAGCACTTTTGTCTTTTTTCGGCGTACAGGGAGCAAATAACCCGATTACTTTTATTGTGTTCGGGGACAGCGGCACAGGAAGTGAAGCGCAGATAAAGCTGGCAGGAGTTATGGAGCAGTATCCGGTTGATTTGATTCTCCACACGGGCGATATTGCCTACGATGCCGGTACAGAAGAAGAGTTGCAAAAGAATTTTTTTGATGTATACGCACCGATTCTCAAGAAAACGCCTTTTTATCCGGCTCCCGGCAACCATGATTATGTGACGGATAATCTCGGTCCGTATCTTACGCGTTTTGCAAAAAATAAATATTATTCTTTTGATACTCCGGCTGTTCATTTTATATCTTTGGATGTTGTTGGATCGATAGAAGAAGAAATGATCGGGTGGTTAGAAGAAGATCTCAAGCTGGCTCAAGGGAAAAGATGGGTAGTTGTATATTTTCATTACCCTCCGTTTTCATCGGGCAGCACTCATGGAGGAAATAAAGCTGTCCGTGAGCAGCTTGTTCCGCTGTTGGATAAATATGGTGTGAACTTTGTGTTTTCGGGGCATGAACACCAATATGAACGCATGAAGCCCATTAACAACGTCACCTATATCATTACCGGCGGCGGGGGCGCATCGCTGTACGATTTCGGTGAGCTGGCAGAAACATCATTGGTCCATGCGAAGGAATATCATTTCGTATACATGGATGCAACGAAATGTGGTATGACGGGGAAAGCTATAAATATCGATAACAATGTTATAGATTCATTTACCCTAAGTCGCTGCCGGGCAGAGTAGATTCCCGGCAACAGCGCAGAAGAGATATGTTCAAAAAGCACATAACGAAACTGGCGCTGATTAGTGTTGCTTTTTTGTTTCTTGAGCTGGTTTTTATCAGACTTATCGGTACGGAAATACGGATATTCGCCTATGTGGCCAATATTATACTGCTCGCGGTGTTTATGGGGTCGAGTGTCGGTATGTTTATGACCCGGAAGATTCCGCTAGTTATCAGTCTTATCGGTATAACCCTTTTAGCACTATTGTTGGCGTTCGATATATTTTCATCCATAACTGGACTTATCGCGCCGCTTCATGAGAGTGTCATCTGGCATGTGCCGGGTATTACCACATCGTTGGGTGTTGTGTGGGGATTCATTCAGGTAGCGGTATTGTTGCTGCTGGTGATAGCCATATTCGCTCCCATAGGTCAGTATGTGGGGGGATGTTTCCATAAGCAAAAATATCCGGTTATTTTGTATTCGTTAAATATATTTTTTTCTGTCGTAGGGTTGTGGTTGTTTTACCTCTTTTCTTCATTAAATGTATCGCCGTATGCTGGCATTATTGTTGGCGCAGTTTTTTTGTGCATGCTTATATTTCCCCGATACCGGTTGTTATCCGTTTCTTGCCTAGTCCTTATAACCGCGGCATACCTTTTGTCCATGACAAAGGGGTATGTGGAGTGGTCTCCGTACCAGAAACTTGGGCTGGCGGAAGAAACTTATAGCAGCCTCATGCCTAAGCAAAAGACAATTCTCGTTAATAATGTGGGATTTATGAGTCTGCCCGACCTGTCCGAAAAAAATATCCGTTATTATGAAGAGCTTCTTACAGAAGTAAATGATCCGGAATTATCCGACCTAAAATTTAAAAATATATACGACACACCGTATCTTATAAAGCCCGGTGCAAAAAACGTTTTGATATTGGGGGCAGGGGGCGGTAATGATGTGGCAGCTGCCCTGCGGGCTTCAGTGGACAGGGTTGATGCAGTAGAAATCGATCCGGTTGTCATTTCTTTGGGAAAAAAACATCACCCCGAAAAACCATATTCAGACCCGAGGGTAAATATTATTATTGATGACGGAAGATCATTTCTTAAAAAATCCGCGAGGCAATACGATGTTATCGTTATGGGATTTCTTGACTCTCATACTACAAATTCAATGATCACAAATGTTCAGCTGGATAATTATATGTATACTGCAGAAAGTTTCAGGGAAACAGAAAAAATCTTAGCACCCGACGGGATTATATATGTATCGTTCGGCGTGTATCACCCCTGGGTTGGTGAGCGGTTATACCAGGCAATCGCCGGAACATATAAACAACCAGTCGTGTATTCAGTTGATGAACCGTTTTTCGGAGGAGGGACGATATTTATCGGAGCCAGGGATTCCGGTTTGCTAAATAAAAAGATAAATGATGTTGAAGGATTAGCTGAGTTTATTGCGCCCCGGTTAAATTACTATAGCAACACATTAAACTCATTGACAGACGACTGGCCGTATTTATATCTGCAATCAAGGAATATACCCAAAACCCATATCGTTACCGGTATAATTCTTGTTGTAATATTTATATCGTTGACTAGGGGCACATCATCCGGAACGGGGTTTTTATGGCCGCCGTTTTTGTTGGGAGCGGGATTTATGCTGCTGGAATTTATGAATATTACCCGGACCTCGCTGATTTTTGGTAACACCTGGGTAACAAATCTTTATGCAATTACCGGAGTCCTTGTTATGAGTTTAGCGGCAAATCTGTTGTATATACGTCATTCAGGTATGTGGAAATATATGTATGCATGTTTGTTTATTTCGTTAATTACTATCACGTTCGTTCCGCTTTCCAGCTTTAACGTGTATACGCAGGGATGGAAAACCTTAATTACCACATTGTTTTTGAGCAGTCCGTTATTTTTTTCAAGTTATCTATTTGTATGGATCCTCTCCCGGTCAAAAAATAAGCGTATGGTTCTTGCAAGTAATTTTGCCGGTTCATTTGCCGGGGGTATGACAAGTTTCCTTTCATACATATCTGGTATAAGTCCGTTATTGTTTATCGCGATGGGTATCTATATAGCGTCCTTTATTTTGCTCCAACGGCGTACGCCCAACTTGCTTTATAATAAATAACGGAGGGGGATTAGTATGGACTTACAATTGCTGGTAATTATTTTCCTGTGTGCATATTCATTTTTTCTTATGAACAGGGCGATCAAAAATTCGTCACCTGACGCCCCGCTGTCTACCGGTGAAAAAATTCAGGTGATATTGCTATTAATATTCAACACACTTCCCTCATGGCTTATTTTTCATTTGGGATGGAAGAAGAGCCTGCCGGTCAAAGCCAAACAGGTAAATAAATATCTTTTTGTGATTATCGGCGTTCTGGTAGGCCTTGCAATATTGGGAGTTGCTGTTGCGGTGCTTTTGGTGGCGATAAATCCCGCCGGACAGATGCAGCGTAGTCGTTAAATACAAACCCCACCTTCCGGTATTTATCAAGTACCCTACTGTCGGATAATCAGGATTTTTTTTGATGCCCGCCGTCAAAGGATTTGGTGAAGTATGCCGTCATGGTACTATAGGCAATATGAAATGTAATTTCAGAGTCCCAAAAATTCGCGGAGTCGGGCGGTTATTTGCCTGTTGGCATATTATTGCGCATCATAATACCTCGGATTTTATCAGGACAATCTACAGCTCCTATGTATTTTTGACAACAGGATTTTGGCCCGATCCCTGCTGGTATTATAGGAATTACATGCTGTTTAAATTAAGAACCAAAGGTCAGGAATATGATATTAAAGAAATCTTTGATTTAAATATATACGCCTTGGATCCAAGTGCGCCTGAGCCGGTTATTGTCGATATCGGAGCAAGTATTGGAGACTCGCTTATGTTTTTTGCCGCAAGGTACCCGCGGGCAAAGCTTTATGCATTTGAGCCTAATACGGCGGTATATAGATACATTACGCAAAATTTGGAACATGCCGATACATCAGAAAATGAGGTTCACCTATACAATCGCGCTGTTTCGCATGGGGGAAGAACGAGTGCCGATTTTTATCTTGCAAGCGACGTGCTAACGCCGTCCTGGTCATCGACCAATAGGCATATTCTGCCAAAACAACATGTCAAACGATCATATAAGGTTCCTTCTATTTCTTTTAGTTCGCTCTTATCGTTGACCGGAAATATTGATTTATTAAAGATTGATATCGAGGGTGGAGAGTACGAGTTAATTCCGGATATTATCCGTTATAGCAGTAGGATAAACTCGTTTGTTATGGAAATACATAGCTTCGGAGAGCGCCGTCACCGTCAGACCCTTTTCCGTTCTATGAGCCGGCTAAGCGAAAAATATGCGTTATATATAAAGCCAGATTATTATCATACGGTAATGCATCAGGGATTTGATTCAACAACAGAATTTCCTGCTGATGCACCAAGTCGTTTCGGGTTTATGCTATACGGGAAGCTGTTGAAGTAATAATTTTCACCTTACCGTATGCGCGACATTGGTTACGTTTGTGTTTACCGCACTGCGATATAGTTATATGACTGCACGTCTCGGAACCATGCTCCCGTTCAATTCCCTTTATAGCGGAAAGTCGTTATCGTATTTTGATCGGGCGAAGCTATTTATCGACTGGCTGCATAAAACAAATCAGCAGTGCTGGCAGGTTCTACCTCTCCATCCAACCTCATATAAGAAACAATTGGATTTATTTTATTCACCTTATTCGTCGTATGGTGTCGGACTTAATCCACAGTTTCTATCAAAAAAGGAATCTGATGCAGAAGTAGATATAGATCGATTTCTGAAAGAGCATGATGAGTGGATATATGATTACGCGCTTTTTGTTGCACTGAGCAGGGATCAGGAAACCGATAAATGGGTGCAATGGAACCCGCGATACCGGAATGCCGGAAGCCCCGAGACAGCTGATTTTTATAAGAATCACAGCGGGGAAATTAATGAGATTATCCGGGAGCAGGCGGTGCTGCACCATTATTATAATGATTTATTGAGATACGCAGAGCTTTATAACGTGCAAATTTGGGGAGATATTCCATTTTATCTGGAGTTGCATACCCCGTTAGTGTGGAAATATCAAAGCGCTTTTTCGGTAGGTGTCAACGGTAACATGGAATATGTAGCTGGTTCACGGGGCGGGGAGCATTTTGGCAAGCGGCAGGTGTGGGGATTTCCCCTTTATAAATATGATCCGCCGGAAAGTCTGGGTGTTATGCAGAGGCTGTGGGATGTCCGCATACGGTATGCCGCCAGGCTTTACCGCATGGCACGATTAGACGCAGCAGTCAGATTTTTTGCTTATGAAAAACTCCACGCAACTAATCCTCACATGGACACAAGAGAAAAAACTCCATTTCCGCATCTCTTTGCGCATGTGGTGAGCTATTCGCGCAAATTAGGCATGGATGTCTATATCGAAGATGTTTCGGGTCTTGATATGACCCGGTTACATAGGGAAGCTGCTTCGCTTGATGTTGCCGGTATATCGGTGGCATCCATGTTGCTCGCCAAGGGAAAATTGCGCATAAATCCAAAGGATTTTGATTCAGGTAAATATAAAAAAAATCATATATTTTTTTCTTCCACACATGATACTGAGCCGCTTGTATCCTATCTGGAATCGCTTACCCAAACGCAGCAAGATAAGTTAGCGCGCGTGTTCGGACTAAAGCACAAATTGCGCCGCGTAACGCATGCATCAGCCTCATTGGTTCTGGCAGGCGAAATAAGGGAGTTTTTGAAAAATAGTTGCAACACACTTATCGTTCCCATGCAGGATTGGCTGCTTTCGCGTGAGCGGATTAATGTACCGGGTGTAATAAGTTCGAATAACTGGAATTATAAAATGCCTGTTGATCTGGAGAACCTGCAGCCAATTACCGGTAAAAAGCGTCTCGTATGTTTTGATTTGGATGGAGTAATTGTATTCCGGCGTACGACGTTTGGTGAGCACTATCTCCTGGAGCATGGCGACAAGTCGGAAGAGCTGGGATTATTTTTCCGCAGTGTGTATCCACAATGCCTTATCGGGAAAAAGAATTTGAAAACGGAACTTAATAAAAACCTCAGAGCTTTTGGATGGGAAGGAACGGCCGGTGAATTAATGAGGCAATGGTTTACGGTTGAGTGTGAGCGTATTGATGGAACGTTGCTAACGTTCACCCAAACGCTTCACGATCTAGGGGTAAAGAGTATCATTTGCTCAGATCAGGAAAAATACCGGAGTGTGTATCTTACCGGTATCCTTGGAAAGTGGTTTTCGGGGAAATATTTTTCGTGGAAATTAGGCTATCGTAAACACCATCAGGCTTTTTGGATTGGGTTATTATCTCGAGTACATGTTCTACCGCAAGAAATTATATTCATCGACAATGAAATTACCAATCTTAACGCTGCCGCTAGTGCCGGAATAACCGGGATATGCTATGCGGGAGATATTTCTGCTGAGCGCCTTATACTGAAGGCAGTATACTCGCCGGAGACGAGAGTTAATGGTCTTAGCACTGCAAACACATTATCATGAATAATGATGGCGATAATGAGATTGAATTTCCTCTGTATTACAATAGTCCGAGCCCGACTATACCTATGATTATCAGATATCCGGCTATAAGATAATTGAGAAATTTAGGAAACAGTAATATCAGTACACCGAATAGCAGCGACGCTAACGGGCTTAGATTTGTTGTTGAAAAATTCATAATTATTCACCTCCTTTTTTGCGGTACGTATTATCTCCGTAATAGCATGCGGCCGATATAAATGACGACTATTGCGCCAAGTACCGCCACGATAAGGCTGTAGAGATTAAAACCAGTGACACCTGACTTGCCGATGAGATTCATGAGAAATCCGCCGACAGCGGCACCTATCACACCCAGGACTATATCCATGAGTGTTCCCTGACCTGCATCGGATTTCATGATGATGGAAGCGATCCATCCCGCTATTGCCCCGAAAAGAATCCACAGTACTATATCCATTTGCTTATATCCTTTCTGAATTTTTTATTCTTGTTTTATATTCACGTCAATTTCACTGGGCACATTTATCTGTGGGCTTGTTGTCTGTATCTGCCTGATGGCCGGAACACCGTAAACCACAAAGAGATATCCGACGATAATTACGATTACAAGTCCAATGATCATACCTGCGGGTCCACCTGAATTATCCGATGGCGGAGGATTATTTACTATTGTTGTCATGGTACATTCACCTCCTTAGTGTGAGTTTTGCTGCCTGGATTACGCGGTTAATAATTACGGATTATCGACAGAATGTTCGACCTCTTGGGGAGTGGTCGGTTTGATGAGCTGCAGAAGTGATACGATCCCGTAGGCAATAATTGCGTATACAGTCATGGCAATAAGTGTGGACCATTCAAGCAGCATACCTGACGAGGCACTTGTTCTAAGAATTCCGGCAAACGGCAGTGCAAACGGATCACTTATGGCATAAATAAAATTGGTGAAACTGCTTAAAGGATTTGCACCCAGCAGCTTTAGGATAACCCGGAATGTCAGCAGTACTTCAATTACGCCGAGGATATACCAGACTATTTGATAAGTTCTGAATATTACCTTTTTGGCCTCATATACTTTTTGCGGTGATTCGGTAACAACGGGGGGGACAATTCTTGTTTTTCGGACAACCTGTTGAGCGGTCGGAGTGGATACGGTGGTTACTTCCTGTACTTCTGTTATTTGAGGTTCAATCATTTATATGCCTACAAAAGTAGTATACACCATCTGGATTAATATTGCTTGAATTCTCCCTCACCGAGGGAGAAATGGTATCCCTAGAGCAGGAAATATGACAAAATGTCGTGCGTTTTGTGGCCGGAAGTGCTGCTGTGGGTTCAATAGTCTGGTTGGTGACTATGACACTTCAGACTCATTGGGTGCTTCAGATGGGTGTAGCCATAATCACGACAACAGCCGTGTATACGACTGTTGGTCGTGAAAGAAGCAAAACGGTGATACAACTATAATGTCATCTCCTATATAGGTCTGTTCCTTATATAGGAGGGTAATTTATTTAACGGCTTTTTTAACGTCCTGCGCTGCATCTTTGACCGCAGATACCAGGGTGTTTACCTTTTCTTTTCCTTCTTCAAGCTTTTCTTCAACGCTTTCTTTCATTTCTATTACTTTATCTTTTGCGTCGTCGATGGCTTTTTCGGCCTGTTTACGGGTTTTGTTGTTTGCCAGTACAGCGACTCCCGCAATACCCACTGCTGCGGCTCCTGCAACTGCCCCCGCTACTGCGGCAACGGCTGGATTGATGCCGCCTTTGTTATCGTTTTGATTTTGATCTGTCATTTTGGTTTATTCACCTCCTTTCCTTATAGAACAAGGGTACCATACAAACAGTGTCGTATAAATCCTTTGCGGATTATATGTGGTATCCTGAAGGCGCAGTTACTACACCTTTATGTTTCTGATTCAGCCCGATTACATATCCATTCACAGAGCCGGCGCAAAGGGGAGAGGGGTGTTTGCCGTAAAAACCATCCGTAAAGGAATGGTCATCGGGGATTACTTGGGTAAAGTTATTCCGATTGTCGATTATGAAACTACTGCAAATCCCAATGAATTATATATCATGTCGTTTACCGACAATGCGTTTCTGTATCCTGATGTGACTAAGCCCGGCGTACACTTATTCAATCATTCCTGTATGCCTAACTGCTGGATATATGTCTATCGGGGGCACACGTTATTTTTTGCATTACGGGACATTATTCCCGGAGAAGAGCTTACTATTTCGTATTTATTAAGCCCAAAGGATGAAAGCTGTAACCCGTGTACTCATGGGTGCCGGTGTGAAAGTGACTATTGTACGGGAACCATGCATTTAACACGGGCTAAATATGTGCTCTGGCAGGAGTTCCAAAACAGAATGAAGAGGAAGATGAAGATGGCGCCGTTTAGAGCGGGTGAGTATCTACCCCGGCTTGTTAGGTATCCAAAACGTATCCCCATCGATCCAATATATACAAAGCTTTCGCAGGTACGCGAGTGATAGCCTATTTTTGTTGTTGAGCTACCTGAAGCGGGCTATGGTGCTGACGGAATCGTCGCCCGGAATATGTTTTCCGGGGTGAGCGAGGGAGAGCTTATTGCTTTGTTTCAGCAAAGTAGTGCCGATTAAGAAATGCGCTGATTTCTGAAGCTGCCAGCATATGGCCGGCTGTCGTAAAGTGCAATCCATCCGTGTATAGCTCAGCTCCTCCCTGAGAAAGTGAGAAGAACGGATCAAATAGATCAAGGCAGGCAAGGCCGAGTGTTTGGCAAAAAGCCATAACACGTTTCTGCGGTTTCGTAACATAGTAAAAATTGTTGTCGGTGAATTCCGGATTCAATTGCACTTCCAATGGAAAAATTATCACAAAGAGCTTGCCATTATGAATTTTTACACTGTCGTTAAGCTCTTTTAGCAGGCGGTGGAATTCATTCCACGTATGATCTTTCCATGCCACATGTGTCGTTAAGTCCGTTTCCCACGGATACGGAGAAGATTCCGGCCGCCGCTGTTTGTCGATAAAAGCGAGCCTAAGGGATGATAGGAAATAGCTTTTGACAATGAACGCGTCAAGAGGGTTATGTACGGAAAGACTTTTTTCAGCCTCTTCGGTCCAAAGCATATTTTCGTTTTCATCAAACCGGTGAAGAAACCGGTGATTATCATTTAAACAATAACTGAGAAGAATAAGATCGGGTTCCAGTGTGTCAAGATATTTTTTATAGTACATAACTTCCTGAAAGGTGGTATATCCGGGTGTGGCAGCGCTAAAAATTTCCACCTTGTTGTTTGTCCGGTAGTATTCCTGAAGCAGTTCAACGAATGTGGGATCCCCGAAGTATGGCAACGAATCGCCCAATATGATGATTCGGGTAACTCCTTTTGGTTTTGGAATGGATATTTCCGGCGCCGGCATCGAGAACTCGTTGACATCGTTCCGTGCGGGATTGAGGCGGTAGTTGAGATCCGGATCAGAGATTGCCCAATCAGCTGCACCAAGTGCAGTGAGCCGGTGAGACGGCGCTACCATAGTTTGTAGTGCTTTTTCGTATCCAAGAAGGCGAAAGCGCGTAAAAGCTTCCGCCCCAGCGAAGATGATTATTATCAGGAGGACGTTGGCGAAAAACAAAAAAGTAATACGTAGAGCAGTCTTAATAGTCGTTCGGAATGAGTTCATGATCTAATCTTAACAAACCTGCAGTAATGGGAGCATTGATTTATACGGGCACCGGAGTAATTGTTGTTTAGACGGTTGATTGTATAATAGCAATTATCGGAATAGTTTTGTCCCGATATACCCCAGGGCATCACTATCCGTGTCATAAAGCTCAACAAGATCCAGGTCCGGCCGGTCCAGTATCCGCATGCCGCGGTCGTTTCCACCGTTTGCCACTGATTGTTTGAGTTGCGTGAACGAAGACGGTTCCATGTAGAAATCTAAGTCACCCGTCTGAGGTTTTCCGGGATCCGGTTTGCGTATATAGAGGTGAGTATAGGTGGCTTCAGGGATTCCGTTGTTTGCCGCTATATGGATTGGCTCATGGAGTTTAAAGTATTTTCCGTATACCGGGTCGGCGGGATCAGTCAGTTGCTGTTGTATCCGGGTGAGTCGTAAATATTCTTCATCAAAGTGGCAGAATACCCCGATATTGCCCGCAACGGGGAGGTATTGCCCCAGGGATTGCATGCAGAGGGCATGACAGGCTGCATGGATATAGGTAAGTGCGTCGACGAGTTGTTCTTTGTCTGTAATCGGACTAAATCGGAAAGATGCCATGTATCTATTATATGTCAATTATTATCCAAGTATTGTACGGCTACTAACATAGTTAAGGTAAAAACGTGTATACTGAGCGGACATGATAACCCTTATTCTTATTCTTCTTATTGGATCGGCGCTTGTTTATCTGGCACAGGACAATCTGACACCGGTGACATTACATCTTGGTTCGACAGTGGTTACTGACCTGCCATTGTTTTATGTCATCACGGGTTCGCTGCTGGCCGGATTGGTTTTGGCGTATCTTTTTTATCTGATTCATTCAGTATTTGTCGGGTTCACCCTGCGCAGGAAAGATCACACCATTAAAAAAACCAAAAATGAAATCGCTGAACTGACCAAGCGGATCCATAAATTGGAGATAGAAAATGCTGAGCTCAGGGCAGATTCGGGAACCGGAGCGTCTGCAGACAAAAACGCGATGTGAAAACGCTTCTTATAAAAATCTGGAAATTATTGAGTCTTCCCAAGGGGACACAGCTTTTTTTCATGCGGCTTTTTGAGAGCCAATTTCTTGTAGGGGTCACCGGAATTATCTTTAACAAAAAAGGCGAAGTACTTCTTTTTAAGCATACCTACCGTCACCATGCATGGAGTCTGCCGGGCGGCTACCTAAAATCAGGAGAGCACCCAAAAGAAGCGCTGGAACGGGAAATTAAAGAAGAATCAAATTTGGTGGTAAGCGTTGATGTCCAGCTTAAGACCAGAACTGACCGCGAAACGGCACGGCTGGATATGTGCTATATCGGAACCTTTATCGGCGGGGAATTCACTCCAACGAGGGAAGTGTCCGAATACGGATTTTTTTCCCTGGACAGCATGCCGCTTTTGCGGAAAAATCAGATTCTGCTGATAAATGAGGCAATAAAGCAAAGGGAAGCATAAACCACTCAGCGGATCTTCGCGGTTTACCCTCTTAGGGTTTGTTGAAATATTTTTTCTGGCCAAGAAAGTATACGAAGATGAGGATTGCCAGGGCATAGGTGACGCCGTACACGATGACAACCGGTAAGCGTTGTTCTGCAGGAAGCCTGAGCGTTTCATATACCGAGTTGGCTACCGATACGGTAAGCACTGCAGCACTTATATACAGATAGGTTTTAAGGAACGAATACGACCGTTTTATATAGACATATAGGGAAAATACATTTATGGCAAGAGCATAAAGATGCCAGACCGCCGGCATGTTTTGCGGGAATGCGGAGCCGAAATAGGTGAATGTGAGGGGCTTAAACGTCAGAAGGTCTATGGCACTAAGTACCGCAGAATAACTCCCCAGGACAAAAAATAATTTTATTAATAGCGGCATTTCCTTAAAGCGGGTGAGCCAGGTGTTTTTTAGCTGTTTTTTCTTGGTCATATGCGATAAGCCTAACATCTGAAGCCCGTGACTTCAATTGATCGCTATTTCTTTTTGCGTTTGTTGAGAATTCCCATCACCGACGGACTAATTTTTTTATCTTTGCGGTGGATGCATCCCAGCCAGCAGCATGGCCGGCGTATTCCTTCCTTAAGTTCGCCGACAACCCGTTTTACATGGTCTTTTCTGGTTTCCTCTTTCTTAACAAACGTAACCCAGCATATCCATTCGTTTCGGGAAAGGGGGGTGAGTGTCTCCCAGATTGCGAGCGCTTTGGTGTCAGAAGCTAACGCATTGCTCAAATCCGCCGGAACGCTATGTACGACGCCTCCTAAGATGGGTTTAGCCATGAGATTATTTTAACAAAATGTCAATTAAAGGAGTAACAATTTGAGACCAAATTTATTTTTTTGCAGCGTTATTCGCCGGCTTTTCGGATCGCTTCAAGATCCAGTTTCTTCATCGGCATAAACACGGCGGTTACCGCATCTGCCTTTTGCGGATTACGCATCAGTTCATCAAGGATTCTTGGAGCTACCTGCCAAGTGACGCCGAATTTGTCTGTGCACCAGCCACATTGCTCAGCTTCAGGAACTGCTGAGAGTTTTTCCCAGAAAAAATCAATTTCTTCTTGTGTTTCACACTCTATAATATATGAAGTGGCGCCGTTTAGTTTGAATTGATCTACAGGGCCCCCATTAAGCAGCATAAAGTTAATGCCGTCAAGCTCTAACTCTACGGTCATTACAGATCCTTCGGGTCTGCCGGAAACTTCTTCGCTTGCCTTGGGGGATTTAGTGATGTCTCCCATTGTTGCACTATGTTCGCCGGGAGCTGCCTTAAATGTATCTATGTAGTATTTGGCTGCCTCTTCTCCGTTGTTATTGGCAAACCAAATACATGTGATGAGTTTGCTCATTGTAATAATTCTAACAATTGCACGAACTGTTTTGCAACAGTGTTAATTTGCCAATAAAAAAGAAGTATACTTTCGTTTTTTTATACGTGCTTGTCTACCGGAGCGATATTCGAAATGCTTTGATGTGATATCAATTTCTCAACAATACAAACACATGACACTACCTAGCTTAGGGTGTTATATCATTGCACAAAGCATAGGCGGCAATGGTTCCTATCCCAGGAAGAATTCCTGCTGGCGGATTAGCAGTAGATCCTTGCACATACCATCTCTGAGGCGATAGCAAATCTGGCCGTGATTGAATTATTTGTAAAGTAGATCCTTCGGCAAAATAACCACCAGAAATTATTTGATCTCCAGGATTACATAAAGCATAAGTTTCGGCTGTGTCACCTAGCCCCACCGAAACAATTGGCGAAGTAACTCTATAAGTGTTTAGCGCTCCATTAGGGCCAGGCGATGATTCGATATCATCTATTTGTTGTTGAAGATTTTCCACAACGGACCAAAGATTAATTACTTGATTCTGGAGCTCTAGCACCATTGTTCTCAGTGCCACAATTGGACTTCCGCCTTCTGCTTGCACCTTAGGTACGACAAGTAAAGTTAAAATAAACAATGCAACTAAAGATTTTTTGATCATAACTCAATTTAACAAGAACGTCGCCGATTCACAATAATTAAAGTCTATGACAGAAATAAGAGTACAAAAAAGAGGCATCGCGCCTCATTTTTGTACTTGCTCCACCTGATGGGCGACCTCAGAACCTATTTAGTCTAGCGTCTTTTAGTACAAAAGTCATGTTTGTTGATATAATCTTTTTGACTGACCAAGAAACTATATGGAACAAAAAGAGGATAAAGACTTCGCGCCAACTTGGGGAAATTTCTTGGTCTTTTCCGTTCTAGCAGTAGCAGCCTTTTATTACAAAATCTTCTGGTATTTGGGCGGCGTAATGTTTCTGATTTTTGCTCTAATTACCATTCCAAATAATCAGATACGAAATTGGTTCAAATCTACCCTCTCTTCGCTTTTATACCTTGGCTTGGCCTTATTAGCCATTGGAATTGTGGTTTGGCTTGGAAGCAAAGGCTTAGGCGCAGTAGGTAGCTTGGGCAAATATAACGGTCAAACTGCTGAAGAATGGTACTACGACTATGCAAACGCGGAAGACCGATATCAGAAATTTAGAGAATGTGTTGAAGAGTATGATAGCTTTGATATTCGCACACAAATCAGTTACGGAGGAGTTTTTTACTACTGTGAGTAATCTAGGCGATGCAATTCGCTTTAGTAATTAGGAAAAACTGCGTCCTGAATAACTTCTGACAAATTATCGAGACATATTACTTCTAGTGTGCATCTAGCTATATCCGTGCTCAGGTCTTTTCCATTATCTTGTAAAGATTTACAGTTCACAAACCGATGATTGCCATCACCGATTATTCCTTTAGAACCGTCTTTGGTCGCAAAAACACAAAAGAAAGGATATTCCAAACCATGATTATTGTAGTAATCGAGTTTTCCTGCTTTCCTTTCGCTTTCCACTTCGTCAGAAAATCCTTTACTTCCAATCCATTGACTAAAAGGTTTTACTACTCCTTCGTTATGCCACGGGGGCGCGTAAGCTAAAATCTTACTCCATGCCTCTTCTCCAGAATAAGTGATTATTTTGCTATCTAGGGGAATTTTGTCCCAAACAACCACAATGCCGACCATAGGAGTTCCATCTGGGTCTTTTGGCCATCGCCACTTCGTAATAAACTCTTGCGCATTCATATAATTTTTTCACACAGCAGTATCTGCTGCAGATGGTTGAGTGGGCGGCACAACAACTAGGTCTTTCCGAACAAGGATGCTTGAGTTTTTTACATTTTGCTGTATGTAAGCCTTTACTGGCTCTGACCAGTCCTCTGCAAAAGTTGAAAAAATGACCTCATCAGGATATCTCTTGAGTGTTTTCGCGATATCAGAATATTTCGTTATATCGCGTTGCCTAATGGCATCCTTTTTGGCTTCACCAATAATAATCCTTCCATCTACAATGCAGCATACATCCAATTCAATTTTATCATCGCCTTTTATTACATCTGATTCTGGGATATAAAGAAAACTCTTTGAATTTTTTTTCAGACGATAGAGCGTTAGAAGCGGCACGTGCATATTACTAACCACACCTTGATAAACAACCTCATCGAGTTTATAAAACCACTGTGGCTCTTTTGCCCCGTGTAAATTTCGATGTTTGATAAGTTGCTTACTGCCGCATCGTTTGCAGATAAAACTCGCCTCCATTTCGTCCAACGCGTACCACTCCGAATTGCGACAGTCGTTACACTGAAGAGGCACGCCTCTATAAAATATCCCTTTTACAAAAAAATCGTCTACAATTTCAATTGCCTCCCTTCTCGTTCCAAGCGTCTTCTCGATAGCGGTAAAATCAATATAATTTCTACCGTTCAGTTCAATAATTTCCCCACCCTCCGAAGTATTTGAAGGTGAATTCCTAAACTTATCCAGAAGGTTTCTATTTTTCTCCTCTGCAAGGAAAGCGCCTATTGTATCGAGCGAGCCAAATTTTTCTGTTGAGATAGAAGAATAGCCTCCTTTGTCTGATATCACCAAATCGTCATATCCTGCCTCTTTGATATACTCTTTGAAAATATTGAATGGTTCAACAATTTGTAATTTTGGTCGCAAGGTGTTCGTGTCAATATCTCCCCCAAAATAGCCTATGCTCGGGGAAACGTAGCACAGTCCATACCGAGAAATACGCGTTGGATGTGTTTGTACTCCTGTGATAATAATGCTTTCGCCCAGAAGGGCTAAGGGTGGCGGAGTGTATCCATCTATGGTCAACTCTGTTATCCAGCGATGCTCTGCAGGATGCACAAATTTGAAATTCTTTGGCTTAGGCGTAGGGATTGTGCCAACACTTTTACCTTCCACAAAAGTTTCTGTGTGCTGGTTTACGTAATTATTTTCTTCTATAACGTGAAGTATCTCTTTCAGGTGTTCGTCTAGATTCTCACATATCAAAATTGAATCAACTGCTATCTGGTGGCGACTGCTGTCATCTATTAGGTGCGCCAGTATGTCCTTATAGGCGTCGAGCTGCGTCCTGTCACAAGAATTACTATAAAGGTGTATTTTACCTTGTGATGTTCCGTATCTGATTTTTCCATATACTGCATGTGCAATCGTTGATGCAATACTCACTTCTGTTTTATCAAATTTTTTCTTTGTGATTGCCGCGTTCGCTTCAATAAGAAATTTGACGGGAATCCAATGAACGTTTTTGTTCAACTTTGAAACGCTCAAATATAAACAAAAATCTTCTATCGTGTCACCAACAATCAATAACACTGTTTCATCATCAAGGTCACTCCTATCGTCCCTTAGGGTATAGTATCCAAGCTTGAGCATTGAGGTTGCAGACGGCGAGATGCCAAAAAAATCCTCAGATGGATACTTAGGCTTTTTACCTTTTGAACGGAGTTCTTTCCTAAGTTCTTCTCTGAATCTATAGTCTGCCAAATCCACTTTGCGTGTTATAGAAATATCGACAAGTTCTTCGACTGGTATTTCAGGAGACATGTGTTCAATCTGAATACCATTTTTTTTGAGAGTTTCCTCATAGGCGTCAGGTGGTTTGCCAAACACAGAATAGATGAGTAGCTCAATATCTTTATTCCCCGAATACTCTGGCACCACAACTCTCACCACATCTGTGTGGTTGATGATTTTGGTTATGTCAGTCAAAGGAAAAGGAACGTATGCTTTATTTGATACTTTTTCTTGTACTATATGGTCTTCAAAATAAAATGGAGACAGCCGATGTTTTAGCTCTTGGGATAGTTCTTCGCTTACCTCTGACGGTAGTCGCGGAGACATTTCAACTTCTCTTTCAATAAACTCATCAATTTGCGCTTGACCCATGTCAGGAAACTGCTTCGTAAGCCTGTCACTCTCCCTTTTTACTATTTCTTCATACTTTTTTGGGTTGGATTTTTTGATATCTGCTATTGATGTGCGATAGGCAAAAATATAATCAGTGCCGTATTTTTCAAGTATTTTCCAAAATTTTTCATCGATGGATTTGCCATTTGTGGGAATTACAATGTTGTACGCACCGCCCCAAACCCCAGTACACCATTCTGTAATACGTAAGATGGTGTCTTTCCAATATGGGTCTTCTGTAAAAACAAGAATTGCTACCTTCGGAGTTCGAACGGAGGCATTGATGCTGTAGTACACTGGTGACCCTTTATTTGACATAAAACGTGTTTGACTAAGGGAGTTGTTGTATGGCGCAATTCTATCAAAAATATTGCTCGAAGTCTCAGCATGGCTTATCTAACAACCAAAATCTATTCTTTTGCACGAGGCCAGCAGAGCGCTGCGCAGGCAGCAATCAACGAATAAGCGAGCTCTTCCCAGCCACGCCCACCAATTCTTAGTAAAAATAGGTGGGTGAAGTAAAAAATAAGCCAAAAGACTAAAGTAAGGATTATGAGCGAGCCTACATCCGGAAAGTTCTTCATAACTAATTTCATATCACAAATAAGGCTAAAATGCTAGTTATTGTCTGTAGAGTCATTGACTTCATTTGAATACGATTCGGTGTAGATGAAAGCTACACCAACTCGAAAGCAACTAGGAGAACGTATCAGGAAGCTCAGGAAGAAGCTCGGCATATCGCAAGAGGAGCTTGGATTTCGCGCAGGTGTCCATAGGACTTATATTGGAGCAATTGAAAGAGCGGAACAAAATGTTTCTATAGATACCATCCACGGAATAGCTAAGGCTCTCAAAGTGTCCCCAAAAGACCTTCTCTAAGTGACTTTTTTGACACGATAAAAAAGGCAATAGTGCATGTCAAGATTTGACAAGATTTTTTAGATGCTTAGGCACAAAAATCCTAAGGTTTACTAAGGTTTTCTTACACGATAAAAAAGGGACAATAAGATGCTGGGTTTGCTGAGATTTCAGATTTTTAAGCACGCACCCTAGCTTTCCTGACCAATAAAAAAACTCATAGGTTTGTTACTGATACAATAGTCTCTACCTATGGTGCTCAGCAAAACGATTCTTATTCTCGAAGACAATCTGCACGTGCTCTCATTGTTACTTGAAAAACTCTACGTCTTAGAACAAGACCAGCCCTACGATTTCTCTACCATCGTTCTTACGAACCACCAACAGGTACAAGACTATGTGAACGCGAACCCGCAGGCTGAGTTTGACATTGTTCTGCTGGACAGAGACTGTAAGCTCAATGAGTCATTCCATGTTTTTGACATTGAGCGGTTCGGAGCTGACAAGGTCATCTCGATTTCCTCTGTGCCAAACTACAACGAAGATGCGAAGCGTCGAGGGGTAAACAAGGCTGTTTTGAAGGATTTCAAAGCTCTAGATGTGTTTGTAGATAAGGTTGTACGCGAAGTTGAAAAGATGATTATTCCTGCAAGATTATTGAATTTTTGAGCCTCTTCCCTTCAGGTAGAAATGGTTTCTATACTATCCTCATGACAACCGGACGCCCTCCTGTGTGGAAAAATATTCAAGCTGTACAAAAATTGGTAGATGCCTATTTTGAAACTACAGATAAACCAACCCTGTCTGGACTGGCGTACTTCTTAGAAGTGAGCAGGCAAACACTATACAACTACAGTGAGAAAGATGAGTTTTTGGACATAATAAAAAGGGCTAGGGCAAGAATCGAAGTGTCGTATGAAGAACGGTTGATTTACGGAACACAGCCAACTGGTGTGATTTTTGCGCTGAAAAATATGGGCTGGACAGACAAGCTGTCTACAGACATTAGCACCGATGGATTGCCTATTCAGGTGGTAAGTTATCATGACATCAAAACTAAATAGGTCGCTATTATGCTCTATACTCTTGAGTAATTTCCCTTATTGACGACGGTTGGTTACGAGGTATAGAGTAAATATCAGAATTTAGACAAGGCAACCAAACCTCCTAAACAGAGACGGCAATGCGTCTAGACGACTTGAGCTTTTGTGGCTCAGTCTCAGATAGCTAGCCGTTTTTTTGTTGGCAAAAAGAGAGGGGTAAGCCTTATTGGTTTTTTGGTAGGAACCCCTCTCCCTACCAATGAGCTAATAAGGCTTTTTTGTTGGCTGATGCATGGGGAAATCCCATACACCTGCTAACAAGCAGGAAATGGAGAGTTGCAGCCTACTCACGTTATCCCGAAAGGGTTGCCGAGTAATAAGCGTTTACACAAGGCTGTCCGTAAACCGAAGCGACTGATGGCTCATCTAACAAATAAGCTTACCTCACTGAAAATTTGAAAAATTTTTCAGTAGGAAAGATAGACCGGAAGAAGCGAGGGAACGGAGGGTGTTCTTAGAGAGGAGGGGGAGAAAAGTATGAAAAATCGACAAATCGATAAAAAAGCATGGAAACAGGTGCTTGTGAGAGCAGACCTGCATAAGTTGCTCAAGTTGAAAGCTGTACAGGCTGGTACGAGCATTAGAGAGTTTCTAGAGGGGTACATAGCTGAAGCTCTGGCGGTTGAGGAACATGATGAAGACTAACTTATCTAAAACGGCGATTCAGGAATTCATTCAACTCTATAAAGACGAGTTTGATATAGAGCTGACAGAAAAAGAGGCACAGCCTAGAGCAATGCGCCTTCTGAATCTAATAAAAAATATCTATAGACCACTATCACAACCTAAACCGTGATATGATAGTTATTGACTGCAAAATATGAGTAAATACTTCATTTACGCCAGAAAATCTAGTGAAAGCGAAGACAGACAGGTATTGTCTATCGGCTCTCAAATTGAAGAACTCAAAAGCTTGGCAAAAAGGCTGAATCTTGATGTTGCTGAAAAACCCTTTCAAGAATCTCAGTCAGCCAAGGAACCCGGTAGGCCTGTCTTCAATGAAATGATTCGACGAGTTTTAGCTGGAGAGGCTCAAGGAATTATCAGTTGGAAGCTTGACCGTCTCGCCAGAAATCCTATCGATGGTGGGAGTATTATTTGGGCAATAAAACAAAATGGCATAGACATAGTAACTCCTTCGCAAACCTTCAATCAATCAAACGAGAATAGCATTCTCATGTATCTAGAGTTTGGTGTGGCACAAAAATTTGTAGATGACCTCTCAAAAAACGTCAAGCGAGGTCTCAATACAAAAGCAGAGAATGGCTGGCTCCCCAGCGGTGCTAAAGCTGGTTATATGAACGACAAGTATGCAGAAAAGGGAAACAAAACCATCTTAGTTGACCCAGATAGATTTCCGCTAATACGCAAAGCGTGGGATTGCATGCTCACGGGAACGTATACGGTCATGCAAATATTACGACTTCTAAACGACGAATGGGGCTATAGGACTCCCAAGCATAAACGGATAGGTGGAAAACCAATGACGAGAAGTCAAATATACAAAACGCTAATAGACCCCTTTTATTACGGAGACTTTGAGTATCCGACTGGAAGCGGAATTTGGCGCAAAGGCAAACATCAGCCAATGATTACCAAAGAAGAATTCGACAAGGTGCAAAGATTGCTTGGAAGAAAAGGAAGACCTCGACCACACACTCGGTCATTTGCGTATACAGGACTTCTAGAATGTGGTGAATGCCATGCGACTATTACTGCAGAAGAAAAGTTTCAAATAATATGCTCTAAATGCAAAAACAAGTTCGCTTCTCAAAACAAGGACGCTTGTCCGAAATGTAAAACCTCAATCGAAGAAATGAAAAATCCAACACTTCTGCATTATGTTTATTACCACTGCACCAAACACAAAAATCAAAACTGCATCCAAAAGAGCATCCGAGTTGAAGAGTTAGACAAAGAATTTGATAAAACCCTCGCAAAGCTCCAAGTCTCGGAGCGCTTCAAAAATTGGGCAATAAAATATCTGAACGAACTGAATGATAGAGAGTCGGAGGAAAATTTGGCTACACTGAAATCTCTTCAATCAGCGAATACAGATATAGAAACTCGTCTAAATAACCTTTTGAATCTTAGAATATCTCCGCAAAACGCGGACGGCATTCTTATCAGTGACGAAGAATATCGAGCAGAAAAAGAACGACTGACCAAAGAAAAAAATATAATAACTGAAAAACTTGGAGGGAACAGATATCAGACCGAGACATGGAGAGAGACCGCTGAGAAAACTTTCGACTTCGCTTGTCACGCGCGTTATTGGTTTGCCAATGGAGACACACAAACAAAGAGGGAGATTTTAGCGGGGCTTGGTTCGAACCTAGAGCTTTACAACAAAACTGTACGGGTGAATTTAGAAAAACCGCTGCAGTTTATAGAACTCGCAGTGAACGAAGTTTGCTCCCCCGGTAGGATTCGAACCTACAACCGTCTTCTTAACAGGAAGCTGCGCTACCGTTGCGCCACAGGGGAATGTTAAGACTTGGCTATTATAGCACGACTTCCTGCCTGATTTCCTCCACTTGTGCAGTAGATTTCCAAACTTTATACTCATGTGTATTCAGTTTTTATGAGAAACACATTCTTCAGCGCATGTTGTTGTACCTCCGTTTATGCGGGGGATGGCATGTCGTAGCGGAATAAAATACACAAAGCGACTAAGCACAGCCCCGTTCAAGCGGGGTTTTTTTATGGGATACAGATAGAAAGGAGGTGAGTGATTATGGCATTAGAAAAAGAAATAGAGCGGCTTGCTGACCAGTATGGCGGCATCGGTGCCGCCAATGGCCACGACGCGGAAAAAACAAACGCGATACTGGAGCCCGTGCTCCGTGGAAAAACCAAAACCGCTCTTCGTTCGCTCAGTGAAGGCTTGTGGGCAAGAAGCAGAGGTGAAGATGATCGGTATGCGGATCTGGCGCAGGTGGTGGATGGGGTGCGGCGGAGAAGATGATGTTACACCCAGCGGCGTATCCTACTTTTGTAGGAAGCGTAGGACTTGCCGAATCCTTTTCTCAGCATGTCTTCCTCAAAGGGGATGATGAATGTGCTGATAAATCCGAAGAAAATAATCGGCCCGACAAAGGCCAGCACGTTGGCAAACAGCAGCGCTGTACCCAGGGACACGAGCAGGAATCCGAGATAGATAGGGTTCCTGCTCCAGCTGTAGGGACCCGCGTCAACGAGTTTGGATGGTTTTTTTCTTGGATGGGTCGTAGTTTTGTGTTGCCGCAGGGTATTGCCCGCCCAGAGGACAAGCAGGATCCCCACAGGTATCAGGGTAAATCCGACGATGGTAAATGACGCATCGTTGTATCCAAGCGCCGGGAACATGAGGCTCACCAAATATGATAAGGCAACGGCAATAAGGAGAAGGAGCGGTGGAGGGATGAACATATATGTATCATGACACATTTCCGCCAGCTAGCTCAAGGGAGGAAAGAGCCGTTATAATAAAATTGAACTCATGAAAAAGAAACAGCAGACGACTCCCGACCGGATCCGGATTATTTGGGTATTTGTTCTTCTTATTCTTATTACCCTCGCAGCTGCCGCGGTGCTCAGGCTTATCTCTGTATGGCCAAAAGAAACGCTTGATTCTAAGCTCCGCGGAAGTATTAAGCGGGAAAGTGCCTGGTTTGCTGCAAATCAAACACCGGCCGGTGATTTTGTATATGAGCGTTTTGCCGGTACGGGAGAGATTAAGGAAGGCAACAATATAGTCCGGCAGGCGGGGGCGTTATACGGACTTGGGCAGGTATATGCATTTACGAAAGATCCCGATGTTAAGCAGACGCTGGAAAAAGGGCTGGAGTATTTCCGGCTTCTTACCGCAACAGTGAGTGCGGAATCGGCGGCAATTACCCACGAAGAATCAACGTATACCAACACGACAGCCCTGGTAGTGTTGGGGCTTGTGGAATACATGGAATCGGATGAGACGCATAACACTACGGAAAACCTGGAATATTTAGTGCGGCTGTCCAACTATCTGGTCGCAACACAGGTAAGCTCCGGGGCCTACGTGAACAGTTATAACCCCAAGCCGCAGGAGTCGGATTACAATAACGGGGAAACAATGTATGCCTTAATCAGGAGCTACGCACTTACCCAAAAGCAGGAGTATCTGCTTTCGGTAAAGCGGATGGCAAATTATGCTCTGCACCAGTACGGCCAGCAGGATTTTAACGGATCATTTTTTAGCTGGGGCATGGCGGGCTTCAGTTATCTTTATAGAGTCGAACCTGATAGCAGATATTGGGAATTTCTTTCGGGAAGCGCGGATAAATATATGAACGCGAGGGGGCAGGGGTACGAACGGTATCTGCGTGAGAAAAAAAATAATCCCGTTATACCCGGGGCATCGGTATTTTTGGAAGGGGTAAGTCATATCGGATGGGTCGCCAAAGAAAAAGATCCCGTACTGTACCGGAAGCTGCGCAGGCATGTTGAACTTTTGCTGGCCCATCTGCTCCAGTATGAAATAAACAGCCCGTATGGGAAATATAAAACCACCGCAGAATCGGTGAACGGAGCAGTGTGTTCACAGATTACCTGCGAAACAACACGGTTGGATTTCATGCAGCACAATATGTCGGCAATGGTGCTTTATCTTAAGTTTCTTAAATAAGTAAGCGCTTCAACTGTCGGCTGAGAGGTGAGCAGATTAGCTGCTTCATCAAACGATTTCCATCCGTAGGAATAAAATTCAGTACGGAGGTTTCTGTCTTTCGGATGAAACAATTTTCGGTCAAACGGTAGAAAGTGCCACACATCATAGTGCCACTCACAGATGATTTGTTCGGGGTGTTCGATGCGGGTGAGAGTAATCAGCTTTTGTTGTGCTATCGCGCCGGGGTGGACAACGAGCCCCCATTCCTCGCTTGCTTCCCGGATAACTGTATTGAGAGGAGTCTCGCCGGGGTCCATGTGTCCGCCGTTAAATAACCAAAGGCCGGATTTTTTATGATGGCCGATAAATACACTGCCGTCAGCGGGATCAAATGCTGCAAAATACACACATAAGTGCGAAGTGGGATTTTCACTTCTGGCGAGAGAGCCTTCCTGAAGGCGATTTATAAACTTTGTTTTTATATCCGGCGTCCCATTCGCTTCGGTTATGAGCGCCGTGAGATGGTGAATCATAACAGTTGTTCACTTATCATTTGGCGTATCTCGTGACGCACGATAGCAGGAGTGAAATGACCGAACGGGTAGATCCGGCAGATGACGGTATTTCTTTTCCAAAACGAGATGGCGGCGTCAAACGGTACGATTCTATCGCAGCGCCCAAGTACGGGAGTGATGCGTGACGTGACTCCTTTCGGAAACGGCTTTTTGAAATCAAAGCTCGATAGATATGTTTTGTTGTGTCTCCGTACGCGCCATGAATCGATACCAAATCGGTACGAAGATCCCATGAATATTTCTCCGACATTAGGATATGCCGCAAGCGGAAAATAATAATCGGCAGTGCCGAAAAAATATGCATGGAGGGAGCTCACGATGCCCCCCATAGATGCTCCCGTCACAACAATTTTTGTTTTTGTACGAGCATGATGATACCGGCGGATTGCTTCGACGGCAAGTGCTGAACCCGCAAATGTCAGTTGGTGATGGAGAAATGAATCGACACATTCTTCCAGAAATTCCTTTGTCGAATCGTGTTTCTGTGCCTTAATGAGGAAAATATTACAGTATGCACTGAGCTTGCCGCCCAGAATAACGTTAGCGGCAAACGAATGGCTTGTCTCTCCCGATGGATGATGGAACACGATGCTCGGTTTTTTCGGGTCAAAATCCTTTTTGAGGAATATATAGGTTTCCCGTGTTTCCTTGCCATAAGTACAGCGGAGCACCCAATGAGTTTTGGAAAGAAAATGGGTTTTGGTTCGCACGGCTTTTATGATGGCGGTAAAGGCGATCGGTTTTTCATCCAACGAATCGCGGCGATAATATTTAACCGGGACAAGGAGGAGGGCAATTTCCCGAATAAAACGAAACACAGACTCTGCGCTGTTATAGAGTAGCTCTGTCATCATGAGATCGAGTATAGCATGGAGAACTCGCGCTTATTTGCCGTTTTTTTTGTACACTGTGATAGTCGGGTGATCAAAAACCGTGAAGGTCTCCTCCGCGTTTTCATCGCTAACGAAGAGGGGTCCCATCCGGGGGAACGAGGTAAATCGGATGACTTTTGTAAATGGCAGTTCCCCATTTTCCAACTTTTTATAAAATACTGCCGTATTGGGATAAGTTTCTATAAGTCGTGTCACCGTGTTTTGTACTTTTGGACTTTCGAGGAGTATGTAGTCTGATTGTTGAAGTATTGTGTTAAGGTTTTTTTGTTTGGTGTCGGTATCTGGTGTATAAAAATTAAATGAAATAATTTTGTAGTTTTTGTTCGATAGTTCCGGACGGGAAAAACGGATAATACTGTTCCACTCCTCGGTAAGAATTACAGAAGACGGCGGCACGTTGTCGCTTATCCATCGGGTTGCGGTAAGTGAGGTGTGCGGAGTGGAATATACCGGAAAAAACATGATGCCATAAATGACCTGGATGCCGATTACTATTGCCGCAATGGTTTTTCCCATTGTATGCCGGGTTAGATCGGTGAGTAACTTGGCTGAAAATAAGGCAAATAGCGGGATCAGTGGAGCGGAGTACCGGGTGAATTTGAGGTACGTAAACGCAAGAAACAGCATAAATCCCAGGCTCCATAATGCAAGAAATACCGGAACGGATTTGTTCATCCGATGATTGTATATGGCGGAAATGACCCCTATAGCTCCGGTGACAAATATGACCCCCATCGCGTATAGGAGGGAGGGAATCCAGAATAATCCATTTGTTCCCTGAAACTGCATTGTCCAGTCCATGAGGAGGGTGCCGTTTACGACATCGGTAAGATACCGGGAGCGGGTGATATACCCCGAAGCATCAAGAAAAGAGTAAGGGGACCCGGTAAAAAATGCCGCAACCGTGAATAGGGCAAAAAGCAACAACGGCCGCCATGCAGATAGTGCCGGCCGGTGCCCAGCAAGAATAATAAGCAGGGGGATGGGGATAAGTAGATACGCAGTATTTTTGGTAGCCAGAAGTAATCCCGATACCGCTGCCATAAAAACAATTCGGGGGACACCCGGGTATTTCGAATACGATACACAGGATGAAATGAGTAATAAAAAAAGAAAAATAATGATGTTTTCGGTTGTATAAAAATGCGCCAGCTGTATGGCAAGCGGGGTAAAGGTCAAGAGTATTGTGGCATACACCCCCACTGTCGTATTCCATAGCTGTTTGCCTACAGTAAACACCAGAGGAATGGAGAGTGTTGCTATTAGGGCGGACAGAAATCTGCCGGTGAGGGTTAGACCTTCAGGAGTTTGTGACCAGTAGGCGGATCCTGATAGCAGGGTTATTAGCCGGGATATAATTGCCAGCAGGTATACGGAAAACCCGTTGTAATCATGGAAGCCGGGGAAAAGCCAGGAAAAAAATTTGATGACGAGCGCTCCGTTTACGATAAGCGCTTCGTCGGGGTGTAGCCTGCCTCCGTCATCCCAGTTGAGGCTGGTGAATCTGAGGACAGCGCCGCACACAATAGCACCAATAATCAGCAGTCGGGAAGTGAGTATACGCATGCATGGCAAAGTATAGCATGCGGTAAAACGGATTAGATTTTAATTCTATACCGTTTAACGTGGGTTTTGCCTGAAGTGAGTTTTGTTTCAATAACGAGCATTGCTTTTTGTATACCGCGGTGGGCGGTACACACGCCGTGACTGCAGGTGCCGAAATATAAATCACGTACATCGGTGGCCGTCCCCGATGGGGTGAGCGACCCCACCACACCCTGTTCGATGCCGTTTGCGGTATACGAGAGGGTATAGGTTATTTTAGAAACATTTTTCAGATTAAGAAAAGTAACAACCACGCTGTTAGTGTTGCGGGAAAGCTTTGCCGTTGAATAGCCGGTTGCTATAGTAGCGGTGTTTTTTGTGCCGGTGACGGACTTTACCCTTGGTTTTGCCGCGTATACCGGATGGGTGGCAAACGCTAAGGCCAGCGACAGGAAGAAAAGAACAATAATTCTCATGAAACGATTATAGCAAGAAATAAATCGCCGTGGTACACTTTCAGTGATATGAAGCGCCCGGTCGTCATAATACTCATCGCAGGACTCCTTTTGGGAGTTATCGGAGCAGGTGTGTATCTGTATTTTTCTCCAAAAACCACTCCCGAAGCGCCGGTGGTAACGGAAGTGAGTCCGACGCCCGCCCCTAAGTTGGTTTTGTGGGATGACCCGGCAGGTTTTACCATGCAGTATCCGGAGGGAGTCCAGCTTAATAAGCATGATGAAGATAAAGAGAACTATGCACATGTTGAACTTACGGATCCCAATCACCCAGGGAGTCTCATTATTTGGGTGAAGGATTTACCTAAGGGGGTTGCCGATACGGTTTCTTGGGGCAAAAAAATGTCGACGCCGTCATCGGCTATTTCTTTTGACACGACTTTGGGTGGTAACCCTGCACAAAAGATATTGGTTTCATCGCCGGTAAAAACCGTGACGACCGGAGCAGTCTATGACGGTGTCCTCTGGTATATCGAAGCAACATTAACTGACGAAGCATATTGGCAATCAGTATATGATGGCGTCGTTTCATCTTTTATTTTTAAACCTACCGCAGCAGCACCGGGCAGCAGTAGCCCTGGCAGCTCCGGTGAGTCCGCACCGGATTATTCGGTAGATGAGGAAGAAGTCTTAGAGTAGCTAGCTTCCTGACGTGAATGTATCCGCCGGGTTATTGTGGCGGGGTAAAGTGGATTCTCCGGAGTAGTTTATGGTATACTTCTTTTGTCCTGGGAACAAAGTGGTGACAATGTCCAGTTCTGGAGAGTCTTCTTGTACGATTTCTCTTAGGCAAATGGGTGTCTCCTTCAAGACCTAAGGGGAAAGGAATTCTACTATGGCAATCAATCTATTCGTAGGCAATTTGCCCTACAACATGACCAGTGATGATTTGGCGCAAACATTTGCTCAAGCCGGAACAGTCGTGTCTGCAAAAGTTATTTCTGACAAATATTCCGGCCGCTCACGCGGTTTTGGATTTGTGGAAATGTCTTCTGATGAAGAGAGTAAGAAAGCGATCGAGATGTTCAACGGTAAGGATGTCAATGGACGTCCATTAGTCGTTAATGAAGCCCGACCGCGCGAGGAACGCCCAAGACAGTAAACCTGAAACGAAGCGTATAAAAATTACCCAGCCCCGTAAGGGGCTGGGTTTTTGTAAGGCGCCGGATTTGTTTCGTCCGCCCCTTTTTGCTACCATGTCGCTATCTATGTTCCAAAGCCCGACGTTTGGCGAAGTAGAGCTCCCCGGGGTACGCACCCATATTATTGATTTTTTGTCCAAAGATCCTGCAAGCGTGTATCAGATAATTGTCGGTACCGATTCACAGCCGCATAACGGGAGCGGTGTTGATTTCGTCACGGCAATTGTCGTCCATAGAGTAGGAAACGGAGGTATCTATTTTTGGAAGCGTCTCGTTAACAAAAAGCCCTACGTTTTGCGGCAGCGCATGTATGAAGAAGCGACGATGTCGCTTGCTATGGCAGAAGAAGTCGTTGAATTGCTGCGTGATGATGGAATCACTAAATATGATATAGAAATACACGTAGACATAGGGGCTTCGGGTCCTACCCGGGAAATGATATCGGAAATTATCGGCATGATCCGGGGGAGCGGGTTTCCCGTAAAGATGAAGCCGGATAGTTATGCGGCAAGTAAAGTTGCAGACAGGTATACCTAAGCGGTACCCTTATAAAGGAGGTGAAGCGATTATGAATAAAGTATTAGTAGGCATTATGGTGGTTCTCGTAGGTGGAGTGGTTGGATGGTATATGTTCCGCGGCGGAGCAAAGCTTCCCGGCATGCAGATTGCACCGAATGCCGTAGTTACTCCGGCTGCAGGAGAGCAGAATGGGAATGTTATTATTACCGAAGAATCTGCAGTTGTCGGTTCCGGTAAAGGCGGCGTCATGACACAAGGAGAAGTCTCCTACACCGATACGGGTTATACTCCGGCAACGCTCACCGTCAAAAAAGGTACAAAAGTGACTTTCAGAAACGATAGTTCGAGCGGGATGTGGACTGCGTCAGGAGTACATCCGACACACCAGTTACTTCCCGGTTTTGATCAGTTGAAAAGTGTGGCAAAGGGAGGCGTATACGAGTATACGTTTGCCAAAGTCGGCACCTGGAAATATCACAATCATGTTAAACCCACTGACGGAGGAACGGTGATTGTGACAGAGTAAATGCAATAGTTTTATAGAAAAAATAGCCTCCGGCTAATCCCCGGGGGCTTTTTTATTCGATCGATCAGAAAACCGTAGGCATTAGCCCATGGAGTTTCATGGGGTAGGGGTTGGTGTTTGAGTGGGTATTGCAGCACATCTGCCGCCGGTGGGCTCGGTGCCGCTTATGAAATATTCAATTTTTCCGAAATAACAGGGAAGGGAAACGATAGTATCCGGTTTGGGCTGTGTTTCATCGGGGTGGCCTTTGAGTATCTCCACCATAATATCGTGCCATATGGGGGCTGCCCCCGTAATACCCGAAGTAAGATACGGATTCATCGGGGAGTTATCATTGTTGCCGACCCACACTACTGCGGTATACGAAGGGGTATATCCGACCGTCCAGTTATCCCGTTTGTCATTGGTTGTTCCGGTTTTGACTGATACAGTATGTCCGGGGATGATAAGCGATGAATTGGGGCCGAATGCCTGGGTGCGCGCCGCATTGTCCGCCAGAATATTGGAAATAATCCAGGCGACTTCCGGTTTGACTGCATCGGTAGACTTGGTGGGGCGGTGGTCTTCTAATACCCTTCCGGTGTAGTCAGAAACCTGAAGGATTGGACGCAAATCCTGCCGTTTGCCCATGTTTGCCAGACTGCCGTAGACTTTGGCCATCTCAAGCATGGTGACGTCACCACCACCGAGCGCCAATGACAAGCCGTAGCGGGATGGGTCGCTGCTCCACGAGTCGATGCCCATTGCTTTTGCTTTTTCCAGAGCTGCGGGAAGTCCAATTGATTCAAGTGTTTTAACAGCGGGGATATTGTAAGAATTGCCGAGCGCATACCGGAGGGGCACCGGCCCGTGGAATTTGCCGTCGTAATTTACGGGGGCATAGGGCGGGCTCCCTGCAGTTTGGTATACCACGGGAGCGTCGTTGATGATGGTTGCTGCGGTCATGCCGTTTTCCAATGCTGCGGCATACGGGATAACTTTTATGGATGAGCCGGGCTGCTGGGGGGCCGTTACCACATTTACATTCCCGTCGCGCGCTGTGTCAAAGTAATCCCGGCTTCCGACCATGGCTATAATGTCCCCGCTCCGGGGATTGGTGATGAGAGCGGCCCCATTTCCCACCTGGAGTGCGCTTAGATTATCGATATGTGTTTTAACAATTTCTTCGACTTTTTCCTGGATGCTTAAATCGAGCGAGGTAACCACCCGGAGACCTCCGCGTTCCAGTAATCGTGGACCATAGGTTTTTTCGAGCAGTTCTTTTATATACATGACAAAGTGAGGCGCCCTGATGCCGATTCTTGGTTGGGCAAATCTGAGTTGAGTGGCGATTGCCTGCTGTTTTTGTTCTGCCGTTATATAGCCGTCGATCTGCATGCGCTCCAGTACTTCATGCTGCCGGACAATGGCTTTTTCGGGATGGCTGCCAAAGGGAGAGTATTCACTGGGGGCGGCTGGAAGGCCGGCAAGCAGGGCGGCTTCTGCAAGGGTAAGCTGGGTAACTGATTTTCTAAAGTACGTTTGGGCTGCAGATTCGATCCCCCAGGCAGTACCTCCGTATGGCACTTGATTTAAGTACATCTCAAATATCTGATCTTTAGAAAATAGCCGTTCTGCCCAGAATGCAAGAATTATTTCTTTTGTTTTCCGGATAACACTTACTTCCGGGGTGAGGAGGGCGGATTTAATAAGCTGTTGGGTAATGGTTGAGCCGCCCTGGATCTGTTTGTGCACAAGGATTTCCGAGAGTGCACGGAATATTCCCCGGATGGAAAATCCCGGGTGGTAATAAAAGTCGTGATCTTCAATGGCAATGGTTGCCTGTTTTACCACAAGGGGTATGTCTTCAAGTTTAACCGGGGTTCTATTCTGATCCACATAAATTTCGTATAAAAGCTGGCCGTTTCTGTCCATAATTTTCGTACTCACCTCAAGATCCCGTTGGGTAAGGAGTTGCGGATTGGGGAGAGATTTGAGGAACAGCCACGTGTTATAGGGGACAAAGATAAACAGCAACGTGAGGAATACGCCGATGGCAAACGAGCGGATCTGAACGAACGGGTGGGAAGCATTTATAATAGTCGGCTGATGGGTGCGCTGGGCGGGAGCTGGTTTGGTTTTGACCCGGGGCGGCAGCGTGAGTTTTATGTTGGGAAGTGTTACGTGCGGCAGTGTTATATGGGGAAGAATAAGCTTCGGCATGGTGATATGCGGCTTTGAAATTTGCGGAAAACGGAAGGAGCGGATGTTTTTTCCGAATGCTCCGGCAATAGTTTTTAGCCGTACATCAAACCATGAAGTAAAGATCATGGGTGCGCGCTTAATCCGTTTGGGTCTGTTGATTTTTTCCTTTGTTTTTATTTTTGTTAACCGTTTTTCCGTCGTCCAGCTCATGACGCCTCTGGCAATTTCCCTAAGAATTGTATTTGCCGTAGAGGTTATTCTTACCGGGATCATGATGACAAACCATATGCTGTTTTTCAGCGTGCTTCCGATGGTGATGAGAGTGAGAATAAAAAAGAGCACTAATCGTGCCGCGGGGTTGAGATATGGTTTATTTTGTAGATGTTGTCTGCGGAGCGCCATAGCGCCATTTTTTATATCATGTCGCCGGGTGTTCCGACAAGGGGTGATTCTGCCGCGCCATAATCAATGCAGTGACGTTGTATGGTTGTCTACTTCACGATGACGGCTTTGCCTTCGGGATGGGTGCAGTCCAGGCACCAGCGGGTGACTCCGTCCCATGCGATATCGTGTTCCTGCATTTCTATGTTTTCAGTTATCCCCGGAGCGGCGAGGTCTCCGGTTGTTTTATCAATGGGAACTATCTGCCGGGAACTTGTGCTTCTTGCCACAGTCCCCTTGATAAAATATTCGTACCGCGTGGGACATCCGAGCGCTTCGTCCGGTTGACTTCCTGCAGAATCCTGCTGGTTGGGGGTTCCGCTGGTGTTAGGAGGCAGTAATCCGTTGGTGGTGCAAACGCGGCCTCCCGTGATGCCATCCGGCTGTTTCGGCCAAATATCAGGCTTACCTTCCAGTACGCGCCGCATGATTTTATTCCATATGGGGGCAGCCCCCGTAACACCTGAGGTAAGATACGGGTTCATCGGGGAGTTATCGTTGTTGCCGACCCAAGCGGCAACGAGGAATTGAGGGGTGTATCCAATTGTCCAGTTATCCCGTAAATCGTTGGTAGTACCGGTTTTCACCGACACTGCACGGTTGGGGATGACAAGTGCTGAATTTGGTCCGAATGCCTGTTGTCTGGCGTTGTTGTCCAAAAGCATGTGTGAAATAAGAAATGCCGTCTCGGGAGACACGGTGCGTTGTCCGGTGAGTAGTAGTTGTGAGGGTATGTCTTTGGCAATATTCGGATCTTTATTTTCTTCCAGTACTTTTCCGTTTTTATCGACGACTTTAAGAATGGAAACCAGATCATGACGGATACCCGCATTAGCAAACACCGAGAATGCCTCGGCCATATCCGTCATGCGGACTTCGCCGCCTCCCAAAGTGAGGGAAAGCCCATATTTACTTGGGTCGGTAAGCGTGTCGAGACCAAATGCACTTGCGGATGCCACCATGCCCTGCACCGTATTTAGATAAAGCATTTTTACTGCCGGAATATTGAGTGAGTTACCGAGGGCAAACCGGAGTTGTACCGGTCCCCTGAAGGTGCCGTCATAATTACGCGGACAGTAAATGGGTTGTCCGGGACTGCCTATAAAACAAGTGGGAACATCCAGGAATGTAGTTGCGGGTGTTACTATTTTATTCTCTATGCCGATTGCATAGTTTATGGGCTTAATGGATGATCCGGGTTGGCGTAACGCCGTTGTTACGTTAAATGATCCTGAGGGCGTAGCGAAATAATCGATAGATCCCACCATGGCAAGAATTTCACCGGTAGAAGGCTTTGTTACGATGGCTGCCCCGTTGCCAACCCGAAGATTTTTGAGCTTCGCCACTTCAGCGGCAACGGTCGCCTGGGTATAGTTCTGGAGTTCCAGATCAAGCGTTGTTGTGACTTTAAGACCACCCCGTTCTACCAGGACTTTGGTGATATACCCATCCTCCGTCATTCTACGGAGCACTTCCTTTTGCCGTTCTTTTGCCAGTTCCGGATGAGCCCCGAACGGGGAATAGAGGGTGGGTGCCTGGGGGAGTCCTGCCAGAATGGCAGCTTGTGCAAGCGTTACATCTTTTATTGATACACCGAAATATTTTTCTGCGGCGGTTTCGATGCCCCATGCAGTACCCCCGTACGGCACGGTATTAAGATACATTTCGAGTATTTTATCTTTGGAGTATAAAAGTTCGACAGTGGGGGCAAGTAAAAATTCCTTAAGCTTCCGGGTTACGGTGCGTTCCGGAGTGAGGAGCGCTGATTTAACGAGTTGTTGGGTGATCGTTGAGCCCCCCTGAAGTTTTTTGTTAAGTACTGATGCATAGAGCGCGCGAACGACTCCTCCTATTGGGTTGATGCCTGAATGCTGATAAAACGTTTTATCTTCTATGGCAATGGTTGCATCCCGTACAATTTTGGGTATGTCGGATAGCGGAACAGGAGAGCGGTTTTGGTCAGCAAAGATATCAAATAACAGTTCGCCTTTACGGTCATAGATTTTGGTGGCCAGCGGTACATCATACCGGCCAAGCTTGGCAGGCGAGGGAAGATCGCGGAGGATAACCCAATAAAATACGCCGATGAGTGCCACCGGAAAAATCCAAAAAATAAATTTGCGGTGTTTTACAAAAAACTTTTTTGCACCAGTTAACCGAAGTCCACTAGGAATGGCCATGAGGACATTATATAATAATGTAAGAAGGAGACTCTACTTATGTTTACACTCGACGATCTTCCCTATGCCTATAATGCACTGGAACCATTTATCGATGAACGCACGATGCAGATTCATCATGACAAGCACCACGCCGCATATGTCAAAAATCTGAACGATGCATTAAGCGGCAAAGAAGAGTTAATGGCGCTGGATCCGGTCGCCATCATCCGCGACTTAGCCAAGGTGCCCGAAGATATACGCACAAAAGTACGAAATAACTGCGGGGGGCATGTAAACCACACCATGTTTTGGGAAATAATGACCCCTAACGGAGGCGGTGAGCCAAAGGGTGATCTTGCTGCAGCAATTACCGGTTCATTCGGATCGTTTGCTGATTTCCAGGCTAAATTTGCAGCCAGCGGTATAGGCCGGTTCGGTAGCGGATGGGTGTGGCTTGTACCTGAGGGTAAATCGCTTGTTATTACGGACACCCCTAATCAGGATAGCCCATATATGGAGGGCAAGACGCCGATACTGGGCCTGGATGTTTGGGAGCATGCCTATTATCTTAAATATCAGAATCTACGCGCAGACTACATAGCCGCGTGGTGGCATGTGGTGAATTGGGCCGAGGTAGAAAAACGGTTTGCGGCAGCCACAACATAAGCTATGCGACTTGCTGATCCGTATGCCTTAAAAATTAAACCGTCCCGTGAGACTATTGTTTTTGCCGCCAGCCAGGTTCCCGGATCCCAGAAAACACAAAACGATTATTTTCTCAATTTTAATGATGAGTGCTTTGTTATGGCAGACGGGGTGGATTCATTTCCCCACAGTGCCGTAGCCGCAAAATTTGCCTGTGAAACAGCAATTTGGGCGTATAAGCATATCCGTCAGCATCGGTATTATTGGTTGGACAAAAAATTATTTATGAAACGGATATTCCGCTCGACAAATCTTGCGGTGTGGCAAAAGCAACGGGAGGCGGGATATGAAGGGGGGATGGCCACAAGCCTTATGGTGCTTTTGGTTGGGGCTAAGCAGTATTGGTTGGGACAGGCGGGTCCGTCGAGTGCGTGGCTTGTTCACGGGAGTGTAATGACCAAGCTTACTCCGGAATCCGATGCATTCAGCGGAAACTCTCAGGATGTGTTGGGGATACGACGTCTGGGTCTGGTACCGTTTTATAAAACCGCATCATTGGATCCCGGAGACGCGATAATTATGACAACTACCGGCTGCGGCAATTATCTCACCCCCATGGATTTATCGACGGCGGTTTCCCGGATTGGGAGCACTGCAGAAAGCGCTGCTTCGGCAGTGACCGGCATTCTTGCTTCAGCGGAGGAAAACGGGTCAACGGAGAATAAAACTTGCGTCGTGGTAAAAAGAATGGACCGGTAATTATGTATCATATGGAAGAAAAACTTTTGGCAATAGTTACCAGAATTGAAAGCGCTCCCATCGGGGATTCGGACAAGGATCATCTCTATGTTCAGGTGAGGCATGCGCTTCAGGCGGCGGTTGCCCCGGTGCTCGTTTCACATGTACCGAAAGATAAACTGCACGAACTCACCCATGATTTGTCATCGGTTACATTGGATCGTTATATTCAGCTTATTGCCGGGGTGGTGAATGCAGAAGGTGTCATGGAAGAAATCGAAGCATCCATGATAAGTGTATTGGGTGAAATCGATACAGCCCTTTTGGAGTCGGGGGTATAATAGGAAACGTTACACGCCTATGAGCGAAGAAATACAATCAGAAGAAGTGAAAGCCGCAAAGGGAGCGGAAATCCGTAAAAAAGTAAGCGAGCGGATCAGCAATTGGGTGAAAGAAAAATCACGGGGCATCGAACAGGTTGACCGCCATGCATTCAATGCAGTTAAGAAAAAAGCAGTAACCGGCGAGTCGCCGCAGGGAGCTGCCAACAGGCTCAAATCCGCAATTGAATCAGGGGGCGGCGTGGTAAAAGATGAGGCCAAGAAAACCAAAAATAAAATGCTTATGAAAACGCTGGGAATTATCGCTTCGGTTGGGGCATTCATTGATCCGGAACCCGTTTCCAAGGCAGCTCTAGCCGCTACCGCAACGGGAATCGGGGTTGCAGAAAAAGCAACGGAGCTTAAGGCCATGAAAGACGCCCGTGACATAAAAAAATCGAAGGGATTGGCACCCCAGGATGCCAAGGGCGCTATTGTGGAGCGGATACTTCAGGTCGGAAATCCGTCTTACTGAAACCTACTGTATTGGTTTCCCGTGATCCTCAGTCTATACTGGGTATATGCCCGCTGAATTTTTTTCTGAAATAAGTGATGCAGCTACAATACCTAATTATTACTATTTTGACGGATCAACTTGGAAAGCAAGCGGCTCCGGCAAAAGCGTTCCTGTTGTTTCCCCGATTGATAACGCGGTAGTTGGCACCCTTCCTATTGTTACCCATGAAGAAATTGATACAGTGCTGCAGGTTGCGGGTGATGCACAGGCTGCCTGGGAAGCGACGCCGCTTTTTAAACGGGTGGGTATTATTCATTTAGCCGCGGACTGGATCCGTCATTTTCAGGAGTATATGGGAAATCTGCTTATCCGTGAGATAGGCAAGTCATCCGACGAAGCCAAGGGTGAAATAGTAAGAACCGCAGATCTTATCGATTATTTTGCTGATGAAGCGCAATCAATACAGGGGACAACCCTTGATAGTGATAATTTCCCCGGATTTGAAAAGGGAAGAATAGCCATGATCGAGCGGGTGGCCCATGGTACCGTACTTGCTATTGCACCGTTTAACTATCCGGTAAATCTTACCGCGAGTAAAATAGCGCCAGCATTGCTTATGGGCAATAGTGTGGTGGTAAAACCTCCTACACAGGGAGGTATATCGGCCACCCATCTTGTCCGGATATTTCAAAAAGCAGGTGTGCCGCCCGGAGTCATCACCACACTTACCGGCACGGGTGAAGTAATCGGTGATTATCTGGTCTCCCACCCCAAAGTTTCCATGGTTGCATTTACGGGTAATTCAGACACCGGGTTAGCCATTGCCGGCAAAGCAGCCATGAAACCATTATTGTTTGAATGCGGCGGAAATAATCCCGTAGTGGTTATGCCGGATGCCGATCTGGCAGCTACTGCCCGCGAGATCATTAAGGGCGCGTTTGCCTACAGCGGCCAGCGGTGCACCGGTATTAAGTATGTACTGACTACTCCTGCCATCCGTGATCAATTGGTGGCTATTGTTATGAAAACCCTGCCGGAAATGGTCAAAGCGGGGGATCCGCGGAGCCCTGATACCAAATTAGTAGGCCCCGTTATTTCCGAGGAAGCTGCCAAGCGCATAGAAGAAGCGATAGCCGTCTCCGTAAAAAACGGGGCTACCCTTGTGACCGGAGGAAAGCGCGATCATGCCATGATCGAGCCCACCGTACTTACCGGGGTGATACCGTCAATGCCGGTTATTGCCAAAGAAACGTTCGGACCGGTGGTGTCGTTTGTTGATGTTGCTTCGTTTGATGAAATGGCATCGATTATAAACCGGTCGTCATATGGGTTGCAGGCAAGTATCTTCACCAAAGATGAAGGGACAGGTCTTGTGTTTGCGAAAAAACTGCATGTGGGCACGGTGCAGATAAACGGGAGCCCACAGCGCGGGCCAGACCATTTTCCTTTTCTGGGAGTAAAGAATTCCGGAGTTGGTGTCCAGGGAGTTCGGTATAGTCTGGAAGCGATGAGCAGGATCCGCCCCATAGTCCTCAACAAGCCCCAGTAATGGTTCCGTACAGTTTTTATTGACATACATCCACGAACATTGTTTACTGGAGTAAGAGCAAAGGAGTAATTATAGTATGGCAAAAGCATCTTCCCCTGCATCACTGAATCTCGTGTCCGTAGTGTCCTTTGTTACCCTGTTGGTGATTCTGGCTTCCGTGTTTGTATTGAGCGGAAGTTTTTCCGATCTGGTGACTACCATAAATAAAACGAAGGCATCACAGGCAAATCCTAAAGTGACGGAATCGTTTATGGATCCGTTTAAGGATGGGGTAGTAAATGAAGATGTCTGGACCGTGGCAAAAACCGACGGAGTCACTGTTGCGGAAACAGAAGCAGACAATCTGCGGGTTGATGTGAATGAGGGAAGCGTCGGAGGTAAAGTGAAAGCTGGTACGCTTACCTATAAAGAACTGTTTAAAAATAACGGCGACTTCCGGGCAGTGGCCGTGGTATATAAGCCGATTGTTACCGGCGAAGGAACCGGAATAACCGCAATCCGGTTTTCATCCAAAGGCGAAGATGATGATGAGGCGGCTGTGGTGAGGTGGCAGGTGAGCAAAGACTCAAGTAAAATTTCGTTTTTGGTAAACGGCGCAGACGGAAAAAGGATGGAAACACAGCAGGCCGAGGTCAAAAGCAATATTGCCGTCCTTCGTCTTGACCGCATAAACAAACGCTATCGGGCATTTTATAAAGTTGGAAACGATACAACGGGAGATAAGAACTGGGTGGCGCTCGGTAATGAAACAGATGCATCACTGGGTAATGAAGGGAGTATATCAATATCCACCCATAACGGTGGAGTAGCTGGTAAATTTCCGAAAGTGGCGGGCAGGCTTGATCAAATCTCTATAGCCTGGGAAGGGGATCCGTCTACCAAAAAAAGCTTTTCTGATGCTTTTGCCAATGGCAACATAGGCGCCAGCTGGAAAGTGAGCAGGGCAGACGGAGCCCAGGTGTACGAAAATAAAAACGATAATTTGATTATGTCCATGCCGTCAGGCGCGCTGGAAGGGAAAGGCCGCCACGCGATCCTCACCCGCACACAGCCGGTTATTCCGGAGGGGAAAGACTTTGCGCTGCAGGCAAAACTATACAAACCTGCGGTCGTGGGGGATGGGGTAGGATATGCCGGCCTCCGGTTTGTCTCGGCGGGTTCAGTGGATGATGAGGCGGCGGTGGTACGGTGGGTTGCAGGAAAAGATATAAGTAAAATAGTGTTTGTGGTGCGAGCCCCAGACGGTACGCTTGCCGAGCGGGCGAGCGTGGATGTCCCGACCACGTTAAAGGCAGCAACACTCCGGTTGACCCGTGTGGGAAATTCGTATCGAGCTTGGTACCGGACGGGAGATAGCGATACAGATTGGGTGGCAGTCGGTTCTGAAGAAAGTGCTAATTTCGGCGCTAACGGTGCGGTCAGTCTGACCGTGAGTAATTCCGGAACACCAAACAAATTTCCCCGGGTAATCGGCAGATTTGATTCAGTAAACGGATCAGTCGCTAAGTAATATCACTTTAGGTGATGGCGGCGTACAAACTTTATCTGGTCGGCGGAGTAGCCGAGTTGTTCGAGGAATGCCTGGATTTCTGCTTTTGATTTGCCTTCCTCCGTCATTTTTTTGGTGAACGTATATACCCATTCCGTCACTTCAAACGGTTGGAGAATCCACTGTTTCGTTTGCTTGGCAAAGTAATCAGGGCGCAGGCTGGAATGCGGTTTATAAAATATGGTTGCCGTAGTGATGGCTGAAGGATGAAATGTTTTAAGATATGCTAATGCCCGTTTGAGGGTAGTACCCGTGTCGGCAATATCATCAACGAGGAGCACCCGTTTTTTATCGATGCTGGAAGACAGTTCCTGCGTGATATGCACTTCCCCCTGTTTCTGGATGTCCGTATAGCTTTGGATGGTGATGGAGCTAATCGGAATGCGCAAAAAATCTGAAAGCAGGTGTCCGAAAGTGAGTCCGCCCCTGCCAATTGCCACGATAATATCAAAGGGTTTTTCGTGAGAAAGAATTGCGGCCGCAATTTTTTGGGAGAGGGCGTGGTAGTCTTTCCAGCCGACGGATAGGTAGTGAATTCGCATGACATAGTATGTATTGGAATACCGTATTTTGTCAATCATTACCGGCGTATAGCAGGGGGTATTCTTTTGCATCCCTTGACTCGCTCTGTTTGGATTCTATAATACGTGTATGGATCAACCGACCAAGGCCGTCACCCTGAAGTATTCCAGTGTCGCGATATCAGGGCGCCCCGGAGCCGGTCGCAGTACGCTTCTTAAAAATCTCCGTCCGCACCTGGAGCCGTTAGGGTGGGAGTTTTTTTCCGGCGGGGAATGGTCCCGTCAGTATTCCATCAAGCTCGGTAAGCATGATCCGAACGATCCCAAGCATCATCTGGCGACTGATTACGGAGACGAGGTGGACTTCCAGATCGATCAGGCGCTACGGGAAAAGATCGCCAAACCGGAAACCCATATGGCGGTAGAAAGCTGGATTGCAGGATGGAATGCCAGGGGATATTCACACGTTCTTAAGGTGTTGTTGATGTGCGACGACTCATTGCGTATCGACCGGATAGTTAATCGGGATAACGCGACGGTGGAGGAGGCAAAGACCCACCTACGCGAGCGGGAAGATGCCAATATCGGTAAATGGAAGCGGTTGTACGGAGTTTCGGATTTTTGGGATCCGAAGTATTATGACCTGGTTATCAATACCTATTCTCACGGACCCGGTCAAACGTTGGAATTGGTGCTTCAGGCCATCGGGTATTACAAATTAAACGGTCAACCCAAAGCGGAATAGGCGGAGATACCTCATGGGTATATATAGTATTCATTATTGAATACTTAGATTGTTTAATTATTATTTTATAATTTGTCAAAATTATCATAATGATACCGACCCGGCAGAAAATAGATGCGTTATGGAATACCCATAACTTGCCCCCGCTGAAACGTAATCATTGCATGCTGGTAGCCAGGCTGGCAGTGTGGTTTGCCCAGCGGTTAATGGCAGAAGGATCTGTAAAAGAGATAAACATACCGCTTCTGGAGGCGGCCGCGTTGCTTCATGATATTGATAAAATGGTTCCCAAGTTGCCTCATGAACAGCATCCGGATGCAGGGGTAAGGATCCTTACTGCGGCAGGTTATCCGCTGATTGCCGACCTCGTCAAAACACATCCTCTCCATGCCATTCTCGATCAGAATATAGCACCCCGTTCCATTGAGCAGAAATTACTTTATCTGTCTGACAAAATGGTGAAGCACGAGATTATCACGGTTGATCAGCGCTTTGCTTTGTGGAGAAGTGAGAACTTGCCCGCGACAGCGCGTGACGTGCTCGACCGGAGCTATCCTTTGGTAAAAGCACTGGAGACGGAAGTTTGCGGTGTTCTTCGTGTGGCACCCGAAGATGTAGCAAAACTTGCCAATACAACCGAAACGAGTACAATGAACGTATCTCACTAAGGAGGGATATATGAAAAAAATAATCAGGTTGTTTATGTGCCTCACCCTTATCGTGCCTCTGTTTTTTACCCATGAGGTTTTTGCGGTTACGCCGGCTGGGGTGAAGCCTACGGCTATCCCGATGCCCACAGTCACTCCGACTCCTGGGCCTGTTGAGTATATTCTTCCTTATCCAGGCATATTGCCCACGCACCCCATGTATTTTTTCAAAACCCTCCGGGACAGGATTATAGAAATGCTTATTGCCGATCCGCTGAGTAAGGGTGAATTCTATATTCTGCAGGCTGATAAAAAGCTTAATATGGGGGTAAGTCTTAAGAATCTGAGTAAAACAAGCGAGGCAAAGACGGCGTTTGCCGAATCACTCGCTTCACGGGTTCAGGCAATCAATTTTCTTGAGGCATACAAGAAGGCGGGGAGCACCATTCCGGGGCACATAATTGAAAAAATTAATTTATCCATAGATAAGCATGCGGAGGTGTTGCGTATGGCCGGCGAGAGTGCAGATGCTGTAGTGGCACTCCGTGCGCGCGTTGCCAAATTATTACTGGAAGTTAAATAATAAAGGTGTACAGATACCTATATATAGATAGACAGAGGTGTATATCCCGCGATTGTGAAACATGACTGTTTCTTTATCTGGGAACACTAAACAAAGAATTTATCTGATTTTTTTAGGCAATATTCACCGTACTTTTCCCTCAAAAAAATTTCACGAGGCTGGCTTTTTATATTGGGTGATTTTGATATAGAAGTTGCCAGTTGACGCCCCACTATTAGTGCCTTAGGATTTCATAGCACACCACACTTAGTGTTTAGAGGTTTCACGACATACTGTTCCAAAAGAGAAGAGCACCAATGAAATGTCCTTATTGTACTAATACTGACACCGAGGTTATAGAAACACGCGACAGTGAGGATCTTGCGGTAACGAGGAGAAGAAGAAGCTGCAGCAAATGTGAGAAGCGGTTTACCACCTACGAACGGATTGAAACAGTACCATTGACCGTAATCAAAAAGGACGCAAGAAGAGAGCCGTTTGACCGGGAGAAGCTGGAGCGCGGGATTTGGCGGGCAAGCGGCAAAACAACACTCAAGGGAAGCGACATCAGAAGAATTGTGGATGAGGTAGAGCGGGAGCTTATCGGCGGCAACTCCACCGAGATGACGAGCAAGAAAATTGGTGAATTGGTGGCTAAGCGACTTAAAAAACTGGATAAGATAGCTTATATAAGATTTGCAAGTGTATTTAAACAATTTGTAGACCTCGATGAATTCGAGGGGGAGCTTAGAAAATTAATTAAAAAGAAATAACTATGGACACAAACTTTACCGGAATCCGTAAAACAGTATTCACCGACCGTTATGCATTGAAGAACGATAAGGGAGAGGCGATTGAGCAGACCCCTGAAGAAATGTGGCGGCGGGTCGCGGGAGCTGCTGCCCTTCAGGAAAAAAAGGAAAACCGGAAAGTTTGGGAGGAAAAATTTTATGACGCACTGCGGGATTTTGTATTAGTACCCGGCGGCCGTATACTTTCCGGATTGGGAACCGGGTATAAGGTCACGTTTTATAACTGCTTTGTTATCCCAAGTCCCCACGATTCACGCGGAGGAATACTTACCACCCTGTCGCAGATGGTGGAGATTATGTCGCGCGGTGGAGGCGTGGGTATAAATCTTTCTTCTCTGCGTCCCCGGGGGGCACGGGTGCAGAAAGTAAACGGTTTCTCATCGGGTCCCTGTAATTGGGCTGAATTATTTTCCGTTGCCACCAAAGATATCATCCAGCAGGGCGGAAGCCGCAGAGGGGCGCTCATGCTCATGTTGTGGGACTGGCATCCGGATATCGAAGAGTTTATTACCGTAAAACAGGATCTGGCCCGCATTAACGGTGCAAATCTTTCCGTGTGTGTGTCTGATGCGTTTATGGACGCGGTGAAAAAAGACGGCGATTGGCAGCTAATGTTCCCTGATCCTAAGGATCCCGACTACGATACTAAATGGGATGGGTACCTCCCCAACTGGATAGCGTTAGGTAAGAAGCCCATCGTTCATAAAACGATAAAGGCGCGTGCACTGTGGGATCTGGTAGCAACTGCCGCTTGGAAGAGTGCAGAACCCGGCGTGGTGTTTATGGAGCGCTACAATAAATGGTTTAATAATTCTTATTTTGAGTATGTAAACTGCGTCAATCCCTGCGGAGAAGAAGGACTGCCGAATTGGGGAGTGTGCAACTTAACTTCCATAAACCTTGCGGCTCTCGTTAACGACAAAGGGGAATTTGATTATGAGCGCTTAATCCAAGTTGCCCGTGTCGGCGTCCGGTTCCAGGATAATATTATCGATGCTGATTTTTATATATTCGACCAGATAAAAGAAGTCCAGCTTCATGGTGAGCGCCGTATCGGCCTCGGCACTATGGGATTGGGAGATGCGCTCATTAAAATGAAGCTCCGGTATGGGTCTGAAGAGAGTCTTGCGGTGATAGATAAAATCTACAGCACTATACGGGATGCGGCATACGATGCATCGGTAGATCTTGCTCGCGAAAAGGGAGCGTTTCCTAAGATAAATAAGGCCAAGCACGTAGAAGCCTATTTCATCAAAAAACTTCCGGAAACAATCCGTAAAAAAATGAAGCGCCACGGTATACGTAATTCAATGGTATTGCAGCAGGCGCCTACGGGATCAACGTCGCTCATGGCGGGAGTATCCAGCGGTATTGAGCCGGTGTATGAATTTGAATTCATACGGCGTGACCGTTTGGGAGAGCACATTCTCCGGCATCCGCTGTATGAAGCATGGCTTCAGGCATATAAAGCCGAGCATGGAAAGGATCCCGACAAATCGGAGCGCCCTGAATATTTTGTATCCGCAAACGACCTTACGCCGGAAGACCATGTCCGCGTCCAGGCAGCGATCCAGGAGTATGTCGATGCCTCTATTTCTAAAACGGTGAATGCTCCTAAAACCCATACGGTAGAAGATGTAAAAAGGCTGTATACGCTGGCTTATGAGTTGGGTTGTAAGGGAATAGCATATATGCGGGAAGGAAGCCGTGAAGGAGTCCTCACCCGCAAAGAAGAGGAGCCCAAAAAGGAGGAAATAAAACAGGTGGCAGCCCCCATGCTTAATGCGGAAGTGAAGCCCAGGCCTGCAGTGGTACACGGGTCAACGTATCAGATCGAAACACCAATGGGTCAGGCGTATATCACCATTAATACCAACGGCGGTGAGCAGCCGCTTGAAGTATTTGTAAATGTCGGTAAAGCAGGAAGTGATGTGACCGCTATGGCTGAGGCGATGGGAAGGCTAATTTCTCTTGTTTTGCGTGTGGCCTCGCCCATTTCTCCTATGGAACGTGCGCACCGGGTGGCAAGTGAGCTTATCGGAATAGGCGGTGCCAGAAGTCTCGGATTTGGGGAAAACAGGGTGCGATCCCTTCCGGACGCAGTGGCAAAAGCCATAGACCGTCATTTTGGTTTCTTTGCCAAGCACCGGGTCGATGCACCGCTGGCAAACCCGCAGGCTACTCCCGTAAATGGCCATACGGCAAACGGGAACGGCAACGGGCACGGATCAGCATTAATTGGTGTGCCGGCGGTTGCCGTAGCACCTGCGCCGAATGTAGAGCCGGCGGATAAACCCATGACAGTACCGGCTACGCACATGATGCTTACCGAGCGGCGGATGGTAACAGTAGACCTTTGTCCTTCGTGCGGCGAAGGAAGTCTGGTTTTTGAGGAATCCTGCAAGAAATGTTATTCCTGCGGTTATTCAGAGTGCTAAACTAGACTCATGCCTATATATACCAAAACCGGTGACAGCGGATCCACGTCTCTTTTTGGCGGCAAGCGCGTGCTTAAATGTGAAGAGCTTGTCGATGTCTACGGATCCATTGATGAGCTTAATTCATGGATCGGAAAAGTCTCCAGCGAACTGGAATCCCCTGATGTACAGGTGTTTTTATCTTCTATCCAATCAGATTTGTTTACGATAGGGAGCCATCTGGCAGGTTGGAAAGCAGATCTTAAGGAATTGCCCCGGAGAGTGGGGGAAATGGAAGAGCGGATAGACGTGTTGGATGACACGTTGCCGAAGTTAACAAATTTTATCCTTCCCGGAGGAACCAAGCTAGCGAGTGAAATCCACCTGGCGAGGGCGGTGTGCCGCAGGGTTGAGCGCCAGACGGTATCATTGGGGCAAAAACAGCCCGTTGACGCACGGATACTTATTTACCTTAACCGCCTGTCTGATTTATTTTTCATGCTGGCGAGGTTTATCAACCACGAAGCAGGAATAGTGGAAGTGACATGGTCCGGTATTGACCGGAATGAAAAAAAGAAGTAAAAGAGTTCTAGTATTTGTAAGGGATCGAGGAACCCCGTGAGATCCGGGGACTGTGCCGCAACGGTGTAATCCGATGATTATCGGAATAGTCCGGAACTCCCCCTTATCTGTATCCCGAGCAGGAGGTTTATGTATGGAGAAACCCTCTCCCGAATATTTTATATCTTCCGGAATTAATACGCGTACAACCGAAGACCGTGATGCCCGCGAGCGGTATGCGGACCGGATGACGCTTCGGGGTATTGCAGTACTCCGTGATACCACTGAAGAAAATGAGCCCCCCGTGTGGCGCGGCGACCATTCATTTAGTTCAGATGCCGCTTCCTACTCTCTGATAAATTTTATTGAACCGGAGGTCGCCCGTGAGCATCCGCAGTGGACTGTCGATCAGGTAAAGCAAGCGGCAGTAGAGCGTTTTGAGAAACGTTTGGCGCAGGATCTGTCGTATGAACACAAGGAAATTGCCCATGAAGAATCTGTTGTTCATTGGCAACCCGTACAGACAGCGGAGGGTAATTGGGAGTTAGCTACTGCATACGGCGATAAAATGGTTACCCTTTCAGAATTATGGGAGCACACCCGCCAGTACGCGGAATTTACCGGGAATCCGGCAGCCTACAATCCGGAAGAACACAAAGCCCAGATAACCATGCAGAACGAGTTTATCGACGGGAGTGCTAGAGGATTTGTCAGCGTACTTTCCCATCCTGACGCGGTGCGGTATGTGCAGGTTTGGCAAAAAACGGATGATGGGAGTGTTGTTTCCAAACAGGTTGATTTGTATAAAACTACCGGCAGGGATTTTACCCACGAAGAAGGGGAAAAATTTATTGAGCATCTCGCATCATTTCATAACGAGCAGCTGGGCAGCACTGGGCCGGATGCCGCAGCGTATGCCCATTTTTTTATTTACGAAAAGGAAGTTCATGATGAGGACATACGGACAATAGCCATAGCGCAGGCTATGGAATATTACGAATCAGTTTCCGGTGAGAATATTTCCTCCCGCAAAACACTCCCGGATATGGGTAGCACTATTGCCAGGGATATGTCCCATTCCATGGTTGAGCTGGGGACTTTTTTGCGCGAACAGATAGACCGGAAGATTAACCAATTTGCATCACCTAAAGAAAAGAGCGATAAACAGCCCGCAGCGAAAGATAGCAGGCTTAATGTATCGACCAAAAGCCCGACAGAGGTGAGTCCGCTTGCTGTTGCGGCAGCGGTTCGGTCGGAGCGGGTAGGTATTGCTGTTGCCCCAACAACTGCCTCATCCGAGTCCATGAAAGTAATAGCTGCAGAATGGTGGATAACCAAATCCCTTCTCCGCTATAAGGAAAGTGCGGCAGTGGTTCCTGCGGCAATCATTCTTTGGCTGACGGCTCCACGGGAAACACCCCGGCTTGTTATCCCCGAAGCGGCTCTGTTTCGCAAAAAAACTCCGGATGAAATACTGCCGCAAAAACCCCCGGGAAAGGAAAAAAAGAAACCATTATCGGTCCGTACGATTATGGGATTACTCCGCGGGCTTAATGAAAAGAAGGCGGGAAAGCGTGTGTTGCGGACTGTTCCGGTTGAAGCAGGTCAAGTGCGGCAGGCGACGCGTGAGCTGCTGCAGCAACAAAGCAGCGGGGAAAAAGTTACCAAAGTGTTTCCCGCAATGGTTATGGAAAAACTCCTTCGTATGCTGCGGCACTTTTCGCGTGATGTAACGCCCCCGCGGATTAAGAGAAAAAAGATTTCCGGAAATGAAGCACCGCCGCCACCTGTTATTCTCAAAGAGAGTGTCTCCGGAACAATAACGGAAGATGAGAAGAAAATATATATGACCGCCCGTTCGTTAAGTATTGCCGTCATCGTGTGGTGGCTCGTGGATTTCGGAAAGTACAATCAGGCGTATCCTGCCGAGGCGGTAAAGGCCTCGCGCAACACGGATACCACTCAGGAGTTCGGGGTAGATGCCGGGAGGGAGCCCTCCTGGCTTTTATTATCTATCATTTGGTATTTAACTGCCCTCAGGGAGCACGGGAAACCACGTTCCACACCGCTTAAAAAGAACAAGAAAAAAAAGAAAGATAAACCCGGTGCCGCCGGTAATGTTTCATGGCCTTCGTCAGGCGTCATATTCGTGTATGGTTCATGATAGAATAATAAATATGGATGATCTGCCCAATGCTAAGTCAAATACATCCCCGCCGGTAAACCCGCAGCCGGCCGGTGTGGTGGGAAGCATGGCAAAGGAAGTGGCGCCGATAGTCGGTGCAGTCGAGGCTCCTCTGATGGCAGAAGTGGGAAAAGATACTGAATTATCCCCCGAAGTCAGAATGGCGGGTGTTTCCATGAAGTCAGATAGTATAGAGTTGCCGCATATTGTCCAAAAAATGGGGGTTAGTGCAGTGGGGCCGGCGGCTCCTCCCGCCTCGCAGGTAGCAGCGATTACCCTTCCTCTTACCGATGACCAGATAGCACAGGGGCTTCATCAGAGTCTCATGAGTTCGTGGCGTTGGCTGGCTGAGTGGTGTGAACGCCAGCTCAAGCAGGCGCACATATTGCTTACCTCCGCAAAAGGAAAAACAACACGGTCAACTACTGAATAATATTATGCCGCTCGAATTTGCCGATATTGTGTATCAACTTGAAGTGCTGGGAGTAGCACTGCTTATCCTTACCTTTTGTCTCATCGGGTTTGCCGTGTTGGGCTATGTATTATTTTTGGCATGGAAATACCGTGACCGCGAGAAGCGATCAATGGAATATACACTCATGCAGGTGGCAACGCCGCGTGACAATGAAATAAAAATTGACGCCGCTGAACAAATGTTCGCCAGCCTGCACGCTATGTATCACGGAGGATTCTGGTCATTCCTCAAGCCGCAAGATCATATATCGTTTGAGATCGTCGCCAAAAGGGAAGACATACGGTTTTATATAGCAGCTCCCAAACGGTTTATCGATCTTGTAGAAAAGCAGATTCACGGTTCATATCCGGGTGCAGATGTAAAAATTGTTGATGAATACAACATATTTTCTGAAAACGGCAAAGTAGCGTTTGCAGCTCTTACTCCGAAAAATTCCGACTATCTGCCTATCAGGGTATTCCGTGATTTACCCATTGATCCATTATCATCCATTACCAGCGTGTTGGCCAAAATGGCAGAGGGTGAGGGAGCGGTGATCCAGGTGCTTATCCAGCCCGCAGGAAGCAAGTGGAGCAGTTTAGGGAGATCGTATATTTCTAAAACAAAAAAGAATGAAGCCAATCCTGAGAAGGCAAGTTTTAAGGTAGACGCTAAAACATTGGAATCCATAGAACAAAAAGTATCTAAGCCGGGATTTAATACCGTCATCCGGCTGGTTGTATCCGCCGCCACCAAGGAAGCGGCTGATGCGCACCTTGAGAACCTGCTTACGTCATTTCACCAATATACGTCGGATCACAACCACTTTTCCAAGGTGAAGCATCCGATGAAGAAGTTTTTTATGATCGACTTTATATACCGGTATTTCCCCATGGTGAATTTGCCGATGTTTAAGCAGTACGGTGTTTTAAACAGCGATGAATTGGCAACCATTTATCATTTACCGAATAAATCGATTGAGACTCCTCATATTTTTTGGCTGAATGCCAAACGTGCACCTGCACCGATGCAGATAGCATCGAGTGGTTTATATGTTGGTGTTTCGAGGTACCGCGGCGTAGACAGGCCGATATTTATTGGGGATGACGACAGAAGGCGGCATATTTATGTTATCGGAAAAACGGGTACCGGAAAATCACAAATGCTTGAAGAGTTGGTCATCCAGGATGTAAAAGCGGGCAAGGGACTTGCCGTTATTGATCCCCACGGAGATTTAATCGACGGTATTTTAACCCGTATTCCGCCGGAACGCGCGGAAGACGTTATTTATTTTGATCCGTCCGACGGTGAGCGGCCGATGGGTCTTAACATGTTAGAGGCAGAAACTGAGGAGCAGAAGCATTTTGTGGTAACGAGTATCGTCGGACTTATGTACAAGCTTTATGATCCGCAGAAAACCGGTATTATCGGTCCGCGGTTTGAACACGCGGTAAGAAACGCCATGTTGACGGTAATGTATGAGCCGGGCACCACCTTTATTGAAGTGGTGCGTATATTAACAGACGCCAATTTTGTACAGGAGCTGTTGCCCAAGGTGCAGGATCCGATCATCAGAAGATACTGGACGGATCAGATTGCACAGACCGCTGACTTCCATAAGTCTGAGGTGTTGGATTATATCGTTTCCAAATTCGGACGTTTCGTCACCAATAAACTCATGCGCAACATCATTGGGCAGTCGGAATCAAGCTTTAACTTCCGTAAGGTCATGGATGAGGGGAAAATCTTACTGGTAAATCTCTCTAAGGGAAAATTGGGCGAAGAAAACAGCAATTTCCTGGGATTAATTTTGGTTCCGCGTATTCTTATCGCCGCGATGAGCAGACAGGATGTTCCCGAGGAAAAGCGGCGTGACTTTTACCTGTATGTCGATGAGTTCCAGAATTTTGCCACCCCAGATTTTGCGCAGATTTTGTCCGAGGCTCGTAAATACCGGTTAAGCCTTACCGTAGCCAACCAATTTATCGGACAAATGGAAGAAGAAGTGAAGAACGCCGTATTCGGAAACGTCGGAACTCTCATAACATTCCGTGTCGGTGTCACCGATGCCAATTATCTCCAACACGAATTCCAGCCGACATTTAATGAAATTGATTTAATCAATATAGACAAATTCAACGCATATGTTAAAACAATTGTGCACAACGAGCCGGTGAAACCGTTTAGTGTGGATTTGTCTAAAGATATGACGGTTGTTAATGCCGAGAGAAACAGGGATGTGGCTGCAGCCATTATCCAGTTGTCGCGGCTTAAATACGGGCAGGCGCGTGAATTAATCGAAGCGGAAATACAGGAACGTGCCCGGTTATAACGCATCTTCTTAACTCCTCTCTTTACATTAGAAAAAAAACATGTAATGCTCTCTAAATATTCGATAATAAATTTTATTCATGAGTCAACTTCCTGAGGATACTTCCTCCGAAAAAAAACATAACGTTTTAGTCTACATTTTTAACATGTCGGAAGACGTATGGCCGTTTATCTCTGCCATGTCCGACCCGAATGCAAAGTCTGCGGAAATTGTGGAAAACGGCTATTTGGGAGACGTTCGGATGTTCCAGTTCTCCGGTGAGGATAACGACGTTTTATATATTACCCCCCAGGGAGTAAGCAAGGAATTTCTGGATTATTTCCGTTCACTTTTCCCCAATACCCGTTTAAGTGTGTTGACGACCGCACAACATAGCGGAGTAATCTGTGAAGATATCCTGCACGATCCGTCTATTATGAATTCGTTGGTCGAAGCGGCAAATTCATCTAAGAAACTTACGATGACAAGCTATTCGGTGAGCCAACCGTTTTTATATCTCGTGAAGGCGCTTCGTGAGAAAGGGTTAACCATCGTGACGCCTGAAGCTCCCGATGAGGAGGATGCCTGGACGGTTAATTTTTATGGCAGTAAGTCAGGTATCCGTCAGCTTGCCCAACAAAGCGGCAATGAAGAGCCTGACTTTAAAATGGCAGATGGTGTTATCTGTTTCGGCATAGAGGACGCATCAAAAATTGCCGCGATACGGTATGTGAAAGAACAGGGAGTAGTCATAAAAACAAATAAAGGGCATTCTGGCATGGGAGTGGAAATATTCAGGGAAGGGGATTTGCCAAATGAGTATCATGCATGCCAGGCAAAAATTTATGCCCTGCTTAATAAGGATGCATATTGGCAGCAGTTTCCGATTATCATAGAAAAATTAATTCAGATAAGCAGTACGATAGCCGGAGGTAACCCGAATGTGGAATTTAAAATTAACAGAAACGGACACATTGATTTCCTGTATCACTGTGGGGTGCTAGTAACCAAGGAGGGTGCTTTCCACGGTATTGAAATCGGTCACGACATAATGCCGGAACGGGTGGCGGCGCGGATTAAGGATACCGGATTTTATATAGCGGAGCGGTTTGCGGCCAGCGGTTACCGTGGATATTTTGATGTGGATTATGTTGCAGGAAAAAACGGTGAAATATATGTTGCGGAATCCAATGTAAGAAGCACCGGCGGAACGTTTGTGTATACGACGGCGGTTGCGCTTTTTGGAGATAATTTTATGTTTGATACGTATCTTTTTTCCAATAATGGCTACATGATCCCACAGCTTAAGCGGCAAACGTTTTTGAGTCTCAAAGAGCGGTTACATCCGATATTGTTTGATAAGGACACAAAAGAGGGCTTAATTCTTACCAGTGAAAATTTGCTGCGTATGCAGAAGTTTTCATTTATTATTTTTGCAAAAAATAAAAAGCGCTCCCTCGAGATCGAAGCCCGCATGGAAGAACTCCTACAGCCCTAGGTAGCACGCGTTCTTCTCCTTTGATACAATCTATACCGTACCCCGGGTCAGTAGCCCCGCCCGCCATCGCAAGCATGAGCTTGCTCAGGCGTTGCGGGCAGGTCAGTGTATGTTTTATACATACGTATTGCGAAGTCGTAAAGATAATGATTTATATATAGGTTTTTGTAATGATTTAAGAAGAAGGATTAATGAGCATAATAAAGGTGGCGTTAATTCAACGAAACACAGAAGACCGTTTGATTTGATATATTATGAAGCATGTTTAGATGAAAAGAAGGCAATTAAACGAGAAAAGTATTTTAAAACAGGATTTGGTAGAAGATTTTTAAAATTAAGAATTTAGGGTCAGTAGCTCAGTGGTAGAGCGCTATCCTTATAAGATAGATGTCCTTGGTCCGATCCCAAGCTGACCCACTTACAATAAATACGTATCCGCTATAAGATAGATGTCGAGGGGATGATCCCAAGCTGACTCACCAAGGTGATACTATATATTTTTTAATTCACTACTACACATATGGAATTAGTTGTTTTAGTTGATGATGCTAATATGCCAATCGGCACCGCGGATAAAGATACGGTGCATACCAAAGACACTCCGCTTCACCGGGCGTTTTCGTTATTTTTGTTTAATACTAAAAATCAGGTATTGCTTACCAAGCGGGCTTCCACGAAGAAAACATTTCCCGGGGTCTGGACTAACGCGGTATGTGGACATTTGTCAGTTAATGAAACACCCGTGGCCGCAGCGGAGCGAAGGTTAAAAGAAGAACTGGGAATTACCGGGGTAACACTGCGTGAGATTGCTCCCTACCGGTACCGGTTCGCGGATAAAAACGGGATTGTCGAAAACGAAATTTGTCCTATCCTGGTGGGATTTACCGACAATGATCCAATCCCTAACCTCCTAGAAACCGAAGAGTGGAAATGGATGGAGTGGGGGGCATTTCTTGCTGATATCAAAAATAATCCTGATCCGTATTCTCCCTGGAGTAGGGAGGAAGCGGAAATTATCAGCTCCTTACTTCCACCGATAAATCAGGAAATGCGTTAATTTCTTGCCATGATACCGGATTCCCCCGGAAATGTGCGTAGCTTCCTATGTATACCGCATTATCCGTGCACAGCGGTACCGGAGGTGCGTGAAGGGTAATTGCCATACCGGTTTCCTGTATTCGCTCATTGAATTTTTCTCTTAGGCGGGTATTTGCAGATACTCCTCCGGATAGAAGTATGGTTGATGCGTGATGCAAGTTTAACGCCCGGAGTGTTTTTTTCACCAGTACGTCAGTGATTGCTTCCTGAACTTCATACGAAAGATCTGCAATGGCAACATCGTTCCAAAGACCAGCCGATTGGAGTTTTTGGGTTTGCCGGAGTATTGCCGTCTTTAAGCCGCTGAACGAAAAGTTCAGCGCGTTTTCTTTATCTAGCATCGGCCGCGGAAGCACCGGTTTACCTATGCTGCGGCTTAACCGGGCTGCATTCTGTATGGCAACTCCTCCTCCATGCCCAAAGCCCAGAAGTCTGGCTGTTTTATCAAAGCATTCTCCCGCTGCATCGTCTATGGTGCCGCCTAACCAGGTGAGTTTTTCCGGGGATTCCATAAGGTAGAGCTCGGTGTGTCCGCCGGAAACGACCAGAGAAATTGCCGGGAACTGAATAGGATTACGGGTATCAATAAAGTTTGCGTACATATGAGCGAGCACATGATTGACGGGGATAACCGGTTTGCGGGTTGCCATGGCAATGGTTTTTGCCGTTTCTACTCCGACAAGCAGCGAGCCGATGAGCCCTGGCCCTATGGTGACCGCTATGGCATCTATGTGTTTGGTGATACGGTGTAGTAATGATTCTGACGGGTCACCTATAGGGAGCAAGGCTTCAGTGATAGTGGGAATAATGGAGGATAACTGCATGCGGGCGGCAACTTCCGGTACAATGCCGCCGTATTTTTCATGCATTTGCCGGCTACTTGCGACAACATTACTGAGTACTCGGACGCCATCAACTACGACGGACGCCGCAGTCTCATCGCACGATGATTCGATGGCAAGGATCTTCATGAGTCGTATTTTACTCGAGACCCAGAAGTTTTGTAAGTTGAGAGGTGGATGGCGTGTGTATTTTGGGTATGACGACAACTGCGGCATGGATGCTGTCTGCATGTGCCCGTTTTTTATTTTCCATGGGATCTCCTTCAGTAAGAGCAATCACCGAAGGGTTTACGGAACGGACAAGCTTTGCATAATCTTCGTCCGTTTTAAGCGGGGGAAGAAGAATTACTTCATCGACTGCTTTAAGGGCTGTAAGCATAGCTTTCCGTTGTGATTGGGTATGAATTGGCCGGGATTCACCTTTCATGTGGCGTACATTTTCATCCGATTCCAGCGCCACCACCAGATAGTCTCCAAGTTTTTTGGCAGACATCAGAAAATCAACGTGGCCGAAATGAATGACATCAAAACAGCCGCCGACCAGAACTTTTTTCATTGTGCCGCCACTCCCCGCAGATATACTGCCTGCCATGGCCGGTAGTTTGAGTTGAAGGTGGTGTTCTGAAGCACTTCATTGCCGCGGGTAACCCGGTAGGTAAATGATGCTTTTGCTCCCCAGGCTGCCCAATCGACCTGCCGTATAACCCCCGGGGCAAGCGTCGGATCATCCTGATAAAGCGGTGGCGGAGGTGACGATTCGCCGTAGACTATGTGATTAAGTATTTCACTGCTTCTTCCGTCGTGGGTACCATACAGCTCAAACGTAAGAGTAAGATTTTTAGTGTCCGTTTTGGTTTGGATGAGGATGTGTGCCGGTGTATCGTTTTTGATCTTGAGATCGACAGTCGGGGAAAAAACAGTAGCATCTATTCCGGCTTTGTAGCCGGCCTCTTCATAATAATGCACGCGGTATGCATGGGCATGGCGCTCCACAATAGGGAGTCCTGCAGCAAGAGCAGAGCGGAACAGCGTCGTGCTTACCTGACATACCCCTCCTCCGTCACCAAGCACGGTACGTCCTTCTTTGATGATATATGCGGATTGGTAGCCGGTGGCGGCAGATATATCTCCTATTGCATCGACGAAAGAAAACGTTTCACCCGGAGGAATAAGTATACCGTTTAAGCGGGACGCGGCGAGTGCCACATTGTGGATTCTTCCCGGAATTGACCCGGTAAATTCAGAGTAGCCGCGTCCGATAAGCTCTTTGATGCCGAACGAATTTACTTTTTCCGTCGTGGCGGTGGGTTGGATAGTATAAACTGGGATGTTTATGACCACATGCATTTGGGGTGCGTGTGGCAGCGCTTTGACCGCCGATTCAAACCGGGCAAGCGCTTCTTCTTTTTGTACTGCGCGTCCGTTTTTAGACGCACGGAATGTCGTTACTTTGCCGTTATCGAATTTAAATAGCGCTTCCTGCACCGGGACATCAATTCTGCCGGCCGCTTGGGTAAGTGTTTCTTCAACGAGGCCTGATTTCCATCGGAAATACGGGGTAAGGTGTATAGTGCCCCGTAAAAATTTTGTTGTGAAGTCCCGTAGCCAGTTGCCGCTGCGTCCTGTTTCATACGCCTGGGTGGCGGAGAGGGTTGCGTCGTAGCCAAGATCAAGCGCAGATCCTGAAATTGTGGCGATTTCTCCCTCAAATTTGAACTCAAACACCGCCTTGGCAAACGGGATGTTCTGGTTTTGCCAGTATGATTTTACCTCTTCCCTTGTTTTGCCGCCGAAGTTTATGCCGTCAATGACCACGTTGGGATAAATTTTTTCTTCATAATATGCGTCATATACAGAGAGCCCTACGCCGATAGAGATAAAAAGAAGGACAAGTCCTATGGCAACACCGCGGAATAATCCGCTTAACGGTGCGTGAGGTGATGGTCTCGCCTGTGGGTCGTGAGTCATGCTATGATACATTGTACCGTACATCACTATGGATCCAAAAGACCCACAAGCACCGGAACCACCAAGTGCCCACCCCGGAGGGATAGGAATTGCGGAACCGGTTTTTCAGGCGCCGCCTGAACCTGCTCCCGATACTTTCATTGTTCCTCCGTCTGATCCTGCAGCAGTTCCTCCCGCGGCGGCTCCCGCGCAGGCATCGGTGAACCCGTTTATCCCCAATTTACAGGTGCCGGACAATGCGGCACCCACGCGCGGAAAAAGTCCAATTCTGCGCCTGCTTATTATTTTTGGTGTGATTATCCTTCTTATTGTCGGAGGGGTGTTTGGCTACCGCATGGTTGCCGGCGGTGGTGGCATAGCTTCCAAAGAAGTGACGCTTAATTACTGGGGCTTGTGGGAAAACGATGCCGTTACCCGGCAGCTGCTCGCTGATTTTGAGGCAACACATCCTAATATCAAAGTACAGTACACATCACAGTCGCCCAAGCAATACCGCGAGCGCCTGCAGTCTGCGATTAACCGGGGGGAAGGCCCTGATATATTCAGGTTTCATAACACGTGGTTTCCCATGCTGAGGACCCAGCTTGCCACCGTGCCTCCAACGGTTATGACGCCCGCAGAATTCAGTAACACATTTTTTCCGGTAGCTAATAACGATTTGGTGGCGGGTAACGCCATATTTGGCATCCCGCTCATGATCGACGGCCTGGGCCTATATATAAATGACGAATTGTTTGCGACCGCAGGGGTAACTCCTCCCACTACATGGACGGATGTAATTAATCTTATTCCGCGTCTCACGGTAAAAAACGGTACGGCGATTGTTACCAGTGCCATCGCGCTGGGAACTACTAACAACGTCGAACACTTTAGCGATATTCTGGCAGTTATGTTCATCCAAAACGGGGCAAATCTGAAAAAGCCGATAGGTAAGGAAGCTGAAGGCACGCTGGTCTTTTACCGGAAATTTGCTGATCCTTCTGATCCGCTGTATACATGGAGCGACGGCATGGATAATTCGGTTTCCGCATTTGCTGCGGGGAGAGCAGCCATGATTATCGCCCCTTCCTGGCGGGCACATGAGATAGCCGTTATTAACCCTAAACTGCGGTTTCATATAGCCCCCATTCCACAGCTTCAGGGTAACGCCGTAGCTTGGGCCTCCTATTGGGTGGAGGGAGTCTCGGCAAAAAGCCCTAATCAGGAAGCCGCTTGGGAGTTTGTGAAATTTATGACCAGTAAAGAAGGTGCGGCAAAGCTGTATACCTCAGCATCTGCCACACGGTTGTTCGGCGAGCCATATGCACGGGTGGAGCTTGCCAACACCATTGCAGATGACCAGTATCTGGGTGCGTTTGTGAAACAGGCGGTATACGCCAGAAGTTTTCCATTGGCATCCCGGACATTTGATAACGGCATAAACGATAAACTCATCAAGTATCTTACCGATGGGATAAACGGTATGACCAACGGTGGATCGCCGACTCAGGTGTTGACGACGGTTAACCAGGGGTTCCGGCAGGTGTTATCATCATATGGAATCGCAACCGAGGATGAGCCTCAGGAGAGCCCTGCCCCATAAATGCACCCATGATGCGCCTCACTACGCATAGTCTCATTGCTGCTGTGGCGTATGCCGATGTGTTTGATTACCCCCTTACCAAAGCGGAGGTGATGCGCTGGGCTGTGGGGAGGTCAGGTAATGTGTCGAGGATGCGCGGCGTGGAAAGTGACGGCACATATATAACGCTTCCCGGACGAAAAAAAATTATTACACTCCGTAAATCCCGTGAGCGGTTTGCAGTAACCAAGTGGAAACGTGCAAAGGAGATATCCCGATTATTCCGATATGTTCCTACCGTACTGCTTGTCGGAGTGACGGGAGGCTTAGCCATGGATAATGCAGAGGAGCATGATGACATCGATTTATTTTTTATCGTTGTTCCTGGTGCATTATGGATAAGCAGGCTTATCGTAACGCTTCTCGCAGAAGCGGCGGGTGTGCGCCGGCACCCCGGAGAGCACCAGGTTGCCGATAAGGTGTGTCTGAATATGTTTATGACCGAAGATGCCTTAACACTCCCCAAACACGAACAGGATCTGTTTAGTGCACACGAGGTGCTGCAAATGGTGCCGTTGTGGGAGCGGGGGCAAGCCTACCGTAGATTACTCTTTCACAACACATGGGTGAAAGATTTTCTACCTGCTGCGTGGAGAGCTAAGACGAGCATTATGATCCGTCCTGACGCAAAGAGATATGGCTGGATTTGGCAGTGGTTAGGCGGGTTGGAGTACCTGGCAAAAGCTATACAGCTTACATACATGGAGTCGCGGCGCACTAACGAAGTAATTTCCGCCGGTATGATACGGTTCCATCCACAGGACGCCCGTGTGTGGGTGAAAAAAAAGTTCGCTCTCCGCCTCAAACGCCTGCACATCCCCCTTGACAAGTTTTTTTATCACCGATAAAATAGCACTCACTTCTAATGACTGCTAGTATTTAAGAAAAACCGGTAGTCGCATTAATAAATTTATAAAGGAGGTAGTTATGGCAAAACAAACCATCACACCGTTGTTTGATAATGTTCTCATCAAGCCGTTGGAGGCAGAACAGAAATTATCCTCAGGAATCATCTTGCCTGATAGCGCAAAAGAAAAACCCCAAATGGGCGAGGTTATGGCAGTAGGAGCAGGCTCCGATAGTTGTGACTGTGACTGCGAAGGCGGCAGCTGTGGTAAGGGCGCCATGGTGGTCAAGGTAGGTCAGAAAGTCATGTACAAAAAATGGGGAGGCAACGAGATTAAAGTCGACGGTAAAGAGTGGACCATCGTCGAACAAAAAGATATTTTGGCAATCGTTGAATAATTATTAATAATTTATAGGAGGAACCTATGGCAAAACAACTTAAATTTTCTGAAGATGCGCGGCAAGCACTCATCCGCGGCGTTAATATTCTTGCAAAAGCAGTCGTGACCACGTTGGGCCCTAAGGGCCGTAACGTCGCGCTCGATAAGAAATGGGGAGCGCCGACGGTTGTCCATGACGGAGTGACTGTTGCCAAAGAGATTGAGCTTGAGGATGCGTTCGAGAATATGGGTGCCCAGCTCGTCAAAGAAGCAGCAAGCAAAACCAACGATGTTGCCGGAGACGGAACCACAACGTCCACACTCTTAACCCAGGCTATCGTAAACGCCGGGTTTAAAAATGTGACCGCAGGAGCCAACCCTATGATCCTTAAAGCAGGTATGGAAAAGGGTCTTGAAGTGGTGGTTGCTGACCTGAAAAAAATGGCAAAGACCATCAAAGATGCGGATGTAGCCAAGGTGGCCACCATCTCCGCGCAGGATGAAAAAATCGGCACGCTTATCGCCGAAGCGCTTACCAAAGTCGGCAAAGACGGCGTTGTCACGGTCGAAGAGGGCAAAGGGCTTACGATGGAAATCGAATACAAGGAAGGTATGGAGTTTGATAAAGGCTATGCCTCCGCCTACTTTGTGACCAATGCGGAAAAAATGGAATCGGAAATTGCCGATCCGTATATCCTCATTACGGACAAAAAGATTTCCGCTATTGCTGACCTGCTTCCGTTTTTGGAAGGGTTTGTGAAGGTAAGCAAGAATCTTGTCATCATCGCCGATGACATAGAGGCTGAAGCGCTGGCAACACTCGTCGTCAACAAGCTCCGTGGCACGATCAACGTGCTTGCGATCAAAGCTCCGGGATTCGGAGACCGCAGAAAAGCGATGCTTGATGATATTGCCATCCTTACCGGAGGCACCGTGATCTCCGAAGATACGGGCCGCAAGCTCGACAACGTAACCGTTGATGACTGCGGAAGGGCCGACAAAGTATGGGCGGACAAAGAAAACGCCCGTATTATCGGCGGCAAGGGAGCCAAAGCCGCGGTACAGGCAAGAGTTGCCCAGATCAAACGCGAGATCGATGAGACCACTTCTGATTTTGACCGCGAAAAACTCCAGGAACGGCTTGCTAAGCTCGCCGGAGGAGTGGCGGTTATTAATGTAGGAGCGGCGACAGAAATCGAGATGAAAGACAAAAAAGAGCGCGTACTCGACGCCGTTGCAGCTACCAAAGCCGCACTTGAAGAGGGTATTGTTCCAGGAGGCGGCGTTGCTTTGCTGAAGGCCAGAATGGGGCTACTTAAATTCAAGGAAACGCTCACCGTTAAGGATGAGCAGACGGGAATTGATATCCTGTTTAGTGCCTTGGGAGAGCCTACCCGCATGATTGCTACCAATTCTGGTGCTGATGCCGGATGGGTCATGAAGACGGTCGAGGAATCCAAAGCCGCTGATTACGGATTCAACGCGATGACCCTCGAGTTTGGTTCCATGATCGCTGCAGGGATCATTGACCCGGTAAAGGTTACCCGGTCAGCAGTCCAGAATGCCGTATCGGTCGGTATGATGATTCTCACTACCGAAGCGCTTATCACCGACATTCCTGAAAAGAAGGAAGGACCTGCTGGCGGCGGTATGCCGGGCGGCATGGGTGGCATGGGCGGCATGGGTGGAATGGATTATTAAATCCAATAAAATGAATTGCTAAGTATTAACTCAAACCCCCGGAAACACCGGGGGTTTGAGTAGGAAAGGAAGCTATGGTCGATAGCAAATCAAATAAAACAGACGTTATTACTCGAGAAATGCTTGAGGATGATGGATACAACAAATTCGTAAAAGTTATGCAAACTTGTGGCGACGATGTGACTAAGATACTAAAGTGTCACCTGCTCGCCGAATATTATCTTGATAGATTAATAACAATGCTAATTCCGAAAGGCTATATCTTGATTAAGAGCTTTAAGTATTACAGCGAGAAACTATCTATTCTCGAAGCCATGGAAGCAATTCCAAGCAAATTAGTTGATTCACTTAAAAATCTGAATTCGGTAAGGAATGATTGTAGTCACGAGCTTAATTATTCAATTGATGAAGGAGATATAGATAAAATTGGACGCCCTTTTGGAATAGAATATGAGGAAATAAAGCAAGAAAATAAAAACGATCAAGAAGTGTTAAACCAAACATTAATGGCAGTGATTGCGAAGCTAGATGGCGTTGTTGATGCAACTTATATATTGAAGTCTAAAAAAAAGGTTGCTAATAAGATTAGTCATGAAGAATAATTTCATCCAAACTACTATCGATACTTACAACAAGACCGCTAAGGAATATATCCTGAAAGTCCAGAAGTACGCGCCGCAGTCGGAACGCGAGAAATTTATTTCTCTCGTTAAACCGGGAGGAAAAATACTGGACGCCGGGTGCGGCTCAGGGAGGGACGCTAATTATTTTGCTTCCAAAGGGTTTGTGGTGACAGGGATTGATTTATCAGAAACGCTTCTTGCGTATGCCATAGAAACCGCACACCCCAACGCCCGTTTTCTGAAAATGGACCTACGGAACATTGCCCTTAATTCTTCGTTCGATGGCATTTGGGCATGCGCATCGCTTCTGCATCTGACCCGCGAAGAAGGGCTTCCGGTGCTGCGGAATTTCCAGCATATGCTGACGCCTGGCGGCACATTATTCCTGCTTCTTAAAGAAGGAACCGGGGATCAGCTGGTAACCAGCGGCACGATAGAAGGCGATACCCGGTATTTTACCTATTATACGCGCGAAGAAGTCAGGACTTCCCTCGAAGAAGCGGGATTTAAAGTGTTTGACCAGTTGGTCTGGGATCAGAAAGACAGAAATAGCGAGCGGCCTCACGAAATGTGGATTTCTACCTTTGCCACAACAGCGGGATAATCAGCACTAAGGCTAACCAGAAGGACAAAAACCGCTTAGGGTTAGTCGACCAATTAGATCCCCGGAAATGAAAATCAGATGACGGATAAAATATCCGGGTCGCGAAGTCTCCTTCATGGGTGGGGATGTCGATCAGGATATGGGACAGGTAGCTTACTGAATACAACACCCACTGCTCACGGAAAAATATGTACATCGCGGCAGCAAACATGACTGCTGCATATAACGAATGGGTTGCGCGGTAGACGGTAGAGTCAAATGTGTTGGCGAATTTATTGGAGAGCAGAAGATGTGTATACTTTTTGATAAATGTTGTTTTGGGAGCGGGGGAGGCTTCCATAAACTTGATGGCATAAAAGGGGATTATGCCCACAATATCAGGAAGTATCGCAGATATTGCTGCGCCTCCGAAATCAGGTGATTGTATGCTTTTGGCGATAGCAATTCCGCTTACGGCATGATACAAAATATCCATTATGATTCAATTTACTCTAGAAGAGATTATTACTCAAGACGGCCTGATGCATCAGGGTTTATTGCACATACCGGAAAAACCTAACGGCAAAGTATTGTTATGGATTCACGGACTCACGGGTACCTTTTATAGCAATGTCCAAAAAATGAATTTGTTCGCCGAAGAATTGGCAAAGAGCGGCACTGCTTTTGCTGCGTTTCATACCCGCGGGCATGACTATATAACCTGCACCCACAAACTGGATCCTATGAAGCCAAAAGGCTGGGTATATGAAACAATCGGCGCCGGTGTCGAGCATTTTCCCGACTGTGTAAAAGATATCGATGCCGCGTTGTCATTTTTAGCAGCCAAAGGATTGCCAAAGGTCATTTTGGCGGGTAATAGCACCGGGGCCAACAAGGCGTGCTATTACGCAGGGTCTGTGGATGACCCCAGGGTTACCGGGGTGGTGCTTTCCGGTCCCATGTCCGACAGATATTCTGCAACTGACGAAGAAACCAACAAGAAACACCGCGCCGTAATGGAGCAGAAAATTAAAGAGGGTAAAGGTGACGAACTGCTAACGGGGTTTGATTTTTTCCCGCTTACCCCGAAACGTTGGATGAGTTTACTCGGCGCCGGTTCAGAGGAAGATGTGTTTAATTATCACGACACAGAAGGGGCGCTTGTGACATTCGGGAGGATAAAAGTTCCCTTGCTTGTTGTGTTTGGTGGTAGCGACGAACATGCGGATCGGCCAGTTTCGGAAATACAAAAAGCATTTGATGCACATGCAACATCAACCAGCTATAAAAGTATTGTCGTGCCTGATGCGGACCACGGGTTTACCGGGAAAGAAGATATCTTTGTCCGCGAGGTCACTGCTTGGGCAGCTTCCATGTACCGCAGTTGATTCCGGTGATTAATGAGCCGATAACGGAGTTCTTTGCCGGCGTTTTACTGCGACGTTGATGTTATAGAGAAAAGCCCGGGAGCGAAGATTCTCCGGTTGCCTGAGAGATATCCCGCGGTTCGTATTTTTTGATATCAGGCAGAATTTCCATAGGGTTAAGGGCGACTCCGTTTTGGTACACCTCAAGGTGGAGGTGGTTTCCGGTGGCCCAGCCGGTTGCTCCCACGGTGCCCAGCTCGGTGTCTTTGGTGACAATTTGCCCCATGACCGCGTTAAGCCTCGACATATGGGCGTACGTTGAAGTCATGCCATTGTCATGCGCAACGATGACATGTTTACCGTATCCTCCGGATACCGCGCCGGAAAATATTACCTTACCATCAGTAACCGGGTAGATAGGTGTTCCTGCGGGGTTTGTGAGATCAAGGCCGCGGTGGCCGCCGGTAAAATACTGCGAGATGCCAAATGTTGCAAGCGGCCAGCGGAAGCGGGAAGGAGCCACTACCGCATCGATAGTGGTGACCTGCGTGTCAAAATACACTTCGGCGGTAGAAAATCCGGAAACAGTCTGGGGGAGGACAACTCCGGTGAGAAACGCCAGTGCTATAAGCGGGATGCCGATAAGCTCCGCGACCGGCCGTTTTTCAATTTTAGTTCGGACCAGGCGGCTTAACCGGTTACTGCCATAATACGGCTGGGTGAGCCAAATAACGGCTGTTTTTAGGTTCATAGACGGATCAAAAAACCACCCCGGAAGGAGTGGTTTAATACCCGGTATTATAGCGTAAAAAGAGGCTAAAGTCAAATTATAGGATACTTTCAACATTGCCTGAAACTTGCCTTATGTGGTATGATCGAACTCAATTTATGAAGCGTAAAGTCGGCTTTTTCCTCATTGTTATCGTCATTCTCCTTATTATTGGTGGTGTTATTAAGCTTTTGGTGACAAGATCCCCGAAAGAAGGTGAGCTTCGGGTGGATGCCAGCCCTAATGTGAGCGTATTTTTGGACAACAAACACCTGGGAAGAACGCCGCTTAGGGAAAAGGTTCCGGCAGGTGAATATACGATCCGTCTGGTTGCCGACTCCACCACAAATGAAGTGGCGCCCTGGCAGTCGAAAATATTTGTAGGCCCCAATCTGCTTACTTTTGTAAACGCTGTGCTTTCGGACTCAGAGTTATCCAGTGCTGTAGATGTGTTGTGGCTGGAAAAAAGCGTAGTTGGTAAGCCGGAGCTAAGTATCATAACTAATCCTGACGGCGCCTCGGTGGTTCTGGATGATGTGACGAAAGGGATTACCCCGCTTACCATTTCCGATGTTACTGCGGGGGATCACTCACTTACCGTTACCTCCCCCGGGTTCCTTACCCGGACAATGAAGGTTAAGCTTACCACCGGCTATAAGCTTATTGCCAGCATGAAACTGGCGCTTTCTGCGGCAGGCGGACAACCAGTCGAGTCATCGCCGGCCGCCGGTGTCGCCACGACGCCGACGCCATCGGTAAAAGCCGGAGAGGCTGCCACCTCCTCCGCTACTCCGCAAAAGCCATATGTAACTATCAAAGATACGCCGACGGGGTTCCTTCGGGTGCGCATGGAGCCTTCCACATCGGCAACAGAAGCCGGCCGTGTAAACCCCGGTGAGCGGTACCATATCTTTAACCAGCAGACGGGGTGGTATCAAATATCCCATGACGGAACCAACAAAGGGTGGATTTCTGCCCAGTACGCAGACAAAACAGAATAACCGCGGCCAAACTCCTCCTCTGATATACTGGTTTCATGAATGAGCAAAGTAAGCATCTTCAGGACGTGGCTACCCCCATATTTACTGTTGATGTATGTATTGTTGCAGGGGACGAAGCGCTCATGTTTAAGCGGAGTATAACCAAAAAAGTATTTCCCGGCTGGCTTGCACTCCCCGGCGGACATATAGAAGAAGGGGAAAATCCGCTAGCTGCAGCAATCCGTGAGACAAAGGAGGAAGTAGGTGTTATCCTGACGCCGGAAAGTATTCAGCTTAAATTTGTTGCCATTCATCACCACACTGATAGAAATGAGCTTTTTATTGTGTTCGGATTTCTGGCTACTTTAGATAAGAGGCCGGAGCATGTATTGTCGAATCACGAGGGGGATGCTTCCTGGATGCGTAAGGAAGACCTGCTTAGTATGGAAACAGTGTTTCCGCCCGTAAAGTATTATTTCCCCCATGTGCTGGGTAATATACCGGGGATTATGTATAACTACAGTATTTGGAATAATTCACAGCTGGTGCGGGTTATCAGTGAACACACTGACCGGAATTCCTGAAGAGAATCCTGTTAGCCCCCGATGCCGTAGATGATGAAGAAGGCAGCTCCCGCCCAGATTACCACGGTAGAGAGGAGCGGTAAATCAGTTGTTAGTATCTGTTCCGGTGATTCACCTTTTCCATGATAAATAAGTTGCATATACCGCATAATGCCATACAGCACAAAGGGTATCGTTAACATCATCCATTTCCTATCAGGAATACCGATGACGAAGTCACTGTAATTACGGAAGATGAGCCCTTGGGTAATCGGTCGTTCCAGAAAAGTGAAATAGGTATAGGAAATGAACGTGCTGGTCGCGAACATAGAAGTATATGCATCCAGCAGTTTTTCGGAATAGTGGGAGAGCGCAGCTCTGGTATCTTTCGGCGACGCATCGCCTGAACTTTGTATCAGCGTGAGCTCCGCCCGCCGTTTACCGATAGCCAAAAATAACGCAAGCGACAGCGCGGCAAGAGCCAGCCAGATGGAGATATGATACCCGCTGGCTGCTTCTCCCGCATACACCCGGAGTACGTAGCCTATCGTAATAGCAATAATGTCTATTACTGATATGTGTTTAAGCACTATGGAGTATGAATACTGGAGCAGGATAAAGACTAATGAAAATATAAAGAATGTCTGTCCCACCGCGCTGGCAATACTTAGCCCTGCGGTAAGCAGAAGCAGTGAAACAAGAAGTGCTGTTTTGATGGGTAACTTGCCGCTGGCGACCGGTCTGAATTTTTTGAACGGATGGCGTCTGTCTGCGGGGGCATCCAGAACATCGTTCAGGATATAGTTGGACGACGCGAGGAAACAAAATGCGATAAACCCAAGAAATGCCGCCGTAAATTGCGGTCCATTAAATAGCTGTCCCGTAAACAATATCGTAGTGAACAGCGCTACGTTCTTCAGCCACTGTCGTGGTCGCGCTGCTTTGAGAATTGCGTAAAGTAGCTGACCCATACAAAAAACATGGTCAACGCAACAGCCACAGCGATAAAGGTAAATACTTTTAGCGTACTCGTGACTGTGAGTGAGACCAGCCCCAGTATAGCCGAGACACCCCAGTAAAACAAGGCGATCCGGGGTTTTGTCCAGCCAAGATCCAGGAGTTTGTGGTGGAGGTGTCCCCGGTCGGCCAGCACGGGCGATTTTTTGTTGCCGATTCTCCGTATCAGCGTTGCCACGGCATCCAGCATGGGAATTCCCAGGACAAGAAGCGCTGTACCCAGTTTGGCAAAAGACAGAATGCCCAGCAGTGCCAGATAAAATCCCGCAAGCGTTTTGCCGCCGTAGCCAGGCATGATGCGCTGCGGATAGAAGTTCCATGGTAGGAATCCCAGATATGCGCCCGCCACGATGAATGCCAGTAATGTCACCCATATCTGGGATGGATCAAGAAGGCTATATCGCAGGGATAGTAATCCCAGTACAAATGCAGAGATCGCTACATAGCCGGGCATCTGTCCGTCAACTCCCGCAGACCAACCGATGATATTCATTGTCCAGACGATCCAGATAATGGCAAGAATATGAGGAAGCCCTATGGAAATAACCATATCCCCGAAAGAAAGCTGGATACTTAGCGCATTGAGCGGGAGAATGCCTCCGGTCAAAGGGTTGGTGATAAACGGAATGGTGCTTCCTGTTGCCACCACAAGGATCGCTACTGCAGCGTTTACTACAAGGCGTATATACGGGCTTACGTCCTTTTTGTCATCGAGGAGTCCGATGATGGTGAGCATCACACTACCGATGAGTATTCCGAGAAGCTGTGGCGTTAGCGGGATAGAAAGAAGAATGGTAACCGAGATGCCGATAAGTATTGCAAGGCCTCCTGCACGCGGGACAATGCCTTTGTGGGTGTGAGCCGGATGGTATCGATGCTTAGGGTCATCGACCAGACCCCAGCGCCTGGCCAAGTATGCCACAACGGGTGTTACCAGCGCGGTTAAAAGTACTGCTATAAGTAATGGTGGAAGAAACGGAGTCATTTAGCTTATCAGCGTAACAATCCTGATAACGATAATAGCGCTAAGAATCGAAATAAGCAGCGAAGAAAGCGACAACACGCGGGCGAACATCGGGTGATCACGCGCTGTCCTTGTCACCATTGAGTGGTTTACCGCGTATACGGCAAACGCGGTAAGAATAGGTATTGCAAGAAAAAAAGGAGAAACAAGCCGTTCTTCTCCCCAGGGCTTCGAGTACCAAAGCGGGATTTCCGGAGGAAGGAGGCGCCAGTTCCACGCAAGCACTATTCCGCCGCTAACTGCCTGGGTGACCACCGCGATTTTAGCCAGTCTACTTTCCCATGTGGCTCCCTCGTATCGAAGCCCGGCAAGAAGATTGTCGGCTTTTTGTATGGGAAGGGTAAATTTCATAACGGCATGCGGTAGATTACTTCAAACGTTCCGTCGGTCCGGATGAGGAATGCCCTCGTGGGATAAATAGGATAGTCCCGCACCATGCGCGATGGGTTAAACAGTGCATCCCCTATATACCATGCAAATTCATGGTTGTTGGGGTTATACAGATATACGCGGGATGCTTCTTTGGCATAGTACAAAGTCTCAAGATATATAAGTGCATCGGAAGCCAGGTATATATCTCCCGGTTTAATGAGCGTTTGGATCTGGTTAAACGTTTCCTTAACCGGCGTTTTTGGATGCTGCGGGGGGAACCACCAATTGAACCAAAGCACGCCTATCAGCATGGCGGCAGCAGTAAGTTTTTGGAATAGCGGTTTTTTAATAGCCGAAATGGCGGCGCCCAACAGAAGTATTTCGGCAATTGTCGTCGGGATGAGGTATCTATTTACATATAGCGGTTTAATAAACGAAATACCGATGATAACAGCGAGGGGGATCATCCCGAAAATAACCAGGAGCTGTGCATGTTCACGGAGTTTTTTGTACATGAGGGCAAATATGGATCCTGCTGCGATAAATATCGAAAGATATCTGGTGTATTTCCATCCATACCAGGGGGTTCCTTCGTAGCCAACAAACAAATTACCAAGTGCTGATTTAACCAGTTGTATATCGACCGGGTAATACCATGAGGATTTCATGCGGGGGAGTTCCATGGCGATTTTTATGAGCCACGGGATCATAAAGATAACGGAAAGCATGATTGATTTCATGCCAGGATCGGTAAACAGAAAAACAAAAAATGACCTGATTTTATTCGGATTTCTGAAAACATGAGTGCGGTGAGCCCACAGTCTATGGATGGCGAGCGCTGCTATATACGGCAACATATACACATGGGTGTAAAAACCGAGCAGTGCAGATACAAAAAACCACCTCCACCTATTGGTGGCATAGGTATAAAGTGTGGCGGTAGCAAAGAAGATAAACCATCCATAAGTGCGTACCTCAAACGCATAATAAAGAAGCATAGGATTGAGGAAGAAAAATAAAGGTACATACCATGCAAGCCAGTGTTTTTTGTACACTTGGTCAGCCCATTCGATGACGATTATGGTGGCGAGTAACAATCCGATAAACGACAGGCTACGGGCGGCAAGTTCGCTTGTGCCGAATACTTTTATCCAGAAATGCAAGAGGGTGTAATAAACAGGGGGTTCAAATCCAAGTTTGGTGACGATGAAAGTGAGGGATTCTTTTGCAGCGAGGATGGAAAACGCTTCATCCCTCCACAAACTCTGAACAAAGTAGAAGAGCGGTGTATGTGCCAGCAGATAATTCAGCATACAAATTCCATTATATCTTCTCGGTCACACGATATTCCAGTCGTTTACCAAGCATGAGCCTGGTGTGGGCATCAAGCCCGGGTAATGCCGAGAGAAAAAACGAGATGATAGGCAGGGTAAGCCACTGAAGATACAGCAGCGGAAGTTTCCATTTGGGGTATGCCTTGGGAGGCGGGGGCTTAATGCGCCAGTCGATAATGAATACGATAATGAGAAAGATGGTAGACAAGGTCAGGATCCCCGATGATATCTGAGCCAGATTGTGACCAAGAACCGTTCTGCCGAATACGGGATTAATAAGCGGCGGCACCGTGCTTCCTATGGTTATGATAAACCAGTTAGTAGGCCACAGAATGTGATGCTCTAGTAAGGAGGAAACCCGCCGGAACCGCTCAGAAAGTTTTATTTCCGGATGCAGAAATGATTGCCGTATGACATAGGGAATATCGCTTACCCCCCACGCCCAACGTTTCGATTGCTCATATTGGTTGATGAAAGTGCTGAAAAATCCGTGACTTTCTGCGGCGTCGACCAGAACCGGGAGGAATATGGGCTTTACAGCCACGTGTTCACCCCGTTTAAAAAATACGGAAAAGAACATGTGGTAATCTTCTGGAATCACATCGACAGCCCAAAACCCAACTTCGCGGGCTGTCTTAAACGCGAGCGAGTATGTTGAAAAATTAATAAGCTTAGATTCCTGTGAAAGGAACGCCAAATTCCACATGCTGTTTAAGGTATTAAGGAACCTGTTGGGGAGCGGAATTCTCCAGATGTTGCTGTAAAACATAATGCTTCCCTGATACAGATGGTCAAAGCGGTTGGTGTCGGTGAGAAACTGGAACGCAAGAGCGGAAAAGTATTTAGGGTGAGGGAGGGCATCAGCATCGCAGGAGGTTATGGTTGTCCATTCGACCGGAATACGGTGGCGTTTGATATAGGCATCCGCCTGTTTTGCTGCCCACGCCATGTTGGATGATTTACCGGCGATTTCGCCCGGAACCAATGTATGTTGGGTGATAAGGAAATGTCCGAACGTACTGCTGAATTCCTGTTTAAGAAGGGTACCCGTTGCAATGCCGTTAGGATCTTTGGTTTCTGTAGCCAGTACTATGATCATCCGCTCACGGGGGAAGTCCTGATGTGCAAGATTTTCCAGTGTCCGCTTGAGAATGTGCACCGGTTCCTGGAATTCGGGAATGATAATAACGTGCCAGACATCCTTAAAATGCGGGAATGATTCCGCTTGTGCCAGCCAGTTTACCGCGGCATGTGCGGTATACGTAATAAATGACCGGAACGCAAAATTTACCAGCGTTATGGATTTGTAAAACCAATACACGTCGAACGTGATGATGAGGTAAGCAACCAGTGCCGGATGCCAGAATGAAAGCCATAACGGCATGGTGATGATAAACCAGGACGTGAGCGGAATGGATATTTCCAAAAGCCTTTGGGTTTTGTTCGGGTAGAGTTCGAATAATCGGCGCATAGGATCAAGCTAAATTATACCATGATGAGGTCCGGTGAGCCTAACAGGTCTTGTTAACCGCCCCACGATAATTACACAGAAAAGAGCCGCTGTGCGTTTGCGGTTGTTGCGGTCATAATTTCGTCTATGGGTTTTTTCTGGAGCTCGGCGACTTTTGCGGCAACCAGCGGAATATATTTGGGTTCGTTGCGTTTGCCCCGGTGAGGGACGGGAGTTAAATATGGCGCATCTGTTTCGAGGACAAGTGAATCAATGGGAATGAACGGCACTACCATGGGAAGTTGTTTGGAATACGTTACGTTGCCGTCAATACCGATAAAAAATCCCATGTCGACAGCAATCCTCAGATCCTGTTGGCTGCCGGAAAAACAATGAAAAACGCCCCGTGGTATTGCCGGAAGTTTCTGGAGAATGGTGAATACGTCATCAAATGCTTCGCGGCAATGAATGATCACCGGCAAATCGAATTTTGTTGCTATGGTTAATTGATCAGTGAATAACCGTTCCTGAACATCTTTTCTTCCGGCTGCCACTTCGCCCCGGTATTCGTGGTAATCCAAACCGCATTCGCCGACGGCCACGATATATTCTTTGTTTTCCGGATCGTTAAGCAGTGTCTCTATATAAGAAAGATCGGGATTTTTCGGAGCTTCGTAGGGGTGGTAACCCGCAGCAGCATATATAACCCCCGGGTGTGCTTTAGCAAGATGGAGCGCCGTGCGGCAGGAATTGTGATCAACGCCGGGTACTATGAATTGTTTGACTCCTGCTTTTTTGGCGTTTGCGATAACCGTCACCCTGTCTTCATCAAAGTCCGAAAAATTGAGCTGTACATGGGTGTCGATATACATAGTTACGGGAGGCGCGGAAACATGGGTTTTTCTGACGTGATTGATGCTCCGGAATATTGCGCCAGAATTTTTTCAGCTGTTTCGGGGATTATCGGACGGAGTAGTTCGGCAGTGTCGCGGACAGCTGTAATGAGTGTCGATAAATAGCCCGGCAGATTTTCTTCAATATTATCTTTGTATTGCCAGGGTTTATTCTCTTCCAGAGACTGATCCCATCCTGCGATGAAGAGCTGAATTGACTTGATGTATTCGTCAAATCGTGATTGCGCTAATTGTTTGTGAAGTAATTCATATTTCTGTATGACTGAAGGAAAATCGGATGTATAAGAAGCAACGGTAATTTTTGATTGTTCACAAAGCTTTGCCACTCTCGCGGTAAAGTTGCCCAGACCGTTTGCCAATTCGGCGTTATACAGTTCTCTGAACCTGCGTTCCGAGAAATCCCCGTCACTGGTAGCCGGAATTTCGCGGAGGAAATAATACCGGAGTGGATCATTGCCGTATTTAGCGATAAGCTCATTGGGGTCTATGACGTTGCCTAAAGTTTTACTCATCTTCTGACCGTTTACCGTAAAATATCCATGGACAAACAGCGCCCTGGGGGTGGGGAGCCCTGCAGAAAGCAAAAATGCCGGCCAATACACCGCATGGAAGCGGCTTATCCCTTTGCCGATGACATGGACATCAGCAGGCCACCATTTTTTGTATTTTTCATCATCCCACCCGAAGCCGATACCCGACTGGTAAATGTTGAGCGCATCAAACCACACATACATCCGTTGGGTTGCATCGTTCGGCACGGGGACGCCCCAGTTTTTGGCGCGTTCGTTGCTCCGGGAAATACTTATGTCCTGAAGCGGCTGCTTGAGAAACGACAACACTTCGTTTTTTCTTGTTTCCGGCGTGATCGCGAGATTTCCCGATGTGATGAGATCAATAATTTTTGATTGGTATTTAGAAAGGCGGAAAAAATAATTTTCTTCTTTCACTGATTCCAGTTTTTTGCCTGGGTGCTCGAAGCATTCACCCTGTTCATTTAATTCTTCCGGCTCATAGAATGTCTCACAACCGACACAATACAGGCCTTCGTAGGATTTTTTGTAGATATCTCCCGCTTTGTCGCAGAGGTTCCACAATTTTTGGCTGGCGGGAAAGTGGCGTGCCGTGTCGCTGCCCTTTTGCCATACGTCGAATTGGCAGCCCAATGACCTGGTTAATTCCAGAAATTTAACATTATTTTCGTCAATGAATTGCTGGACGGGTACGCCTGCCTTTTCTGCCGCCTGCACGTTTTTTAAAGCATTCTCATCGCCTCCTGAAAGCAGAATTGTTTCTTCCCCCAATAGCCGGTGGAAGCGGGCTACAACATCACCCTGCACAAACTCCAGTGCATGTCCGATGTGGGGAGCTGCATTGACATAAGGAATAGCGCAGGTGATATAGAACTTTTTGTTCATAGGCTTATTTTACCCTCCTCCAGCAAGTTAATCCACGTTTGGTTTTTGGTTCTTCTATTTCCTGCAGTGCTGTAAGGGGCACTACCCGCACCGGTACTGCTTGGGAATACATTTTTTTCCTCGGGGTAAATCCATGGAGCGACATATCTATAGAATGATTTTGAATGAGTACCCGTGCGTTATCTCCTTCCATGTTGATAAGGGTCACATCATGGGTGCTGTCGTCTATTGGTAAACGATAGGTCCGTCCGATTATATAATCTTTTTTTTCCATATACATTTGTTATCAGTCCACAATGGTTTGTGTGGTTTGCGTCTAGACGCTTCGCGCCAAACCATAATTTGCTGTAAAACTCACGAATATGAATTCCTTCGTTAACAGCCATTAAAAAACCCCGCCTGGCGGGGTTTGTTTATTCTCATGGACAAACCTCCGTCAGCCGGATGTGTTTGCCATCATCATGGATACAGTTTGGATCATAGTTTAGGGTACTATACCACCGTAAATGCCGTAGTGCAAGATTAGGAGGTATCTCTCAGGAGAAATTCAAGTGCGGCAATACTTGCCGTAAGAAGTACTGCGTATAACGGATGGCGTAAACCGAAAAACCGGAGGATAAGGTAGAGAGTAATACCAAATGTCAGTATGAGGACGTGCCGCAGGGAGCGTATGGTGTAGAGCCCCAGAAGAACGAGCGTAGCTATAAAGAGGAAAGCAAATATAAGCATTGCGGTAATGGAATCAGGGGGGACTATATTTATGAAGGCAGTGAGAGTGATAAGCCCGGTGACACCGATAAATAGCAGTAGCGGGTTTCTTGTTTTACGCAGCCTTTCCATATATTAATTGTAGACGTTGCAATACGCGTGCTACAATGGGTGCCAGCATGACTCCCGACTTTTTTATCCTCATTTTTGTCATTGTATCGGGTTTTGGTGTGCTGCTGTTTCTTGTCAAAAGGGAGATAGTTACGCTTTCAGAAAAACGTGATGATACTGCCCTTACTGAATGGCTTAAGTCCATGCAGATTTCCATCGAAAATACCAATAAGGCGTTAAACGAAGCCATGAGGGGGCAAACCTCTGACGTAAGCAGATTACTCCAGACAAACACTAAGCAGTTAAATGACCGGCTGGATACGGCTGCCCGTGTCATCGGGGATCTTAAGCAGAATCTGGGGGAAATGTCGGAGGTGGGCAAAGGTATTCGGAGTCTTCAGGAATTTCTGCAGTCTCCGAAGCTCAGGGGCAATATTGGTGAGCAGGTTCTGCAGGATATGATCGGGCAGACGTTCCCTAAAAATTCGTTTCATTTACAGTATGCATTTAAATCCGGGATGAAAGTGGATGCGGTGCTGAAAACCGATGCGGGACTGCTGTGTGTAGATTCCAAATTTCCCATGGAGAATTTTTCCAAAATGCATAAAGGCGAAACAGAAGCGCTCCGCAATGCCGCGAAGAAAGATTTTGTGGCTGACGTCAAAAAACATGTAGCCGATATCAGCAGGAAATATATTCTCCCGGAGGAGGGAACCATGGATTTTGCTCTCATGTATATTCCGAGTGAGGGCGTGTATTACGAAATGGCGAATATGGAAGAACTTATGGATTATGCCCGGAAGCTCCGGGTGTATCCTGTTTCTCCCAATACACTGTATGCACATTTACAGGTATTGCTTTTGTCGTTTCAGGGAAAAGATCTGGAGCAAAAGTCGCGCCATATATTCCAGTTGCTCCGGGCAATACAAAAAGATTACGGGAAGATAGAAGAAAATTTGGGCGTGTTGGGCAAGCATATAAATAACGCATATAATTCCATGAATACGGTGTCGGGATCATTTTCCCTGATGGGGCAGAAGTTGTCCCAGACACAGATGCTCCATGAAGAGGATGAAAAGAAAGCGATATCCGGATAATATTCTGCACTTCTCGAAAAGATTGTCCGGTAAGACTATAATAACCCCACGATGACCAAGTCTCCGGTCGATGAAAAGAAACTTAATGCAGAGCAAAAAGAAGCTGTTCATTTCGGCGACGGCCCGCTACTTATTATTGCGGGGGCGGGGACCGGGAAAACGACAGTAGTCACCGAGCGGATTAAACACTTCATCAGTTCGGGGAGCGCACTTCCTTCACAGATACTCGCCCTCACGTTTACCGAGAAAGCAGCCCGCGAAATGGAAGAGCGTGTGGATGTCATTATGCCGTACGGATACACGAGTATGTGGATATCCACATTCCATAAATTTTGCGACCGTTTGCTCCGGCAGGAAGCAATTCATATCGGATTAAATCCGGCATACCGGCTTATGACCGATACCGATGCCACCATGGTGTTCAAGCGGCATCTGTTTTCGTTTGACCTCAATTACTTCAGGCCATTGGGGAACCCGACCAAATTTATCTGCGGCATGTTGCAGCATTTTTCCCGTCTGCAGGATGAAGATATTTCCCCAGAAGCGTATCTCTCGTGGTCAGCGCGTTACGCTAAAAAAGCAAAAACAGAAGAAGAAAAAATGGAGGCGGACAAATACCGGGAGCTTGCCGGAGCATACAGGAAATATCAGGATATAAAAGTAAGCGAAGGTCTCATGGATTTCGGGGATCTCATTACCAGAACGCTGGAGCTGTTCCGGTCGCGGAAAAATATTCTGGCGTATTATCAAAAACAGTTTAAGTATATTCTGGTAGATGAGTATCAGGATACAAATATTGCCCAAAATGAGCTGGTGGCCATGCTTGCCGGGAAAAAGCAGAACATAACCGCGGTCTGCGATGACGACCAGAGTATTTATAAATTCCGGGGAGCTGCAGTATCCAATGTATTAAGCTTCCGTAAGCATTTTTCCAAAGCAAAGCTTATTGTGTTAAGTCAGAATTACCGTTCCACTCAGGCGGTGCTTGATGCCAGTTATCAGCTTATCCAGTACAACAACCCGGACAGGTTAGAAGTGAAGGAGCATATAAACAAAAAATTGGTTTCCGGCCGTAAGGTTGCCGGCGTCTGGCCGAAACTGCTGTATGCCGATAGAGTAGAAAACGAGGCAGATGCGGTGGCCAAAGAAATTAAAAGTCTCGTAGGAGCAGGCAAGAATGATAAAAAATATGAATGGCGTGACGTTGCGATATTGGTGAGAGCGAACAATCATGCTGAGCCATTTACCCGCGCATTTATGCGCCACTCAATCCCTTACCAGTTCCTGGGTCCGGGGCAATTATTCCGGCAGCCGGAAATAAAAGATCTTATTTCCTACCTGCAGGTTATAGATAATTTTGAGGATAATGTAGCACTCTTCCGTATATATTCCATGGCGTATTTCGGACTATCTGCCCGCGATGTTGCCGCGATAACCATTTTTGCCCGAAAGCAGAATTTATCGCTTTTTGAGGCGAGCGAAATAGTTGCAGGCGAACGCATATTGGAAGGAATTAATTTGCCCGCTATAGCAGAGGAAACTGTTGCCGGTATTCAAAAAATAGTTGCCATGATCCACCGGCACCTAGGGATGGTAACGACGGAAAGCGCAGGCCAGATCCTTTTCTATTTTTTAAGCGACACGGGCATGATGAAAAATATTTTGGATTACAGTGCGCCTGTTGATGAAAAGATAGCAAATAATATCGCCAAGTTTTTCAGCAAACTCAAAACATATGAAACAGATCATGCAGACGCGGGGGTTACTGCGGTGCTGGACTGGATAGAGCTTTCCATGGAGTTGGGGGAGTCGCCGTTATCCAACGATGCCGACTGGACAACAAATAATGCCGTAAATATTTTGTCCGTTCACGGTTCCAAAGGACTCGAATTTCCCATAGTATTTTTGGTTAATCTTGTCTCGGCAAGGTTTCCGACTACGGAGCGGCGCGAAACCATTCCTATTCCGGACGACCTCATAAAAGAAGATCTTCCTGAAGGCGATTATCATCTGCAGGAAGAGAGGCGTCTTTGCTATGTGGGTATGACGCGTGCCAGGGATCTTTTGTATCTTACCGGCGCTAATTTTTACGGTGAAGGCAAACGGGAAAAGAAACTTTCCCCGTTTGTATATGAGGTTATCGGAGAGCAGTCTATTATTGCACCGGCTCTTCAGCCGACGCAGATGTCGCTTCTGGATTGGAAAAAAGATGAGCCGAAAGCCGTAAGAGAGAAAGCTATGCAGCACGCCCCGGTTACCTACTTATCCTACTCTCAGATAGAAACATTCCGTTTGTGTCCTTTGCATTACAAGCTCCGCTATATATTAAATATCCCTACCCCGCAGTCGGCATCGCTGTCGTTTGGCACCAGCATTCATAACGCACTTCATGATTTTTATGAAGCACATGCAAAAGGGGAGAAGGTGACTAATAATATGTTGCTTGCTCTGCTGGAAGCGCGTTGGCAAAAAGCAGGGTATGAAAGCAAGCGGTACGAAAGTGAAATGAAAAAACGGGGTGAGCAATACTTAACAGATTATTATAATACCCAATTTAACCCAAAAACTGTTATTGCTGCTTTGGAACAGCCGTTTATTATACCCGTGGAACACGGGGGAAAAACGATTAAAGTGGGCGGAAAAATTGATCGGGTGGATATACTGCCGGACAAAACATTGGAGATTATAGATTATAAAACCGGCAGAATGCCAAGTAAGCGCGAAGTGGACGCTAACCTGCAGCTTTCTATGTACGCGCTTGCGGCAAGCGGCATCCCGGCAATTCCGTTTGGGAAGAAGCCTGATGAAATTATTCTTTCTCTTTATTTTTTTGATACACAGACAAAGATATCTACAACAAGAACGGCGGATCAGTTGGAGCGCGAACGTGCGACAATTATCTCTATAGCGAAACAGATCGAGGAGTCAGACTTTCATTGTTCAGGTAATATGCTGTGTGCTGACTGTGAATATAAAATGTTTTGCGGACTGGCGTAAGGCTATATCTATTATTGATTAACTCGTGGGTTATGTCAGTTTCCCGATTTGGGCAGTGGATAATAAAGCGGATTACCCCCGAATCCTTCCTTGAATTTGGTAAATCCTTTCCATTCGGTATTCTTATCCGGAATGCGTTCATCCCAGGCACCAACGAAATCAAAGTAGTGCATTGATTGTTTTTTGGCTGTTTTGAATGCTTCCCAAACGAGTAGGGTAGGGGCAAATAATTTTTTTCCTTTGGGAACTGCACCGGCTATCCAATAATATGCAACACGGCGGCAATAAATGAGAAATACTGAACCGATCACTTTTCCGTCCGGAGCATATGCCAGAAGAATAGTCTTATTTTTTGCGGGCAAAATTTTCCATAGTTTGGAAATACCTGCGGTCGTGATAAATCCCATAAACCCCGCAGATTTATTTTTGAGCCTGATCATTGTTCCTACATCCGATGACTCCCGGATAGTAACTCCTGCTTTTGCCGCCCTCCTGACTGCACGCTGCTTGGCTTCGGTAAACCGGGAAAAAATTTCATCCTCTGTGCCGGTTAATGAAACCCGGATTGTTTTGGTGGGAATATATGGATCAGTATTAATACGGAAATTTTTACCCATATCTCGGCACCAACGGGAAAAATCTGATTGACGCACCCGGCTATCCGGTTCTATAACGATAGTTTTAACATGATATTTTTCGAGAAGTGCGGTGAATTTTTTCTTATCAGGAAGGGTAAGGGTGCGCTGAATTTTGGCGAGTCCTCCGATAAACGGAAACGGCCGGATAAATATATACATTCCGTCCAGTAGTTCCACCGACCAGCCCAGCGACCGGATATATTCCGCATAAAGCGGTGATTGTTGAATTTCCATAGGATTATTTATGCCTTCCTTTTGAGGAAAAACCAACGGATGGTATCTCCTATGGTATAAACCCGATAAAGTAACGGCTGAATAACCAGGTCAAATGACCCCGCAAATTCTACATGCCGCGGATTAAATCCCTGTTTAAACCGGTGGAATCCAAACCAGGGGTCATTCGGATCGGGGGTTGCTCCTAGGGCGCCCCAAAGGTCAAACCGTTCATATCCGTTAGCTGCTCCCCAGCGGGCAATTTCCCATAACATCAGTGTCGGTGCCATCACCTCCCGGTTATTCCTGCTTGATGTGCCGTACGGATAATAGATCGTTTTATTCCAGCAGAAAATAATCCAGGCTGCTAGGATTTTTCCCTGATACGAGGCGGTAAACAGGCGGGCGACTCCGCTACTTCGCATTATTTTCCACATAGTCTGATGATATGTTTTGTTGTGGGCGTAAAAACCCTGCCGTGAAGTGGTTTCTTCATTAAGTGCTAAATATGCGGCAAATGCTGTATCGGAATTATCTTCGGTAACCGTAACGTTATGCTTTTGGGCAACCCGCAGGTTATAGCGTGTTTTGGAATGCATGGCTGCCAGAAGTTCGCTTTCCGGCTTTGTTAGATCCAAAATAAAAGTGTGATTGGTAAACAACGGGTGGTGTGAACGTCTAAGATCAGAAGCACCTTCCGGTAAACGAAATGAATCCGCTTCTACATTCGGTTCCAGCTGGATAAATACGGCATTTTTTCCCCGGCCAAGTTTCCGCAGTGAAGCGAGCATGTCGCCGGTGATCGCAGGACCTTTCGGAAAATAACCGATTACCCAGGGAGTATGCGGGATGCGATGAAAGGTGATTTGCCAGGATTCCAGACGGACAACATCTATCCCCATAGCTTTGCGGAATTGCCCCCATTCCCAGCTCTGAAGCGGGTGGTCAACGGATTTGTTCCAAGCAGAGCGTTCTGATTCCTGCATCACCTGGGAGGCTTTATCCGCTCTGCTCATACACGTATTATCGCGCTTTTATCCATGTGGTACAATATTCTTCGATGAAGCGTAAACGACAAACTCATACTTCCGGATCAATTAACTGGTTGCCTGTTGATAGCCGTCTTATCCTTCCACTTTTCTCATTTAGTCACGTCCGGGGAGCTGCTAAACTGTTTTTAACCGTCGAAATGGTACTGGCACTGGGGGTAGTGATCGGAACATTGGCGGTAATGATCCTCCATTACCTTGCTTAAATCAGATAATCCTCGTCCCGATAGCCGCGGTCAGCAGCAAGGGATATCTGCAGATCCAGGATTCCCTCAGGAATATCCGCAATAAACCGTGATACGGTATTTTGGGTGCGCTGTCCGAAAAAGAGCCGACGATTGGCATAGGTTAAATAAAGTTTTTCCTTAGCCCGTGTGATTCCCACATAACACAGTCTCCGTTCTTCTTCTATTTCGTCTTTTTCCATGAGGGATCTGCTGTGGGGGAATATGCCTTCTTCCATGCCGACGATAGCGACAACGGGGAATTCCAATCCCTTGGCAGCATGCAGTGTCATGAGCGTAACTGCCTGACGGTTGTCGCCCATATCTTTAACTTTTGCGGGAATGTATTCCTGTTCCACAAGAGCGACATTTTCCAAAAATTCAGTGAGATTAGGAAACTCCATGGCAACGGACCGTAACTCTTTAATGTTCTCGAGCCGGTATGCTTCTTCTTCCACATTGGCGTCATAGAGTTCAAGATAGTTAGTGGCTTCCAGTGTTTCATCAAGAAGCTCCAGGGTAGTGAGTCCGATAAGTTTTTGGTCGTTATGCAGTTTGTCTGCGAAGGTTAAAAATTTGGCTAATCTGCCTTTGCCAAGTTTTTCTATCCGGTTATATGAGACGGTGTCTTTGGGATTGGAGAGTACTCGGAGATAGGAGAGCACATCTTTAATTTCTTTCCGTTCATAAAATCTTGTTCCGCCGACCAGCGTATAGGGAACTCCCGCATGGAGCATGGCTTCCTCAAGCACCCGTGATTGTGCGTTGGTGCGGTAGAGGACTGCAAAGTGGGAAAACGGTTTACCGGACTGTAAAATCGTATGAATTAGGAATGTAGCTTCGTCCTGTTCATTTCGTGCTTCGTAGAGGGTAATCTGCTCGCCGCCCTTTTTTTCCGTCCAAAGTTTGAGGATGGGGTGTGACGTGTTTTTGGATATCACCCCGTATGCAGCGTTTAATATCATTTGGGTAGAGCGGTAGTTTTGTTCAAGGTTGAATACTGCAGCATCCGGGAAATCTGAACGGAAATTGCTTATATTTCTAAAGTCGGCCCCACGCCACCGGTAAATAGACTGCGATGCGTCTCCCACGACACAAATATTACGCCATCTGGCTGAAAGCATTTTTGTAAGCAGGTATTGTGCTTTGTTGGTGTCCTGGTACTCGTCAACTAATATATAGTGATATTTCTCCTGGTATTTGCCCAATACCTCGGGATTCTTCTGGAACAACTGAACGGTTTTCATAAGCATATCGTCAAAATCAAGCGCTTCGTTCTCCAAAAGCAGCTTCTGATACCCCAGGTACACCCGGGCGACTGTTTCCTGGAAATTCCCCCTCGCGTATGTGGGGTATTCGAGGGCGGGGATAAGCTCATTTTTTGCCTGTGATATGGTGGCAAGCACCGCGCGCGGGTTATACAGTTTCGGGGAGATGTCTAATTTTTTCATGACGTCTTTTATGGCGTCTATCTGATCCGCGTCATCATAGATTACAAAATTATCGGGTATGTGGATATATTTACCATCAATTCTGAGAATTCTCGCGCAAAGCGAGTGGAAAGTACCGGTATAGGGCATATCTTTATGGGCGACAATAGCACTGATCCGTTCTTTCATAGCCTTGGCAGCCTTATTGGTGAATGTCACCATCAGAATGTTGTGGGCAGACACTTTTTTTTCGGTGATAAGGTACGCCACTCGGTAGGTTAACACCCGGGTTTTGCCGCTCCCTGCTCCCGCAAGAATGAGGACGGGTCCATCCGTATGGATTACTGCTTTCTGCTGATCAGGGTTTAAGTCGTTGAGGAGGCCGCGATTCATAGACTATAATAGTAGCATATGAAAAACCTTTTCATTTTAGGCAACTGGAAGTCAAATAAAACCATGACGGAGGCAGCAAATTGGCTGGAGATTTTTTCTAAAAACATGCCGCAGATACCCGGTCATGTATCTGTTATCGTGTGTCCGGGGTTTATTCATCTGCCGCTATTCAGTTCCCGTACTGCACCATTTGCGCTGGGGGTGCAGAACGTATCTGCCTATGAGACGGGGGCATTTACCGGGGAGATCGCCGCATCTATGGTAGCTAATACCGTCTCTTATGCGATGATCGGGCATTCTGAGCGGAGGAAGCATTTGGGGGAAACCGATGAAGTTGTCGCAGAAAAAGTTAAGCGGGTGCTTAGTGTGGGAATTCGTCCCGTCGTCTGCGTATCGGATGTTGCCCAGGCTGAAAAGCTTGCGGCTTCTGTTCCAGAATTTACCAAGACCGGACTTATTTTATATGAACCATTGTTTGCCATAGGCTCAGGCAAGTCGGATTCTCCGGAGAATGCAAACATAGCAGCGGGTAGCATACATGGAATTTTACCCGAGACACCTATCTTATACGGGGGAAGTGTTACTGCAGAGAATGTCAGGGGATTTGTGGGGACAGAACATATTACGGGAGTGGGTGTTGGCGGGGCGAGTCTGGACGCTGCGAAATTTCTTTCTCTTATAAGTGCTGCGCTATAATTTCAGTTTTATCTATGGAACCAAAGACCCGGCGTATATACGTGCCAAAAATTAAATTGGCGGTAATTTTTACCGTTCTTTTTGTTGTTTTGTTTGCACTTCTGCGTGTAATAAACATGTCCCGGAGTTTTATGACCACTACGGGGATCACGCCTACGACACTGTTCAGATTAGTGTTTGACGCAGGTGCTGATCTTAAGCCGATAGACGGACGGGTGAATATACTGCTGCTCGGTATCCCGGGGGGCAATCATGACGGGACCGACTTAACCGATACAATTCTCGTATTATCGTTTCATCAGGAAAACCAGTCACTTGCCATGGTTTCGGTGCCTAGGGACATATGGAGCGACACCCTTAAAGATAAAGTAAACAGCGCCTATCATTATGGCGAGGTCAAGAAGAAAGGAGGAGGGTTGGTGCTCGCTAAAGCAATCGTTTCCGACGTGGTGGGTCTGCCCCTCCAATATGCCCTCGTCCTGGATTTTTCGGGGTTCCGGAAAATCATTGATCTGGTGGGAGGCGTGGAGATTAACGTGCAAAAAAGCTTTACCGATACCGAATATCCCGTTCCCGGCAAGGAGGATGATACGTGTAACGGAGATCCGTTGTTTACCTGCCGTTATGAACCCCTGCATTTTGAGAGCGGTAGCCAAGTAATGGATGGCGAACGTGCGCTTAAGTATGTAAGAAGCAGACATGCCGAAGGCAACGAGGGAAGTGATTTTGCCCGGGGTAAGCGACAACAGGAGATGCTTTTAGCACTTAAATCAAAGCTTTTGAGTAAGGATATCTATCTTCATCCGGGAGAAGTAGAAAAACTGTATGCTGCTTTTGATGCTGCAACGGATACTGACATGAACATGGGGGAGCTCTTAACGGTGGGCAAGCTCTTTATGCAGACCACAAAAGAAAAAACGCAGCGGATATCCCTGGAGGATAAGTTATATACGCCGCCAAGTAGTTGGTACGGCAGATATGTGTTGCTGCCGGTAGAGAGTTTTGATGCGATCCATGCGTTTGTGAAGTCTTCGCTGCAGTGAGTTCTAATGCCACGCTCCGTTGGTAAATACCTCTCCCTCAATGACAAAGTCAGTTATACCATCGGCTATGGTATGCCCCCAGGTGAATTCGTCGTTAGCATTTTTGGTGGTAGTTTCGTTCCAGGCTCCTCCATTGACACGGAAATGGGCTTTGGTAGGATTTAGGTTTCCCCTGACAGCAAGAACCACAGCATCACCGGGGCGGAGTGTCGTCAGGTCGGCAACCTGGACGCCGTCTTTGTAGAGTTTGATATTGAGGCAGACGGGAGCATTTCCTGTAGTAGGTGTTGGTGTGGCGGTGGTGTCATCGTCGTCACCATTATCGTCATCACCACCGGTTTCATAGCAACCGGTATTATTGGCGCCGCATTGATACCCCGGATAACAACAGGTATATGCGTTTCCGTTATAGCCGTTGATGCACCACGCCCTTCCCTGGCGCTCACATGAGTCTTTTGTCTGGGAATTCGGCTCACACAAGGTATAGGTGCATGCGTTTCCGTTTTGGCAGTGGCAGGTAAATCCTTCTCCGCATGAGTCAGGATTAACCGTACAACCCTGATACACGGTGTCCCAGGCAGCTTTGCTCCGTATATCAGCAAGCTGCTGGTTCTGTTGGGAAATAAAGTAAACACTTACCGGAAGAACAAGCAGGAGTAGTGCAATAAGGGCAATCAACGGACCTTTCGATGGTTTTTTGGGTCCCGCTGAGTGATGTTGC
>JACRMP010000011.1 GCA_016214885.1 Candidatus Gottesmanbacteria bacterium | reverse complement strand
GGCTGAAAAAATGATTCCATAGTGCAACTTTATTGTATCACCTGTTGAAACGGTACACCCGCACCTTACCTGATGCTATAGTTTTCACCTTGTTTAGGTATTTTTCTTCGCAGATGTTTCGGGAGGATGTATGTGGTATCAGCGACTGTGCCCTGAGTTTCTACAACGCCACATGCGCGTAGCGACGGGAATTGATTCCATTGTAATTGGAGTGTTGATATATTCCTGTTTCGTGTGTTTGCGTTCTTGAGCACGAAATTTGTTTGCTCGGTAAGTGTTTCGTCAGGTTGCTCGGCAAGCAGCGGACATTTGCGTTTGTCACATCCGACCATAACACTCGACATCCCAGCTTGATACTGAATGGGAGCGCAGCGTGTGCCATTTACCCGGGGAATACTTTTTGATGTTTCGCGGTAAAAATCGATGAGTAAATGCCTGCCTTCGCAGGCTAAGCCCGGTTTCCATTCGACATCTGTCATAGGATCACTTCGTGAGACAGGTGGCCGCCGCAATCGTATCGTTCTTATCGGTAAAGCGCATAAGAATAACACCGCTTGTGGCTCTCGAAAGCTGCGGGATGGACTTCATTGGCAACTTGACTACTTGTCCCTTGGTAGAGGTCAGAATCACTTCCTCACTTCCTTCGGGAACCATCTGGGACAATACCACTTTGCCTGTCCGTGGCTTTATTTCGGCAACTTTTACCCCCTGACCACCCCGTTTTTGTTTCGGGAATCCGGTAATATTGGTTTTTTTGCCCATGCCTTTTTCCATAAGGGTAAGGAAGTCCGCTTTTTTGTTTTCGCCGCCGATAACCTCCATGGCCACGACATAATCTCCGGGTTTAAGCAAAATGCCCCGCACCCCCATCGTGTCGCGTCCGGTATGACGCACCTCAGATTCACCGAACCGGATTGTTTTTCCGTTGTGGGTGACCAGGAGGACATCATCATTGCCCGAGGTAAGTTTTGCCCAGATAAGTTCATCGCCGGCATCGAGCTTGATGGAGAGGAGTCCGTTTCTTCTGATGTTTTCATACTGGGAGAGTTTCGTTTTTTTGACGATTCCCTTTTTGGTCGCCATGAGAATATACTCGATCCCTTTTTCTTTTTGCTCAGAGCGTTTGAGTGAGTATGACAGCATACTGGTTACTTTCTCCGAGCTTTCGATGTTGATAAGGTTCACGACTGCCTGTCCTTTGGACTGCCTGCTTGCTTCCGGTATATCCCAGACTCTCACCTGGTACACTTTGCCTTTTTCGGTAAAGAAGAGCATATTGTCGTGGGTGCTTGCGCTCACCAGGCGGTCTATGGCATCTTCATCTTTCGTCGTCATGCCGATGACTCCCTTGCCGCCGCGTTCCTGAAGCTTAAACGTTGTTCGGGGAACCCGTTTGATGTAGCCCGTTTCCGTCATGGTGATGATCGTTTCTTCGTTGGGGATAAGCTGTTCATCGGAAAGTTCACCTACGCGGCTCTTGTATACGCGGGTTTTCCGGTTGTCGCCGTATTTTTCCTTAAGTTTGATAAGTTCATCCTTGATGACGACGAGAATTTTTTCAGGGTGTGCAAGTAAATCGTTTAAGTATGCAATGGTTTCCCGGATCATGGCAAGTTCATCCTCGATCTTTTGCCGCTCCAAGGCAGCAAGTTTTCGTAGCTGCATATCCAGGATGGCCGTCGCCTGGATTTCAGAAAGTTTAAAGCGTTCGATCAGTTTATGTTTTGCGTCCTCGGCGTCTTTAGCTTTTTTGATGATGGCGATTACTTCGTCGATATGGTCAACGGCGATTTTCAAGCCTTCCAGGATATGTTCGCGTGCTTTTGCTTCTTTAAGTTCAAACTCACTGCGGCGGTAAATGACATCGTGCCGGTGTTTGAGGTATTCTTCCAGAATTTCCTGAAGTGTAAGGGTCCGGGGAGTGCCGTCGACTAATGCCACGACGTTTACCGGGAAAGTGGTCTGCAGTTCCGTATACTTGTAAAGATTATTTAATACCTTATTCGGTTGTGCATCGCGTTTGAGTTCGACGACCACCCGGATCCCTCTGCGGTCGGATTCGTCACGCAAGTCGGATATACCGTCAAGTTTTTTGTCTTTGACAAGATCGGCGATTTTGGCCACCAGATTTGCTTTGTTTACCTGATACGGCAGTTCCGTAATGGCGATCATGCTTTTGCCGTTGCCCATTTCTTCGATTTCAGCTTTGCCGCGCATCACGATTTTACCTTTACCGGTCGAGTACGCATTTCTAATTTCGTTTATGTCATAGATTGCTCCCGCCGTCGGAAAATCGGGTCCCTGGACAAATCCCATGAGGTCTTCAAGGGTAACATCAAACGTCATGCCGAATTTTTTACTTTCGCCGACATCGTTGGTGCTGGCGGTCCCTTTTTTATCGATCGTTACTTTGCCGATCATAAATACGATGGCATCGACAAGCTCCGAAAGATTGTGGGGCGGGATTTTGGTGGCCATACCGACGGCAATTCCTTCGCTTCCCATAAGGAGCAGGTTCGGCAGTTTAGCAGGTAAACAAATGGGTTCCTGGATGGAGCCGTCAAAGTTGGGTAAAAAGCTTACGGTTTCTTTTTCAATATCGAGTAACATTTCATCGGCAATGCTGTCCAGGCGGCATTCCGTATACCGCATGGCGGCTGCGGGGTCGCCGTCTATGGAACCGAAGTTACCCTGACCGTCAACAAGCGTATACCGCATGGAAAAATCCTGTGCTAACCGGACGAGCGCTTCGTATACCGAAGAATCGCCGTGCGGGTGGTATTTACCTAAGACTTCTCCGACAACGGTTGCTGATTTTTTGTATTTTGCGCTGTGGTGAAGCCCCGTCTGATGCATGGCAAAAAGTATTCGGCGGTGGACGGGCTTTAAACCGTCTCGCACGTCAGGAAGTGCGCGGGACACGATAACACTCATTGCATAGTCCATGTAGGACTTCTGCATTTCCGCGACGATATTACTTTCCTGGATTTTTCCTATGTCTGCCATATGCTTATTTGTGTGCTATACCATCCATTATTTCTTTTTGTGCAACTGCTTTGTCTTTCCATTCTTTGAGTTTTACCCATTTACCGGGCTCCAGCTCTTTATAGTGCTCAAAAAAGTGTTTAATTTTTGCTTTTGTGGGTTCCGGAATGTCACCGATATCTTTCATCGCTCCGTAAATGGGATCAGATTTTTCGCTCGGCACTGCCACCACTTTCATATCAATACCGGATTCATCCTCCATCTCCAGCATGCCGATAGGAACTACATTTACCATGACACCGGGGTGCAGCGGTTGTGAGCAAAGCACCATTACGTCAACAGGATCACCGTCTCCGGATTTTGTATTCGGGACAAATCCGTAATTGGCCGGATACCCCATGGTGGTGCGGACAAAGCGGTCAACCATGATGACTTCCGCTTCTTTGTCCATTTCATATTTCACCATGCATCCTTCGGGGATTTCGATGATGACGTTTATGTCTTCCGGCGGATTACTACCTGGTTTGATTGCTGATAAATTCATATATTCCTCCTTTGTTTCTACAAATTATATATCGAGTGTCGCTGTTTTGGCGTGTGTCTGGATAAAGCGCTTCCGGGGAGGCACTTCATCACCCATAAGCATCGTAAATACGGCGTCTGCTGCTGCGGCATCATCCAGCATTACCCTGCGCATCACGCGGTTAACAGGATTCATGGTTGTTTCCCAGAGCTGTTCAGGGTTCATTTCTCCCAAACCTTTGTACCGTTGGATGACGGGGGCAGTCTTATAAAGACCGGCGTGCCGTTTGACTACGGCATCCCGTTCGTCATCGGAGTACGCATAGAAGCTGTTTTTGCCGAACGTGATCTTAAAAAGCGGCGGTTGGGCAATGTAGAGATGCCCATGTTCCACCACATACGGCAGATGCCGGTAGAAAAAAGTAAGAAGCAGCGTCATGATGTGTTCCCCGTCGACATCTGCATCCGTCATGATAACAATGCGGTGGTACCGGAGTTTATCGGGGTTAAGGCTCTCGGAAATACCCATGCCGAGTGCGATGATAAGTGCTTTGGTTTCTTCGAATTCAACGATTTTATCTAAGCGGGCACGTTCGGTATTGAGGATTTTCCCCCGGAGCGGCAAAATTGCCTGGAATTTGCGGTCTCTCCCCTGCTTGGCGCTTCCGCCTGCGGAATCTCCCTCAACGATGAATAATTCGGAAATGGTCGGATCTTTTTCCTGGCAGTCGGCAAGTTTGCCGGGTAAGCTGGCGCCTTCGAGTGCGCCTTTCCGGATAATGGCGTCTTTGGCGGCTTTGGCTGCCATCCTGGCTTTTGCGGCCAGATATACCTTTTCAAGGATTCGTCGGGCATCAGAAGGATTTTCCTCAAAATACGTATCCAGTGCTTCTTTGGTGGCAGCTGCGACAAACGGCTGAACCTCTGCATTTCCCAGTTTGCCTTTGGTTTGGCCTTCAAACTGGAGGTATTGGGACGGCATTTTAAGATACACGATGGCGGTTAACCCTTCGCGCATGTCATCCCCGATCATGGTATCTTTTTCGGTCTTAAACGCCCCTATTTTTTTGGCGTAATCATTGACCGCACGGGTTAGCGACATACGGAATCCGGTTAAGTGAGTGCCGCCTTCCGGGGTCGGGATGACGTTTACGTATGATTCGAGGGCTTCGGAAAAACCGTCATTATATTGGATGGCAATTTCGATAGACATGTCGCCATCTTCTTTGGTGAAATAAATGGGCTCGTGAAGCACCGGTTTATTCCGGTTAAGGGCAGTAACGAGTGAACGGATACCGCCTTCAAAATAATAGCTGGCGTGTTCACCGGTCCGTTCATCGACAAGGTGGAACGCGAGTTTGGCAATAAGATACGCACGGTCACGTACCTGTTTTTTGACGGTCTCGAAGCTCAGGCTGGTGCCTTCTTTAAAAATTTCTGGGTCAGGATAAAACGTAACGGTTGTCCCTGTGCCTTCTGCTTTCCCTATTGATTTAACCGGGGCTTCCGGTTTGCCGCGTTTGTATTCCTGCACCCATGCTTTTCCGTCGCGGTGTACCTCAGCCCGAAGCAACGTGGAGAGCGCGTTAACAACCGAAGCTCCCACTCCATGGAGACCTCCGGATATTTTGTATGCCTGTCCTTCAAATTTGCCTCCTGCGTGCAGTTTGGTGAAAACGAGTTCCAATGCGGAGACATTATATTTGGGAACCTTGTCGATCGGAATGCCCCGCCCATCGTCCTTCACCGTGGCTCCCCCATCAGCATGCAGGGTCACCCAGACATTTTTTGCAAATCCCGCCAGCGCCTCGTCGATACAATTATCGATAATTTCATTTAAGCAGTGCTGTACTCCCGCCTGGCTGGTGGTGCCGATGTACATCGCCGGGCGCTTGCGTACCGGTTCCAATCCTTCGAGGACTACTATTTGTTCTGCTGTATATTTATCGGAAGATTTTGCCATGGTGAGTAAGGTCCGTAAAGAAAAAAGCGAGCGACCTTAGGTACGCTCTAAAAACCATTGTACCCGATCATATTTTGCTTGTCCAGCCAGTGCTTACCGTATATAAATTCCCCTTATTATAGAACTGCATGTTCCAAAAGGAGCAGCGGATTTACATTGCCGGAAAGGTATTTTTTAGCCTCAAAAAGCCGGTGGATGAGCCGGGTTTTTCTAGCGGCAGAAGCAGCTTGTCCTGTCGGGGTGCCGGATCGTAGCAGGTCGGACCGGAGACACAGGAGCGCGTTGTTTATCCAGGATTCAATTTCTTCTTTAGTTTTGCCGATGGAAGAAACTAAATGTATTTTTTTGCCCGGTGATGCAGACAGAATTTCATTAATTAATATGGTTATGGCGGCCTGCTCTGCATCAGGTATTCCGGACTGATGAATTGCATGGGATACGATAATACAGCGGGATATAATCGTGGGTATCAGCTGTAAATCATTTGCCGCTCCCAAAAAAATATACGCGTGCTCCGGTGGTTCTTCTAGCGTTTTTAATAATGCCTGCTGGGCTTCCTGGGTGAGTGTTTCCGCATTTACGATAATCCCTGCTGCGTACGCGCCTTCTACCGGAGCCAGGGTGAGGCGTTTAATAAAGGCGCGTATTTCGGCAATACCGATAGATGAGCCCTCGGCAGCCGGAGAAATCCTGTCAAATGGTGATACGCCTAGGCGGGTCGCCTCTGCGTCTATTTCCCTGGCGCGCGCCTTGTCGTCGGCGTTTAGGTGTAAATAGGTATGCATATATGAGTGAAAAATTTCTACACTGCAAGTATCTTATTCAGATTGCTGATTTGTACTATAGTACTTTGCTTTCCTCTTGCAAAGGCTTAGGTAACCATGAATAATGGTTATACCGGTGAGTCCGGTACTGTTACTGTCGTAACCATTTGTCCGTATGCCTGCCCAAGATATTGTTTCCATACTAGCAGCCTCCAATAAATTATCCGCGGAACAAGCGGAGCGGATCCGCACGGAAGCGCTTAACTCAGGTCTCCCATTGGAAGATCTTATAACCGGAAAGTACGGTGTTTCCCACGACGATTTTATCAGAGCAAAAGCGGAATCATTGGGTATTCCGTTTATGAATGTTTCAGGGAGGGCTATTACCCCAGATGTGATTAATTTTATCCCTGAGCCGGTTGCTCGGCGGTATACGCTGGTTCCGTTCCAGCTGGACGCAGGAGAGAACGGCACGCTGTCGGTAGCGATGGCTGATCCGTTGGATTTCCAGGTTGTGGAATTTCTGGAAAAAAAATCCGGCAGATCCATTAAGCCGTTCATGGGATTTAAAGATGACATTGTCGCAGCGATTGATGAACTGTATACCCAAAATTTAGGCGCAGATGTTACGGCTGCACTCGAGGAATCCGCACCAACCATCAAAACTTATGAGGCCGGACATCTGGGAGAAGTTATCCGTGAGGCACCCATCGCCCAGATTGTGTCGGCAATCCTTGAACAGGCTATACGCACCCGGGCGTCTGACGTTCATATTGAGCCACAGATTGGGGAAACCAGGGTGCGGTATCGGGTAGACGGTATTTTGCAGGAGCGGCTTATGCTTCCTCGCAGGCTTCAGGATGCCGTAATATCGCGTATAAAAATTTTGGCTGACCTAAAAATTGACGAAAAACGTATTCCCCAGGACGGACGGTTTAATTTCAAAATGGGTGAAAGCGAGGTTGATCTCCGTGTCTCTACACTTCCCACTGTGCATGGTGAAAAGGTAGTTATGCGGTTGCTTAAAAAATCAGGAGGGATTCCCACGCTTAACGATCTTGGGCTACGGGGTCTTGCCCTAAAGCACTTGGAAACGGCCATACGCCGCCCCCACGGCGTCATTTTGGTTACCGGCCCTACCGGATCAGGTAAAACGACCACTCTTTATTCAGTGCTTGCGATATTAAACAATGCAAAAGTAAACATCATGACACTGGAGGATCCGGTAGAGTACGAGATAAGCGGTGTTAATCAGGTGCAGATCAACCCTGCAGCGGGACTTACATTCGCAACGGGGCTCCGGAGTTTTCTCCGGCAGGATCCTAACATAGTGCTGGTAGGAGAAATCCGGGATCAGGAAACGGCTGAGCTTGCTATTCAGGCGGCACTTACCGGTCATCTTGTATTCTCTACCCTTCACACGAATAATGCAGCCGGCGCTATCCCGCGTTTAATCGATCTTGGTGCCGAACCGTTTTTGGTTGCCTCAGCGCTCAATGCGCTTGTAGGTCAGCGTATAGCGCGGAGGTTGTGTCCGACGTGTAAAGAAGAATATGTGCCGGATGAAGCGGTGATTGTAGACATGAAGAGTGTGGTGGGTACGCTTTGGCCGCAGGATAAACCGATGGTACTGTATAAAGGCAAAGGAACCGTTGGTGATAAGCCCTGCGAAAGCTGCGGCGGATCAGGTTATTTGGGCCGGCTCGGGGTGTTTGAGGTGTTCCCTATTACCGACGCGATCAGTAAACTCACCCTTACGAGGGCGCCGATGAGTGAAATTGAAAAACAAGCGGTTTCCGAAGGAATGATTACCATGAAGCAGGATGGGTATCTTAAGGCACTCGAAGGTGTCACAACTATCGAAGAAGTGCTGCGGGTCGCCCAGGATTAAATACGTATGATGGATATCCAACAAATGTTCAGCGAAGCAGCCAGGAAAGAAGCTTCCGACATACATTATATAGTCGGATTCCCTCCCATGCTCCGGATTAACGGCGTGCTGATGCCTGTTGAAGGCACTGAAGTGCTGACTGATGAAAGCGCCCGGCAGATACTTTACGGAACATTAACACCTGAGCAAAAAGATATTTTTGAGACGAACAAAGAAATTGACTATTCGCTGGCTACGGTTGTTGGACGTTTTCGGGTAAACGTCTATACACAAAAAAATACAATTGCAGGAGCCTTCCGTCTTATACCACAGCGCATTAAGACTATCGAGGAGCTGGGGCTGCCTGATATCTGTCACCAGTTTGTGAAAATACGGCAGGGCTTGGTGCTGGTAACAGGTCCTACGGGTCACGGAAAATCAACAACTTTGGCCTCCATGATCAATATGATCAACCAAAATAAAGGAGCTCACATCATCACCATAGAAGATCCTATCGAGCATGTGTATCCGACCGCGCAGTCTATTGTGTCGCAACGTGAGATGCATAGTGATACCCATTCCTGGAATGTGGCGCTGCGCAGTGTGCTCCGGGAGGATCCCGATGTCGTGCTTATCGGAGAAATGCGTGATTTTGAAACTATCCAGTCGGCAATTACCATCGCAGAAACTGGGCATTTGGTGTTTGCGACACTGCACACAAATTCAGCAGCGCAAACCATCGACCGTATTGTCGATGTATTCCCTGAAAATCAGCAGACCCAGGTGCGGCTCCAGCTTTCCAATGTGCTGGAGGGGGTGCTGTCACAGCGCTTGGTGCCGGCAATAGCAGGCGGACGTGTTCCGGTGGGTGAAATACTTACCGCCACTCCTGCCGCACGGACGCTTATCCGTGAAGGCAAAACCCATCAGATCGATAATATTATTCAAACGAGCGCAGAGTACGGCATGATGACGATGGAAACATCGTTGGCAGCCCTGGTACGGAGCGGGACTATCGGTCTGGATGTCGCGAATTCCTATGCCCTGCGCCCTGAAGAATTGGGCAGATTACTGCAGAAATAAGAGTATCCTATGGCATATTATTCTTATAAAGCGCGCGATAGCCAGGGAAAATCCATCACCGGATTTGTCGAAGCTGTTTCAAAGGAGGCGGCGACACGCCTGCTGCATGATAAGCAATTATTTGTCGTGGGACTTACCGAAACGCGGAACCGCGAGCAAAGTGCGGTATCTCTTAAATTCCGCAGGGTGGGATTCGGGGAAATTGTAAATTTTACCCGTCAGTTGGCAACGATGGTGGTGGCGGGGTTATCCCTTCCGGAAGCACTTACTATTCTCCGCGTACAGACTCCCAACCCCGCATTGGTTACGGTCTTAAATGAAATCGAGCATCAGATCGTTAGCGGCGGTAATCTGGGTGACGCACTTGCTAAGTACCCCCAGCATTTTTCGCAGATATACATAGCTCTTGTCCGGGCAGGAGAATCATCGGGTCAATTAGACCAGGTGCTCATACGGCTTGCCGACAGCATGGAGTCTCAGAGGGATTTCCGGAGCAAGGTGTCTGGAGCCATGATTTACCCCGTCATTATTATGGTGGGTATGGGAATTGTCGTCATGATTATGATGACCGTCGTTATTCCGAAATTAACCGAACTTTATAACGATTTTGGCGTTGATTTGCCGTTTGCCACACAATTACTTATCAGTATCTCCCAGTTTTTTGTGAGTTGGTGGTGGCTGGTTATTGCGGCGGTTGTCGGCGGAGGATACGCGTTTTTGCGGTGGAAAGAAACGAAAGTCGGACAGCTTATCGTAGATACGGTTATTTTGAGCATCCCCTTGTTCGGCGAGCTGCAGAAAAAAATCATTCTTGTGGAGTTTACCAGAACGCTGTCCATGCTTATAACGAGTGGTATCCGGCTTCTTGACGCGCTCACCATTCTTAAAGATGCGCTGGATAATGTTCTCTTCAGAAACGCTATTGTGGAGATATCCAAAAAGGTTGAACGCGGGTTTCCGTTGGGAGATACGTTCGGACAATACCCCGTGTTTCCTCCCATCGTTTCCCAGATGATGAAGGTAGGAGAAGAAACAGGAAAATTGGACGATACACTCCTTAAGCTTTCTAAATATTTTGCGTCGGAATCCGAGAACCTGGTAAAAGGGTTAACTACGGCAATTGAGCCGATTATCATGGTGTTTCTTGGAGTGGGCGTCGGATTTATCGTTATCGCCGTCATTACGCCGATTTACAACTTGACAAGCCAATTTAAATAGTGATAAACCTGTATGTATATGAGAAATTATCTTGCCCCAAAAAGCGGCTTCACTTTGATCGAACTTCTTATTGTTATCGCGCTTTTAGGTGCTCTTGCCGTAGGACTTCTTGCCACTATTGATCCGTTCGAACAACTGAAAAAAGGACGTGATACATCTCTCCGGAACACGGTTTCTGAGTTTTACAATGCTAATCTCCGGTTCTACTCTACCAAGGGACAATTCCCTTGGGGTACTGATGCTACTGCAGGGCCGGCATACTCTGGCTTTTCTTCCTGGATAGACGAGCTTATCACGGTAGGAGAACTGAAGGCACGCTTTAAGGAACTCGCAGGAAGCTCCAATCTGGAGAAAATATATGTCAACTCTACTAGCGGTGAAAATCTTTCTGCCTGCTTTAAACCGGAATCCAAGGCATTCCAGGAAGATCTGAATACCATATATGATTCCAGCGGAGTTACCTCATCGGTAACGTGTAAGGCGCAAACGACCGGAACTTCCGGCTCTGAATGTTACTTCTGTATCCAGTAATGCTTACGGGTACTCTGATATAATGCCCACATGATCGGCTCGTGGTTATTGGCATTCTTTTCTTTTGCACTTTTCCTTTTTTTCCAGGCGCAGGGTATTTTTACCGGTGACAGCGGCGATGTCGTTACCGCAGCGGTTATTGCCGGTATCCCCCATCCTCCGGGCTATCCCCTCTATTCACTGCTCGGTTGGCTTGCGGCTCATATACCGCTTGGGTCACTGTCTTGGCGCGTCACCTTGCTTTCGTCCATCCCCCATGCAGCGGCGGTTGGACTCATTTACGCGCTCATATATAGACTTACAGGGAAAAATGTATTCGCTGCTGTATTCGGCGCGGTAAGCATTGCTACTAATTACTTGTTTTTTCTTTACAGTAGTACCCCGGAAGTATTTGCCCTGTTTGACTTATTTGTAATACTTCTTTGGTATATTTTAGTGTTATGGAAGGATACAAAAAACGCACGCTTGCTGCCAGTCGCCGCTTTCGTCTACGGGCTGTCGCTTTCGCACCACCACCTCATGTTATTTTTTGCACCGGCAATCGCCTATTACGTGTATGTGCATCGTGACCGTGTTGGCTGATTACGGGACGTTTGTGTCAGGCGGATCAATAGGTCATTCTCTAAGAGAACGGACCATTGCCGTTTCGGCTTATTTTACCTTTCTTGTTACCGATTGGAGTTGGGTTGGCGTTATCTTGGCTGTTACCGGCGTTGCTGCATGGTACAGGAATTTGCGTCCGTGGTTCATAACATGGATGATTGCCGTTTTCTTTTTGGGGCCGGCATTTTTTTTCTATGCAAGTTTTCCTTTGGCGAACAGGTTTACCTTGGGCACGTATGAACGCTTTTTGTTGCCGAGTTACCTTTTTATCGCTATCGCGGTGGGTTGCGGTCTATCCTGGTTGCTTGACCGCGTGAAAACCGTGTTAACGCACCGTTTAACCGGCGGAAAAATAAAAGCCACGGTGCTTTTGGTATTTGTTACTTTTATGGTGTACCCCGTGTCCATGGGTGGGGTTACCCTGTGGCGGTTTTGGGGTTTGCCACAGGATCGGACGGCGGAAAATCTGGGACGTGATATTCTGGCTACCGCAAAACCTAACAGTGTATTGTTATTAAGCCAGGATACCACGCTTTTTACGACACAATATGTGCGCTACGGTTTGAGAGTGAGGGGTGACACTGCCGTTATCCATGCATCACGGTTGGCAACTCCCGATTATCAGATTGTGCTTAAAAAACACTTCCCGCGCTTGCTGTTTCCGGATGCTCCTCCGGCACGGTTTTCGGCAGAGTTTATCAAAGTTAATTCAACTGCATCGACGCGTGTATATAGCAATATAATTTTGCCGATAGATAAGGGATGGTATTGGGTGCCGAGGGGATTATTGTATGAAGCGGTACCTTACGCGGAATTACCAGGAGCAGAGGATATGTACGCATCATATTTGGCGACTGCTACTGCTATGCATAATCCCCTGTCGGGTATTCTTTCACGGTATCCGCATCTTATGCTTTCGGATGTGCTGGATGTGTATGCTGCGGGGCACATCGCTATGGGTAAAACACTCATGCGGGCAGAAAAATGGGAAGAAGCACGCCGTGAATTTGCCGCGGCAGTTGCTTTGTCGGGAGATTCCAGTCTTACCGAATCGCTTGAGCTTTTGGCACTCTCCCATTTATATTTTAAAGATTGTACCAATGCACTTGATGCGCTGGCACGGGCAAAACAGCACGCGTTTGTGCCCTCTCCGCTCCACCTCAGGATGGAGTCAGCTGCATACGGCGAGTGCCTGGGGGATGAGAAGCGTGCCCGTGAGCTTTTTTCTGAATACGAGAAGCTCGAACGCCAATCGGAAGAATCATTAGAAGTATTGTGACGATAAGTGTCACTGCTGCAATCCGTCCCCCTACGATAACCGATTCAGGCGCGTAGCTGAACCGTACGGTGCGTGTTCCCTCAGGGAGAACAATAGCGCGTTGGGAAAGATTAGCGGCGAATATGGGAGTTTCTTTTCCGTCGATGTAGGCGCGCCACCCCGGATAATAGGTATCGGTGAGGACAAGAAAGCCGGGTTGTTGGGTTTCCACTGTAAGTATTACCGATTCATGCCGGTTTTCCTGCCAGGTGACGGTTGCAGGTTTTGGCGCTGCGATGGATGTCTTCGTTGCAATGCGTTCCGCAAGACCTGGAAATGTATTGACTGCGTGAGATTCCAAAAGTACGTTTTTTCCGGGAATAAACGAACTATCCGTGATAGTCGCAGCAGCTTGCGACAGCGTTGCCGCAGTCGTTGCTTCGTAAGTTACATATGCCCGCGGTAACGCACCGTTATTTTTATAGTGGCGCAGAATTGTAGAGCCACGGGATAGCGATTGTACCAGGGTGAGTTCTGCGGAGTCGACGGGAATATACGAGAGAATATGGCTTACCGGAAATATATTCATGAGTGTTGTGGAAGAAATGGTGGCAATAGCGGGGCTAAGCGCGATGCTGTCGGAAAGCATGGAGTCAGTGATCGACGGGCGCTTAAGAAAACGACCTGCATACACGTCATATTGGGATATTCCCCAGAGCATATTACTGTCGGGAGACAAGCCGCTCCTCAGAAATGAATAGAACCCTTTGTCGATCCAGCCTTTTGTCGTCATAACATCGTTGTGTACTTTCCCCTCCCCCAGGGTCATAACTCTGCCGTTTTGTACTCCGGCCACCGTTTCGGGGGGTGTCATCCACGCACTTGCGGGAGTAACAAGATGATATGACCACCATGTACCCATAAGCTGAAGTGTATGCGCGATAAGGAGTAGCATGAGGAGTATCGTGATGCTTATTTTCCAGGCACGTTTCTTCCGTATACGGTCAACGACATGGGCGGCGATTACGACGACGGCGATCATGGTTATCCAGAGAAAACGGGAAGGCACTCTGAAAAGCGTCATCGGCCAAATACTATACAGAATGTATGTAGGAGCATATTTGCCGGCAGCAAGGGTGATTGACGCGATAAGTATCCCCCACCACAGCATCAGCGGTTTATCTTTTTTGATAAGGAGAAAGCTTCCTCCGGCGATAATTAACGGGAGAAGGCCAATGAATGCGGTGTTTTCCCAAAAAATACTGCCGTCAAAATTATAAAACGGCGGGTAGGTACCAAATCGCGGATTACCCAGCGCAAACGGGTCAAGAAATGTTTTAATGTGGACTATCGGCATGGAATACGCGGTGGCCGTTTGCGGAGTAAATCCCGCAGGGCTGGTGCTGGCACGCAGAAATTCCCAAGAAGGCAGGAGCTGGGCTGCCCCTCCGCCAATCCCCAGGATCACGGCGCCTATCCAATAGGCAGCGGACTGCCAGCGTTTCGTTTGTAATGCGATAGCTGCTACCATAATTCCCGACAAAATAAGCGTCATGAAGCTTGCCTGGGGAAAACCTGCATAAATTTGTTGTGATATGGCTATGGCTAGTAGTCCGGTCCAAAAACGGCTAGCGGTTCTTACGGTGAGGATGCTGAGTAAAACAACAAAAGGAAGCATGCTCACCCCCTGCAGCAGGGTAATATGAGTAAGCTGTGTTATGGATAGGCCGGAAAACGCTAGGGTTATTCCTGCGAGCAAGGAAGCAACGCTGGAATATCTGAGTACGCGTAACAATCCATATATGCCAATCCCCAGCGTTGCGATGGCCAGAATCAACGCAGCATTATATGCGTGTGTTATAGGAAGAGTTTTAAACAGGATAAGATTTGGTAAAAACAGCGCTCCGGTTTGTCCCTCTGAAAAAAGCGGGAATCCGCCCCCGATATCGTTCCGCCACAGGGGAAGCGTATTGGTGGCTAGTGATTGGGATAGGGCGTATTTGGTGGGCAGGCTGAAATGCCATGCGTCACTTCTTCCATAGTCAGGCGTGACGATGAGTTGGGGCTGCGGATAAAAAAGCCGGGCAAAAAACACCGCAACGAGAAGAAGCATGGTGATGACGCTGGTAATATCTGCCCAATATGCCCGCATATCACGGTGTAGTCTACTTTTTTTTAGCACCAGCCGCAATGTCTCTTGATTGTTTGTACCACTTCCCCGATACTGATACCTATGATCATAAGCGGGATTGTTTTTATATTCGGACTGGTGATCGGTTCATTTCTCAATGTAGTGATTGACCGCCTGCCGAGGGGCGAAAACATTGTCTGGAAACCTTCGCATTGCGATCATTGCAAAAAACCTCTCCGCTGGTATGAACTTATTCCTGTTATTTCATTTTTATTTCTTGGGGGTAAGTGTGCCCGGTGTAAAAAACGCTTATCGTATCAGTATCCTTTGATAGAGCTCGTCAGCGGCATTTCGTTTGTCCTCCTTTACTCGCAGGCAGCTGATTCCGTCGGATTGATATCGCTGATTTTTCTGTTTTGTTTATTTCTTGTTTTATTTGTTATCGACCTTAAAGAGCAGATCCTGCCGGATGAATTACTTATCTCCCTTTTGTTTTTCTGTATTATATACGTGATCCGTCTGCCCCAGGCGGACCGCATTATCCATCTGATGTCCGGGCTGGGAGCAGGGAGCGGATTTTTATTCTTGTGGCTCGTTACCCGAGGCCGCGGATTAGGGTTCGGTGATGTGAAATTAAGCGTGCTTTTGGGGGCGTTATTGGGGTATCCTAATATTATTATTGCTCTGTATGCCGCTTTCTTGACCGGTGCATTAGTGGGTGTCATACTGATAATGAGCAGGAAAGCTAAAATGCGTTCCCGTATTGCATTTGGCCCGTTTCTTATTCTTGGTACGCTCATAGCTTTTCGTTGGGGCGGCAGTTTATGGGAAATATGGCTTAGATTACTCGTATGAAACGACCCGATTATTCATTGCCACACTCCGGTTTTTCCCTCGTAGAGCTTTTGGTAACCGTTTCTATTATTGCTATTTTGATTGCCATCGGTATCGCTTCCTACGCCACTATTAATAAGCAGTCCCGGGACGCCAAACGGAAAAGCGACATGGAGCAGGTCAGGGCCGCTCTTGAAATGTACCGCACCGATAACGGGTTTTACCCGTCAGTAGGATCCGGCAGCTGGACGGCCGCATCGAGCGCCACTGACGCGCTTGCGGGGCTTACCCCTATTTTAGTTCCTACGTATATGGGAGCCATCCCTACCGACCCGAAGTCTTCGCAGAGCTATATGTATCTGGCTAAAAATGCCGTAGGAGGTGTGTATTACGGCTATTGTATTAGTTCCCAGCTGGAGTCAGAAAATCCTGCAGATACCTGCACGGACACTCTGCCTCCGGGTCACACATATGGTCTGAAAAATCCATGATGAAGAAAGGATTTACTCTCGTTGAATTACTGATCGTCATATCGATCCTCATTATCATGTTGGGAGCGGGACTTGCGACATTTAACTCGTTTAACCGCAGGGAGCGACTTAAGCAAACCGCGCTTACGCTGAAATCAACACTCAGGCTCGCTCAAACCAAAGCAATATCAGTGGAAAAACCGACGAGCGGCTGCACGAGTTTTACCGGGATGTATGTAAGTTTTACCGCCACCACCTACTCCATCGGGCATCAATGCAATCCTGAAGGCATTGTCGGTGGTTCTGAAACGGTTACATTGCCTCCCGGCATCACGTTTTCGCCGGTTCCTTCTGCCTTCACGATTCTCAGTCAGACCAACACAATAAATATTGCCTCCCCCGTGAGCCTGATTATCATTAACGGAAGTGAACTATACAGTCTTACCGTCTCCCCCAACGGGAGCGTAAATGACGGAGGGTTCCAATGAAACAATGCCGGCGTTATGAGAGAGGTCAGACACTTTTGGAGATTGTTGTGGCTTTGGGAGTGATTGCCGTCGTATTAACCGGTTTGGTTACTGCAGTCACCGCATCGCTTCGGTATTCCCAGGTGAGTAAATACCGTAGCCAGGGGGTGAAGTTTGCCCAGGAAGGCGTCGAGCTTGCGCGCAAACTGCGGGATACCAGTCCATGGGCAGATTTTTCTGCATACAGCAGCGGCACGGGTGCCTGGTGTTTAAATGAAGCGGGTAGCTGGTCGGTAAGTGACGGATCAGGTTGTCCAATAGCTGTGGGAAGCACATTTTGGCGCACCGTAACATTTGTGCTGAGCGGTTCCGTTATGGATGTAACGAGCGAAGTTTCCTGGGGTGACCGGTCAACAGGTTCTACGGTAACACTGCGTACATATCTTAGCGACTGGAGGCAGTAATATTAAAAATTTTTCTTTTTTGCCAACCATGACGCAGAGAAAGCTACGGGAAGCCGGCTTTACCCTTCTGGAGCTTATTGTGTCCGTGGCAATTGTCGCACTTGTTGCGGTGGTATTAAGCCAGGTATTTCTGGTGACGCTTCGCACGAATGCGAAGACTGAAATATCCAAAGATATGAAACAAAACGGGGATCTTGCCCTGGAATCCATGGTGCGCATGATCCAGAGTGCAAAAAAGGTTACTTCTGCCTGTGACAGTGCAGGAACGGTCTCACAGTCGTTAACCATCATTAACGATGACGAAGGGGTAACAACCTATGAATGCCGTCTTGACGGTACAGCTACACGGCTTGCATCAACCAGCGCTTTAAGAACTGAATACCTCACCAGCGATAATGTAACCATGGGTGGCACACTTTGCTCTGCCAGTTCCCTTTCGTTTACTTGTTCGGGAGGGGCGGGGGTTCCTTCCAGCGTAAAAATTTCTTTTGATCTTTCGCAATCGGGCATGTCGGACACTGCATTTGAACAGACGAGTGAATCATTTCAGACGACTGCAACAATGCGTAATAGTTCCGAATAGCAGCTCCTATTGTCAATGGCATGAAAATATATAACAATAACCGTATGGGAGTATTTACCAAATATAAAACCATGGGAAATAACGGTCAGATTCTGTTAATAACCCTTCTGGTGCTCACCGTTGCTACCACCGTAGCGCTATCCCTTATCGGCAGGGCAACTATTGATCTTTCCATGAGCAATCAGCTCGAAGAGTCCACCCGGGCGTTCAATGCTGCAGAAGCAGGTATTGAACAGGCGTTGCGGACGGGAGCCGGGACAACGCTCCCTGTAACACTATCCCCAGGGGTAACCTATGATGTGTCGGTAAATGTTATCGGGGGTGTTGCAGGAGTATTTCAGATGGCAAGAAAAACGCTTGAGAACACGACGGAAACACTTTGGCTCGTAGAACATACTGATACAGGAGCCGTTAACGAAACACCTTTTTATACCGCAAACACGATTGAACTTTGTTGGAGCCAGGAAACTGCACCCGATGTAGCCGCTGCGCTGGGAGTCACCGTGTTGTATAAGGATACTTTTGGTGATTATCATACGGCACGTATGGCGCTGGATCCAGATGCCGCGACAAGGGGTAATAATTTTACTGCGACAGGTATCACCACGACGGGATGCGGTCTTGGCTATTATGGGAAAACCATTAACTTTACGACCGATTTTGCTCCGGCAGTCAATCCCGCGCTTGATACGTTGATCGCCCTCAGGATCAAGCCATACTATACGGATGCAACGCTTGCGATAAACGGTGGTATCAATGAAATTCCCAAGCAGGGAAATCAGATAGAATCAGTGGGGGCAACAGGTACCGGAGTTAGCCGCAAAGTGGTGGTGTATCAGCAATATCGCGCTCCCCTCTCTATTTTTGACTCGGTTATCTATAGTGAGTCTGCGTTCGGACATTAACCGGAAAGCTGCCCCATGAAAACATTACTTGGATTAGACATAGGATCACACAGTATTAAGCTTATAGAGATAGCTACGTCAGGCGGAGTTCCGCAGCTTCTTGCAGCAGGAAGCATTCCCACCCCTCCTAAGGCGCTCCAGTCATCACTTGAAGCGGATCATCAGGCGGTCGCCATGGCGATAAAGCAGCTTATGAAAGAAACAGGGGCGAAATCAACGTCTGTTGTATTAGCGCTCCCCGAATCCCAGGTATTTACCCGGGTTATTGAGGTGCCGCCGTTAAGCCCCCGCGAGCTGTCTTCTGCGATAAGCTGGGAGGCAGAGCAGTATATCCCCCTTCCGCTTGACCAAGTGAACCTTGACTACTCCATTCTCCGCGACGCGAAGGAAACGGGTACCGACAAAATGGATGTTCTGCTGGTTGCGTGTCCTAAGACTTTATTGGAAAAGTATCTGGCTATCATCGAGCTTGCAGAGCTTGTTCCCGTTGCAGCAGAGACAGAAATTATTGCAACAGCCAGAGCCCTTTCCCGGTCAGTTGCCGGCATAAAGGGAGCATCATTGTTAGTCTCCCTGGGGGCGCAAACTACCGATCTGGCTATTCTCCGTAATGGTGTTTTGGCATTTACGCGTTCTATATCTGCAGGAGGTGAGGCATTGAGCCGGGCGTTGGTGTCGGGTCTCGACTTTAATGTTAACCAGGCAGAAGAGTTTAAAAGGACATACGGTCTGGAAAAAGACAAGCTGCAGGGAAAAATCGTCACGGCAGTCAAACCCATCATGGATACGATCATCGGCGAAATGAAGCGGGCGCTTGCGTTCTATATAGAAAAACATAAAGACGAAAAGGTGGAAGTCACCTTGCTTTCGGGAGGGACGGCGAAACTCCCGGGTATGGTGGTGTATATAGCCCAAAGTATCGGGATGGAGGCGCAGCTTGCCAACCCTTGGGTGGGCATAAAACGGGATCCACGGTTTGCCGTACTGGATAAAGAAGGCCCCACGTTCACCGTTGCCGTCGGATTAGCGCTTCGAGAGTCGTGAGGTGACCAAGTCTATGGGTGACACACAAATAAACCTCATCAAAAAAGACGTCAGCTCTATGGGCCAGTTTTCGCGGGTTGAAGAAGGCCTGAGGATAGCCTCGTTATGGTCGCTGGCGGGTCTGTTCGTCGTAGGGCTTATGATCGGATCCGCATATTTCTATCTCCGGGTGCAGACGGAACGGATCCAGGCGAAACGGCTTACGATAGCAAAAGAGATAAACACGCAAAGCGCCAAGGAAGGTCTTCTGCTTTCTCTTAAAGAAAGGGTCGGTATAGCCAATAAGGCGCTTGATGCCGCCAAGCCATGGGGTAGAGTGTTTTCCGTGTTATCGGATATAGCTTATGAAGAGGCGTTTAGTACGGTGTCCATAGACGAAACAGGCAGGGTAAGTACCGGGCTAGAGCTTGCGAGCATCGATGAAACGGTGGATGTTGTAACAAACATTATGGCGCTGGCAGGTGAGCGTGCGCTTCGGACACCGCAGATGCTCTCGTTTGCTCTCAGAGATGATGGTCAGGTGCAACTTACCGTGTCGTTTTATCCGATTTTTTAACTATGTCTGCAGATAGCAAATCATTTAAAAAATACCAGAATGTGAGTGTCTCAGGAGCCCTCCTGGTTTTTTGTGCCGCCGCGTTTATTTTTGCCGTAATTCCCTCTATTGGCAAAATACAGGAATTGGTGAGCGAAATGCGCAAGCTTTCAGAAGAAACCTCATCGCTCCAGAAAAAATTAAACACGTTAAGTGCTTTGGACGAGGCAACGTTGCGCACTAACTTAGCCAACGTGCTTTCCGCCGTGCCTGCTGAACGGTCATTTCCTACAGTGTTCGAGACGGTAGAAAGCGTTGCGGCACAAACCGGGACTTCAGTGGTAAGCATGGCTATTTCCGGGGGGGCGTCGCTTGCCACTCCTACTGCCGTTTCGGCTTCGGATAAAAAACTCGGTACCCGTACCATTCCGTTTTCCGTTACTATCAACGGGACCTTGGATGCCGTGCAGCAGTTTATTGCACTGGTGCCGGGGGTGCGGAGGCTTCTTCGGGTGCGCGTGTTTTCTATCGCTTTCCCGAAAGAGGATAAGCCGCTTACCGTAATGATCGAAATGGATGCGTTTTATGAACCGTTGCCTACCAATATCGGAAGTACGAAGACGGTGCTGCCCACGCTTACCGAAGAGGATGTCCGGGTGATTAACCGGTTAACACTTTTCCCTCTCGCGTCACAGGAGAGCGGAGCACTGCCGCCGCCATTAATCGGAAAAACCAAAGATAATCCCTTTTCTCCTTAGGTGAGGTCAGGTCGCCGTTTTTTCGTTTTGAGTACCGCTTGTTCTTTTTGCCATGCACGTATTTTGGCATGATCGCCTGATAGTAGAATAGACGGCACTTTAGCGCCATTGTAGTCTTCCGGACGGGTGTATTGGGGGTATTCTAGCAGGTTATCCTCAAAGGATTCGGATCGGGTTGCATCCGGTTTGTTAAGTACACCAGGGATGAGGCGGACAATACTGTCGACAAGCACCATCGTGGGTATTTCCCCACCCGTTAACACGTAGTCTCCGATGGAAATTTCTCTGTCAACTAAATCCCGTACCCGTTCATCCACTCCCTCATAATGACCGGAAAGAAATATAATATGCTGTAGTGCACTTAATTCGCGGGCGGTGTTCTGGGTGTAGGTTTTTCCCTGCGGATCCAGTAGGATAATCTGGCGCTCGGTGGATGGCACCTCTGATCGGGAAACCGCAGACCGTATTGCCTTGTCGATCACATCAACCCTGAGTACCATGCCTGCTCCCCCGCCATACGGGTGGTCGTCAACCGATTTGTACCGGTCATCGGCAAAATCCCGGAGGTTGATAAATTCTATGTGGATTTTTCCGGCTGTGGAAGCGCGTTTAATGATCGAAGCAGTAAAGGGACCGGAAAACATTTCCGGAAATAGCGTTATGATAGAAATTTTCATGCGGACGCCTCGGGTGTCCGGGTGGCATCTTCTGCTATCTCAACGTCGACAAATGTATTTGCTTTTGCTGCCAGTACTTTGATGAGGTCACGGAGTGCTCTGATTATCCGGCCGCTCTTGCCGATAACTTTACCGATATCTTCAGGATGGGTATGGATAATAAGGATTGTCGCATCACCCTCAACGCGTTCTTCAATCGAGACTTCCTCGGGGTGATCCACGAGGAAAGTAACCATGTAAAGAAGTGTATCTTTCATTTATGATTTTTTCTCAAGAAGTTTAGCGACACCAATAGTCACCTGTGCCCCTTGTGATTGCCAGTATTTGACGCGTTCCAGATCGATTTTTACTTGTGCGGGTTTAACCAGTGGGTTATAGAAGCCTAATATTTCAGCGGGTTTGCCGTTTCTGCGTTTTCCTTCTTCGATAGCCACGACGCGGTAGGTGCGTCTGTTTCTGGAGCCGTATTGTGCAAGTCGGATTTTTATCATAAGAATTAGTATTTTATGCGATTGGGCAGAAAATCGCAAGCTTCAGCCTCATATACCGCCCACCGTCAGATGTTGCCGCTCTTCTCAAGAGCCGTCTTGGCGGCGTTCTGCTCAGCTTCCTGCTTGGATTTACCCGTCCCTTTCCCGAGAAGCGTTTCCCCGCTTAGTACTTCTACCCAGAACGTTTTGTTATGATCAGGACCTTCGCTTTTTATCACCCGGTATGTCGGCGAAACTTTGGTTTTTTCCTGCGTGAGTTCCTGAAGCAGGCTCTTAAAATCTATGTAGCTTTTAGTTTCCAGGATTGTATCTGTTTTATACAAAAGGTGAGTTCTGAGGAATGTTTTCGCCGCATCAATACCCTGATCCAGGAAAATAGCTCCCAGAAGCGCTTCAAAACAGTCAGCGAGCAGTGACTCGTTTACCCGTCCTCCGGAAGACTCTTCTCCGCGGCTCAGCATAAGAAGATCTCCTAAGCGGAGGTCAGCAGCTACCAGTGCCAGGCTTTTGGTTTTTACCAGAGTAGACCGGACGTTGGTGAGTGTCCCCTCAGGGAATTTGGGATAGGACGAATACAGATACTCAGACGTGGCAAACGAAAGCACGGCGTCTCCCAGGAACTCCAGGCGCTCATTAGATTCCGTATGTTCTTTTGTTTCGTTAAGGTGCGACCGGTGGACAAAGGCCTGAGCAAGAAGCGCTTTATTGGTAAATTGGATGCCGATAGTGGTTTCTAAATCAGATAAGGTCATACGTGCTGCATGATGGTGCCCAGAACTCCGTTGATAAATTTAGCACTGTGTTCGTTGCCGAATGCTTTGGCAAGCTCGACTGCTTCGTCGATAACGACTTTGGAGGGATTTTGTTTGTCATACATAAGCTCCCAAACGGCTAGCCGTAATATAGCGAGGTCTATTTTGGCAATTTTAGAAAGCGGCCACTCCGGAGCGGCTTTTTCTATATGGGCGTCTATGTCAGGGAGCAGCGGAATAATTGGAGCGCTTTCTTCATGGCGGGCGGCTTCTTCGTGGAAGCTGAAGCTGAATAACTGTTGCATTTGGGTGATTCGTTTTTGGTGGCGGGGATCGTTGGCGGTCTTCATGAACAGAATCTATGTATCAACGTGTCAATATATCAAGGCGGGTTTCTACCCGTTGCTATCCTGACACGCTGAGACTAGGAACTTTTTTTGATTTTCTTTTCTTTTTTAATGACTACTGCCCTTCCTGCGTAATACCCGCATGATTTGCAGGCGCGATGAGGAAGTCTTGGTTTGCCGCAGTTGGCACACACCATAATGCCCGGCAATTTCATCCGGATGCTTGCATCGCGTTTGCCTTGGCGTCGTTTAGATGCGCGTCGTTTTGGTAGTGGTGTCATAGGTTACGATTGAATAGTCTCTATTTTACTCTCATTGACGCGTTCTCTCAAGTAGGGAAACCGTGAGAGCTCAGGATCAGCCTCCATAAGGGCATCTGCTTCGCGGTTTACCTCCTGTATAAGTCCGGTATCAGAGAGGGTTGCTACCGTAAATCCTGGTAATCCATGCTGTCTTGTGCCAAAGAGTTCGCCGGGACCGCGGAGGGTTAGATCAAGTTCTGCCAGTTCCGGACCGCTGTGCACGGTCTCCAGTGCTTTAAGCCGGGTTAACACCTCGGGTGTTTCGTTTTCGGTAAACAGCAGGCAGTACGAGGGTTTTTCGCGCCTCCCTACCCTTCCCCGCAGCTGGTGGAGTTGTGAGAGGCCGAACCGCTCAGCAGCTTCGATCACCATGATGGTTGCATCCGGTATATCAATACCCACCTCCACGACGGGGGTAGATACAAGAATATCGTCACTGCCGCGGCGTAAGCGTTCGAGCGCTGCTGTTTTTTCATCCGGTTTCATCCTCCCGTGCAGTAATCCTACGTGCAGCGGTGCAAATACCGATGTGAGGCGGGTATGTTCACTCGATGCCGCGCGTACCGTAGTAAGGGTTTCGGAATCGTCGATAAGCGGGCAAACGACAAACGCCTGAGAGTGGGACTCTGTTAATTCCTTTTTCATCCACGCATACGCTGCCGTACGTTTGTTTTTGGGCACTACCCAAGTTTTTACCGGTTTTCTGCCGCTGGGGAGCCCGTGAAGAACCGAAAGATCCAGATTTCCGAATACTGTCTGGGCAATGGTGCGCGGGATGGGCGTTGCGGTCATCGTGAGTTGGTGAGGAACCCGTGCATGTTTGGATTGATTCCGCAGTAGTCCCCTTTGGGTAACACCGAACCAGGATGCGCGTTTTTGGGTATTAGTGTTTTTTTTGCGGATCCACCCATGATGAGATGCACCGGTATGCCGTGGGGTTTTTCGAGAATTTCCCGGAGCGTTGCCGCGTGCTGCTGTGCGAGTATTTGGGTGGGAGCAAGGAGGGCGGTGCTGCTGCCCTGGGTACAAACGGCATACATACCCGCTGCTGCCACCACTGTCTTCCCTGCTCCTACGTCTCCTTCAAGGAGTCTGTTCATGGGAGTAGGCATTGCCATATCGGATGCGATTTCGTTTGTAGCCTGCTGTTGATCTTCCGTAAGGACAAATGGCAGGCTTCCAAGAAATTTTTTTTGTGCTTGGGGGGTCAGGGTAAATGGGGTTGCCCGCAATGTCGTTTTCCATTCTCGTTTTTGCTGTCTGCTCCGGAGTACCAATAGAAAGATTTCATCAAATGCAAGCCTGCGGCGTGCAAGATTGGCAGATTGTTCGTTATTGGGAAAATGGATCTCCCTGATGGCATCAGTGAGAAGCGGAAAATGCTGGGACGCCCGTATGTGATCCGGTAAAGTTTCTTTGACCATCGGCAGGCACTGTTCCAGAACAAATGCAATCCTGCCCCTAAGCCATTTGGAGCTAAGCCCCTCCGTTTCCGGATATACGGGGACTAATCTGCCGGTGTGCAGGCTGGTCTGCTGCTCCCCTGCGCCTTTAAGCACTTCATATTCGGGTGAACTTAATACGATTTTTTGTCCGAACCAGTCAATTCTTCCCGAAGCACTAAGTGTGTCCCCTTCGTGCAGGGTTTTCGTTAGGTACAGAGAAGCTGGTAAACGGTTTCAATACCGATTTTTTTGAGAAGTGATACCATGCGGGGTCCGACGCGGGGCACATATTGGACGGGGGACGTTAATTGTAAATCCATTCCCCTATTATATCGCGATTACCAGTAGATGAGTTTTCTTTTTTTTGGTGGCCAGTTGATTTGCTTCAAATAGGTGGTATAAGGTTGAGTTTCGTGCCTGAGGGTACCCGTGTACGTGGTGCATCGGTTAAGTTCCGTTTCTACCAAGTTTACGGGGGCAATGATCCGGAAGATTTACTGTAAACCTTTTTCGTGAGCAGTCATAACCGTCGCGTGCACAAGATGGAGGAGTATTCTTCCCCTATCCTCATGTACATTGATACCTTCATGTATGTTAACTGCTCCATTAAGTAGTGCATCCACAATTGGTGTGTGCCTGATTCTGGTGCGTAAATGATCATCATATGGCCAAGGCAGGCAATCATGGGAGTGTATTCCTAACTCAAACAATGGGAACGGAAAAAGGAAGCGGGTGTAGGTAAATGTAGGCATCGGGGTAACTGTCATGGGTAGAGGCGCCAGGAATCGCGCGATACCTATGTCATCGCCGGTATAGAGTCCAAAACCCATCCATATGGTGCGTGCTAGCGACCGGAGATTACCTCCCCCAAGATGTTCGAGAGTATTGAGTTGGGTTGCTCCGTATTGGTCTACCAGTTTTTCTATCCGTTCGGCGTGTGCCGTCATACGGGCATATTATAACGTACGCGGGCAATACCTGAGGGAAAATTAGTTACTGCAAGCCGCCCGCAAGAAGCGGGACAAACGAGGTTGCGATAAGAGCTACCGTTGATATAACAACAATAACTTTCCAGACCTTTTCGTGTTTACGGAAAAAATTCATCCGGGTTGTGAAATTTCGACCATTGCGTTTTACGCTGACGAAATTTCAGTTCCTTTCTTTGTAAATAATTATAGTATGTACAGGTAATCTATTCCACGCGCAATGAACGAAAGCGTGGCGAAATTCTACTACCCGGTCATATCAGGATTCAATTTTAACAGCTTTTCTACCCACTTCAACCGTATCATTTTTCTGCAGTTTGACTGGATCCTTTGATGAAGCAACTACAATGCCGTTAATTTTAACCGCTTTTTGCTCAATGAGACGCTTGGCTTCTGATTTGCTGGACGCCAAGCCGAATGCAACCAATGCGTCAGCAGTCGGGCTGTCTGTTTTGAGCGAGTTAAGCGACACAACAGGAAGCGCCGACTCCGATACTTTCCCCTTCTGGAACCGTTTCTCAAAGTCTGCCGTAGCGTCGTTTGCCAGATCTTCCGAATGCAGTTCGCTCACCAACCGGTGTGCCAGCTCTTTTTTGAGGGTCATGGGGTTTTCTTTTGCGTCCAGTCGGGTTTTTATCCTGGTTATTTCATCCATAGAAATATTTGTCGCCAGGGTGAAATACTGGACGATCAGTTCATCCCTGAGCGACATGACTTTCCCGAACATTTCTTTGGGTTCGTCAGTGAGCCATATGGCATTGCCCCAGCTTTTGCTCATTTTTCGGCCGTCGGTGCCCTCCAGAAAGCCGTTCGCGATAATAAATGATTCTTTGTGGCGCAAATCCTTCTGTAACACGCGTCCGGCCTGCATATTAAACGTCTGGTCGGTGCCGCCGAGTTGGATATCGGTATCCAGGAAATAGCTGTCATACCCCTGCATGACCGGGTATAAAAGCTCATGGAGTCCTACCTTTTTTCCTTCAGTGAGGCGCTTTTTGATAAGTTCACGGCTTACAAAGTCTCCGGCCGAAAAATGCTGGGTAAGCTTGACGATGTCAGTAAAGGCCAGTTTTTTCAGCCAATCGCTGTTATGAACGACCGTTATTTTTGAAAAATCTAGAACTTTTTCCGCCTGTTTTTTATAGGTTTCAAAGTTTGCCTGAATCTGTTCGCTGGTAAGCACCGGCCGTTCTGTATCTTTATCAGAGGTGTCGCCGATAAGGGCGGTAAAGTCTCCAATAAGGAACATGACATTGTGGCCAAGCTGGGCAAATGCGTTAAGCTTTCGTAACGGCACTGCATGTCCGATATGGATTTGAGTGGCAGTGGGATCGATGCCTAAATATATATTTAGCTTTTTGCCGCCGGAAAGTAACTCCCGGAGTTTTTCTTTACCCGGAATAATATTTTCCACACCTCTGGTCAACAGTTCTTCAATAGTATCCATAGTTTCCTCCTTTATCTATATCACAGGCACACCTATTGTTCCAGAGCCTGTTTTAGGTCGTTTATAATGTCCTCAGGGTGTTCCAATCCGACAGAAAGGCGCAGCAGCTGTCTGTCCGGGAGATCTTCCGTTAGTCGGGACCAATCCATCATAGATGCCGGGTGTTGGATTATCGTCTCTGTTCCTCCGAAAGAATGTGCTATGCAAATCAACCGGAGTTTTTCTATGGTCGATATCGGGTCAGCATGTTGTTTCAATATGAATGAAATAAGCTGTCCCCTCCCGGACATTTGTCGTCGTAACAGGAGCCGTTCTTCGCTATTCATTTTTCCCGGAATTAATACCTGCCGAATAAGCGGATGATGGCTCAGCCATTTGCCTACAGTTTGCGCGGATTGCTGCTGCGCTTTTATGCGTACGGGAGCGGTTTTGATACCGCGTAATATAAGAGATGCCGAAACAGGGTCAAGCACCATACCCGTCGTTTGTATAAGAAACCGTAATTTCTGCGCAAGGTTTTTGTTATTTGTACCCACAAATCCGCCAAGCGCATCGCTGTGGCCATTAAGATTTTTGGTGAGGCTTTCCACGACAATATCGGCACCATGTACGAGCGGTTGTTGCAGCAGGCCGGAGCACATGGTTGTATCGACGGCAAGTAATGCCTCATTCTTTCGGGCAATCGCTGCAATGCGGGCAATGTCAAGCAGCCGGAGCGATGGATTTGTGGGTGTTTCCAGCCACACTAATGATGGCTTTATTTTTGCTATTTCGTTGCCGGCAAGCGATACATTGTGAAAATTAACAGGAACAGCCGTCACCCCGAATGGCTGCATAATCGTTCGCAGAATACGCCTTGTTCCTTCATACAGTTCGGTGTGATGCAGCACAATGCTTTTTTGGTGTAACAGCAAACATACTGCAGTAATTGCAGCGGATCCGCTGGATGCTGTAATTCCGAATTTTGCATTGTGTATTCCGGCCAGTACTGATTCTGCACTTGCCCTCGTTTTGTTGTGTATCCTTCCGTATTGGGCACCGCTTACTGAAGAAGGGGTGCGCATGGCAAAAATCACCGACGTATGGACAGGTGTAACAATGTCTCCGTCAGTAAGTAACGGACCGTTTTGATGAACACAACGTGTTTGTAGTTTCATAGAGAGTTACTCCTTCCTGGTAAGCACAATATTGTGACGCATACACATAAGCGGCGGAGTATGGCTATCGTTGCCAAACCTGCTTTTAAGATCGCTGACAATAAACCCTAACCGCTGCCATAGATTCAGGTGATCACCCAAACTCCTGAACCATTCCCCATGACCATCGGGATCTTCGCCGAATACAACAAAGCCTCCTGGGTGCTCAATTTCGACAAGATTTCCCCGCAAGCTCTCCATTTCTTCACCGAATTCCTGTTTAAATTGTGCCAGATCGTATATATGATTTTGTAACGCGTCAGTTATCGCAGTGTTCCGACGTATGCCGTTCGAAAGGTCTACAACCTGCCGGTTTTCGGACGTGGGAAGTAGCTCGCTTGTTGATATATTGACAATAGAAGTACCCCCCGGCTTAAGAATCCGGGCGGTTTCCGCGTCAATTTCCCGATCGATATGAGGAGGGCAGCAGTTACCCGTATGATCCCTTATGACGATATCTACTGATCTTTCGGCGAGCCCCGTGTGGCGTGCATCGATAAGATGCGGGCTTACATGGGAAAGAGATTTCTCCCGCTTGAGTTTGTTTACTTCGGCAATAATATCCTCATCAATGTCGACGACATGGAAATCACTAAGTGTTGTGTTGAGTGCGTGTTGTACAAACCGCTCGGTATCCTCTACCCCATCAATGCTCGCTAGTCCCAGCATGGCGACGGAAACAGGGTGCCGGTTTATGCGCTGCGATAGTAAATGGATACCGGACATTTCCGATAAAAGCTGCAGATTAAGTCCCACCGGCGGAGTCCTGTTGAGAAGCTCATCGGACAAGCCCTCACTTTCCATTCGTGCTCTGGTTTCTTCGTAGCCGCTTGTTCTCCGTAGTCCTTGACCAAATTCACGGCCCAATGACCGCGATATTTCTTTATCGTTCATATACACCTCCTCTCCGTGCAAAAAATAATGCATAACACGGGTGCTGAGGGGAGGATTCGAACCTCCGTAGATCTGTTGACCAGCTGTCTAACCGACAGCCGCAGTTGTCCCCTTTGCTACCTCAGCAATATTTGCTTATCACTATGCTGTTGCCCCAGTTGCTTTGAGGGGCTACCTCAGCAATATTTGCTTATCACTATGCTGTTGCCACAAAAAACCCCGACCTCATCCCTGAAATAATCAGGAACAAGGGCGGGGTATTTTTTTACCACGCGGTACCACCTTGGTTTGCTTAGGGGAGCGTTCACGCGCTAAAAAGCGGCATTTTAGCCACAAAAAAACCGACCAGAGGTCGGTTCTACCTAAGCCTCATTTGTGAACTCCGCATTTGCGACATTCACATTCTGCTGTTACGGGCTTACCCGGATTGGTCTACTGTCCGCCAACTGGCGGATGTTCAACCTTTCAGCTCAGGCGAGTATTTCGCAGGTAATCTAACGGGAGATCTTGCACCAACCGTCTCCTCTCTCTTGTCTCAGACTAGCTACTACTTCATCACCTTCAGTGCTTTTCGTATTCAATTGTTGATAAAAACTATATCACAATTTGTCATTTTTGTCAATCAAAGTTACAATGGATTCCGTGATACAAATGTCTGATTTATTCAGTGAGCGGCAGCGGCGGAAGCTTTTTGGGAGCAATGTCTCACGGATGAAATTGTGGAGCATTGTCGTATACGCAGCGTTCATTGGTCTTATTGTTTTGGTGCTGGGCATAGGTGTTCTTTTTGCCTGGTATGCCAAGGATCTCCCCCGCCCGGATAAGGTACAGCGGCGCGAAGGATTATCTACCGTGGTCTTAGACAGGAACGGAGAAAAACTTTACGACATATTCGAGGAAGCAAACAGGATTCCCGCTAAATGGGAAGAGCTCCCCCAGTATCTTAAAGATGCCACTATTGCCGTTGAAGATAAGGATTTTTATACCCATCAGGGATTGTCGGTGCCGGGAATTCTCCGGGGTATGACCGCCTGTATCCTGCTGCGCCGGTGCCAGGGGGGAAGTACCCTTACCCAGCAGCTGGTGAAAAATGTTCTCCTTTCACAGGAGCGCACGCTTCCTCGGAAGATGAAGGAGGCGGTGCTTTCGATTCAGATTGAGAGGAAGTACAGCAAAAACGATATTCTTCTTATGTATCTGAACGAAGCGCCGTACGGTGGAACTGCCGTGGGCGTCAAGACCGCCGCCAACCACTATTTTGATAAAGACGTAAAAGATCTTACCCTTATTCAGTCTGCAATCCTTGCCGGGTTGCCCCAATCTCCTAGCTATTATTCACCGTTTACCGGTACCGAAGGGGCATACAAAGACCGCACCGCACATGTATTGCGGCGCATGCGGGAAGAGGGATATATCACTCCCGCTCAGGAAGGTGAGGCGAAGAAGCAAATGGAGACTATCCAGTTTGCTGCAGGAGATTCAGCACTTCGCGCTCCCCATTTCGTTGCATATATAAAGGAACTCTTAATCGACCGGTTCGGTGAAAAACTGGTCAATGCAGGAGGGCTCACCGTAACAACCACGCTGGACTGGAAACTGCAGGAAGCAGCGCAGCTCGCGGTGAAGGAAGAAGTGGACAAGGCCAAAAAACTTAAAGTTAGTAACGGCGCTGCCATTGTCACTGACCCTAAAACCGGTGAAATACTGGCTATGGTGGGAAGCAAGGATTATGCTTCTACCGATAGTTCAGGCCTTAAATTTAATGTGGTGACACAGGGATTGCGGCAACCCGGAAGTACCTTAAAACCAATTATTTATGCTGCCGCATTAACCCGCGGGTATACGGCGAGCACGATGCTCATGGATGTCGAGACCAAGTATCCGTCAGGAGATCCGTCTAAGCCTGAATATAATCCCAAAAATTACGACAATAAATATAGAGGGCCCATGCAGCTGCGGTATGCGCTTGCTAACTCTATAAATACCATTGCCGTTAAAGTAGCAGCCTTAGTGGGTGTTAAGGATGTGCTGAAATTGGGCTATGTCATGGGGCTTACAACGTGGGAGCCTACCGATGCTAATCTTAAGCGTGTAGGATTATCCCTCCCGCTTGGAGGCGCTGAGGTGCGTATGTCTGACATGGCGACAGCCTTTGGAGTATTTGCGACAGGCGGTATGCGGATGGAGCAGACGGCAATCCTTAAGGTCGTGGATTCTAGCGGCAAGACATTGTTTGAGCATAAACCGGTCGCTCCCCGGCCTGAGCTGGAGCCGGACGTAGCCTTTATTATATCTTCCATTCTTTCCGACAACGATGCCCGCAAGGATGTGTTCGGCCTGCGGTCGCATTTAGTTATATCAGGTAAAACGGTCGCGGCAAAAACCGGTACCACCGATGATAAGCGGGATAACTGGACCGTGGGATATTCCAAAAGCCGTGTGGTAGTTACCTGGGTGGGTAATAACGACAACTCCCCTATGAGTCCCACTCTGGCATCCGGAATCACGGGAGCCGCTCCCATTTGGAACCGTATCATGCGCGAAGCGATTAAGGACATTCCCGATGAACCCTTTGAGCGGCCGGATAATGTGATAGAGATGGATATCGATGCGTTCGGCGGAGGCCTTCCGTTTGAAGGGCAGCCTCAGCGCAAAGAGTTTTTTGTCCGTGGTTCCGAACCCACGGGACCCGCTGCAATATATCAGAAGCTTAAAATATCGAGGAAGGACAGTAATAAACTGGCTAACTCGGTTGAAGTGGCCACCGGAGATTATGATGAGAAGCTTTTTATAGTACTACGGGAAGATGACCCCGTTTCAGGCGACGGCAAAAACCGTTGGCAGGAAGGCATTAACGGCTGGATTGCAGGCGCTGACAGCAAATACAAAGCACCCACGGAAACATATAGCGGTGGTGATTCCAATCAAGTCGTCCTCCAGGTTAAAAGACCCGGGGACAATGAACGGATTGATAGCAATAGCGTGACGGTTGAGGCAACGGCGATTTCAACCGCAGACATTGAGAAATTTGAGATATACGTCGACGGCAATAAGGTGAAAGAAATATCAAATGAGAAGTCGATAACCGAAACTATTACCGTCGCAAACGGTTCCCATATCATAAAAGTACGGGTAGTAGATAAACGTGGCACTGCGTCTGACCGCGAGCTTCATGTAGGAATTAATGAGGCGTATGCAACGCCGACACCAACGCCCGCTTCGCCATAACCTCAACGAGGCGTGCCTACGCCGTGATAGCGGCCTGCCGGAGCGTTAGACCGAAATCATGTTCTGCCAGTGCAATCAATTTTTTCCGTATGGGTGTAATGTCCTCCCCGGTAAGATTTTTAGCAGGATCCTGATATTCAATGTGGACAGTGCGCGTTTCCTTGTGTACGTCGAGTAAACTCACTCGGGAAACCAATGGATGCGCCTTCCTCATGGCGGAGAGCAATCTGCCAATCTCAAACTTATCCGGTACGATAAACGATAAATCTTCAATAATACTGGGATACTTGGGAACGGGAATGTACGTTTTTCCTGCCTTTGCCTGTGCAGCAAACGCCAGGAGGTTTAGCTCCAGTATAGTTACCGGGGAATGTATGCCCAAAGTTTTCGAAAGCGTTGTGTTAAGTAGGCCTACGGACCCGAATCCTTTTAGTAGCAGGGTACGGGATGGATCCAACCAATCATGGTGAGCTGTGGTATCGTATTCCGGCTCCGGTATGCCATAGAGATCAAACAGCGCTTCCATAAGACCTTTGGCTTCGAGGAATTTATCTCCGGTGTAAGCGACGAGAAGCATGGGTGTTTCTGCCGGTAGATCACCCGGCCGCCAGAGATAGCTCATGGACAGCTCAAAAAACTTTCCGTTTTTTACCCGTTCCAAGTTTGTCTTTACGGTGGCAAGCATGGATGGCCATAAAGTTGGACGCATATACATCCATTCCGCGGACAGCGGGTTAGCGATAGTATATGCCCTTGTTTTGTCCAGGTTAAACTGATCCATCTGTTCTTCCGAGATCATGGAATAGGTGTATGTTTCCGTGTAACCCCAGTCGCGCAGACGGATTTTAATCTGCTCTTCCAGCTGGAGTTGCGGATCGGGCATGGTAACGGGCGGTGCATGATCCGGGAGCTTAGACGGGATGGTGTGGTACCCATGAATACGGGCAATTTCTTCGATGATATCGACATCGATAGCAATATCCCTCCGGTAACTGGGTACACGCACAGAGACAGTATCAGCGTGCATCGTTACGGTAAATCCCAGAGACACAAGTATTTCTTTTATTTCTTTATCAGGAATTACACCAATATAAGAATTGATTTTTTTCCGGCTTACCGATACCTGCTCCCCCACAAATGGTTTGGGGTAAAGATCAGTGACGTTGCTTGCCACGCTACCCCCCGTTAGGGAGGTCATCATAGTCATTCCCTGCATAAGCACCGGGGTAACGAGTTCGGTATCGAGGCCTTTTTCGAATAACCCCGCTGCTTCTGTGCGGTGACCAAGCGCCATGGAAGTTTTCCGTATGTGGGAAGCGTTATAGGTCTGGATAAACAGCATGACGCGTTTGGTATTGTTGGTTACCGATGAGTTTTCCCCGCCCATGATGCCGCATAGATCGATAAGCTTCCCTGACCCGTCTTCTATGACTATGTCGCCCCCGGGGAGCGTGTGACTCTTGCCGTCGAGGGTTATGAGCTTTTCACCCTTTTTAGACGCCCTCAGCGTCATCTTATGACTCTCAATGAGATCGTAGTCAAACACATGGGCGGGTTGACCGTATGCACGCATCAGATAATTGGTGATGTCTACCACTGTGTTAAGGCTCCGCAAGCCGGATAGTTCCAGTTGGTGGCGCAGCCATTCGGGAGACTCGCCTACAGTAACATTGTCAAAAATTATCGAGGCCCAGCGGGGGTTAAGCTCCGCGTCTGTTTTTAAGGTGAGCGGGAGCGGCTTTTTTACCGTGGGGAATTTTACTTTTTCTTTATACGGGTCGCCGGTAAGTGTCGCCGGTAGGCCAAACCGCGGAAGTATGGTTGCCGCCTCGCGTGCGACGCCCATAACGGACATAGCATCCGGCCTGTTTCCCGTGATTTCTATATCATAGACTGTCTCTTCCCCCTCGCCATAAATGCGCTCTATGGAAGGTCCGCACAACGACAGGTATTCCTTAAGCTGCAGCGGGGTAGCTTTGGTGGATAGGTATTTTCTCAGCCAGATGTCAGGTACTAAAATATTCATAAAATTAAAATTGCTCCAAAAACCGCACATCGTTGCTGTACAAAAGACGGATATCGTCAAGTTTGGTGCCTGATTTCATCATATACGTCCGTTCAATACCCCATCCGAACGCAAATCCGGAATAGATATCGGGATCAATACCGCCGTTACGAAGCACCACCGGGTGTACCATACCGGATCCGCCAAGCTCCAGCCATCCTGCCTTACATAATTTACACGGTGATCCGTTGGCAAGATTGCCGGTTCCCAGACATATACCGCAGTTTATATCCACTTCAAACGACGGCTCGGTGAACTGGAAGTGGAATGGGCGCAGACGCGTTTCGCGGTTTGGACCGAAAAATTGTTTAACAAAATGGTCAAAGACTCCTTTGAGGTGGCCGATGGAGACATCCTTATCAATGTAAAGCCCCTCAAACTGATGAAACATCGGGGTGTGCGATACATCAATCTGGCGCCGGTAGCATTTAGCTATATTTATCATGCGGATAGGCAATTTCCCCTTTTCCATTTCCCTGACTTGACCGTTGCTGGTGTGGGGAGTGAGCACTATTTTTTGTTTATGAGGATCTTTACCCGGCTTACCGGGATACTCCAGGAAAAATGTCTCCCATTCGTCACGCGCCGGGTGGTGGGCAGGCATGTTGAGTGACTCAAACGGATACCAGTCCCAGTCCACCTCAGGGTGCCTCACCCGGGTAAATCCGATACGTTCAAATATGCGGGTTACTTCCATAATTGCCTGAGAAACTATGTGGAGGTGCCCTTCCGGTGGTCTGATGCCTGGAGTAGTCACGTCTACCCAATCGCTATTTTTTGGCGGAGCGTCGGTAGCGATCGCATTCAGCGCATCTTCAATGGAGCGTTTAATCTCCGTCACCACCGGGCCTATCTTTTGGCGTTCTTCTTTGGGTACGCGTCCTATTTGCCGGGTAAGACGGGTTAGTTCGCTTTTTGCTCCCAGTAGCTGGAGGCGGAGCTCGCTCTCCGGTTTATTCCCTGCCTTAATGGTGGCCAACGCATCTTCCTGTGCCTCTATAAGGAGGCTGATAAGATTCGATGCTGCTATTAATTCATCTGACATAGTAGTAGTTAGTATTGTACGTTTTCCGGGTTCTTCATGACAAGAAATACTTTATGAATCCTCTATTTCCTGTTCCAGGAGAAGCAACGCTTCTTCGGTTGACCGTGCAGCTCCTGTCGCCAGCATGTTGAGTAGTTTACCGCGGCGGTCATCATCCAGATTCTGCTCAAACGAAATAAGCCGCTCTGCCCGTGTGCGGAACGACGGCAGTGCACCCTCACGCGCGCCGTTTGCTACGACACGCAAGTGCCGCAGCCCCTCATCGTACCGGTCTCTTCCCCGTATTGCTAAAATGCGTTCTTCCTGTGTGCTCATAGGTAATGCTTTGTAATCCATAAAAAATCCCGCTTTCGCGGGATCTTTGGATTACTGTGTTTTTCTTTTTATACACCCAAAGGCACCCGCAGAAGCGAGTTCGTAAAGAAAAACGTAAAGTATTGCTGTGTTCTCATGGATAACTATTAGTTGACGGTGTTTACTTCGTCAAGAATTGCATCAAAAACGGCCGGGTCTTCCACTACGAGATTAGCAAGTGTTTTGCGGTCAAGCTCGATATGGGCTTCCTTGAGCTTATGCACGAATGAGCTGTAGGAAAGATTCCGAGTTTTACTCGCTTCGGAAATGCGGGTAATCCAGAGTTCACGGAAATCGCGTTTTCTGTTTTTCCGTCCGGCAAAAGCGTATTCGCCCGCATGAAGGTATGCTTCTGTTGCAACCTTGATAAGCTTTTTCTTGGTCATCCGATAGCCTTTATTGGCCCGGAATATTTTGTTATGTTTTGCTTTACTGGCAACTCCGCGTTTGACTCTCATAGGTTATCTCTCCTTTTTCTTGCGTCGGACATATATTCTAACATGTTTGACCATCGCTTTTTCCAGAGCAACCTGACGGTCCTGGCGCCGCTGCCTTCGTTTGTCTTTGCGGCGTCTGATGTGGCGCGCTCCCTGTACCCGGTGCACGAGTTTGCCCGTCCCGGTTACTTTGAACCGTTTAGACGCTACTTTCCTGGTTTTCATTTTTGGCATACGATTGTTAGTTAATTAGTTGCTGTATGTTCTTCCGTTGCGTTACCTTCACCTTTTTTGTCGGGTACTACCATGGCGGCCAATATTCTGCCTTCCATTCTTGGTTCCCGTACTAATTTGGTGCCCGGTATGGATTTGATAAAACGGTTTAACACCTCAAATCCAAACTGTTTTCTCCCGAGCTCGCGGCCTTTGAAGAGCACGTTTATCTTTACCTGGTTTCCCTTTTCGATAAACTCAATTGCTCTTTTTAGCCTAGTGTCAAAGTCATGCTGCTCGATAAAAGGCCTAAGCCTCACTTCTTTGACCCCTACATTTTTAACGTTTTTCTTAGCTTCCCTGTCTTTTTTTGATTCCTGATACTTAAATTTCTTGTAATCAATAAGTTTGGCAACCGGAGGCTTGGCGTTTGGCGCAATTTCGACAACGTCGACCCCAAATTCTTTGGCTTTTTGTAAAGCCTCGAGTTTGGAGACTATGCCAACCTGAACCCCCTTTTCATCCAAGAGACGCACCTGCGGACTCAGAATCTGATAGTTGATCCGGTTAAATTTATGAAATTGCTTTGGTCTCAATCTCGGTTACCAGCTTCGCTTGGAAGTCTTTAAGGAGGATATCCTTAAGATTTTCCCCGCGTCGCGTACGTACACTCACCGTATTACTATTTATTTCGGTATCCCCGATTATAGCTAAGTACGGCACCTTTTGCAATGTATGATCGCGAACCTTTGCCTGCATCGGCTGGCTCCGGGTATCTACTTCGGCCCGGATGCCCATCTCACGGAGCTGCATCATGATCTCGGCAGCTTTGCTATTATGCCGTTCCGCGATGGGTACTACCACGGTCTGCACCGGGGCAAGCCATAAGGGGAACGCTCCTCCGTACTGCTCAATTAAGATGGCCATAAACCGGTCAACGGAGCCTAGTATCGCTACATGAAGGACCGCCGGTCGGTCTTCTTTGCCCTGCTCATCTATGTAGCGGAGGGTAAAGTTCTCAGGCTGGACAAAATCCAGCTGGCATGTGGTGAGCTGCCATTCACGTCCCAGGGCGTCTTTTACCACGATATCTATTTTGGGGCCGTAAAACGCCGCCTCCCCTTCACCGTCAAAATGCGGCATATCGCGTTTTTTGACAGCAGCGATAAGCGCTGCTTCCGCACGGTCCCAATTTTTGGGGTCGCCCATGTATTTATCCGGATTTTTTGGATCACGGACAGATATTCTGGCCATAAAGTCCGAAAAGCCGAATGTTTTGTATACCTGCATGGCAAGATCCAGAATACGGTCGATTTCCTCTGCAATCTGGGCATGGCGCACAAAGATATGCGAATCATCCTGGGTAAGGCTCCGCACCCGCAAAAGCCCGTTTACCTCGCCGGCTTTTTAAAAACGGTAGACCGTCGCATTTTCAGCGAGCCGCAGCGGAAGCTCCCGGTAACTCCTAGGGCGTTCATTATAGATCTGGAAGTGGTGCGGGCAGTTCATGGGCTTCACCACATATTCGTCCTCCTCGAGTTTCATCGGATTCATCATGGCATCATATTTCTGCCAGTGTCCGGATTGCTTATACAGCGCTGATTTAGCGACATGCGGCGTCCAGACAAACTGGTACCCCCGGGCTTCTTTCTCCGCCATGATCCAGCGTTCCAACTCCCGTTTAACGATAAATCCTTTGGGCATGTAGAGCGGAAATCCGGCGCCCACCGACTGGCTCAGGAGAAACAGCTCCAGTTCGCGTCCCAGTTTCCGGTGGTCGCGTTTTTTGGCCTCTTCCTGCTGGACGAGATATGCTTCCAGCGCTGTTTTAGAAGGAAACACTGTGCCGTAAATACGCGTAAGCATTTTGTTTTTTTCGCTTCCCCGCCAATATGCGCCGGCCACCGAGAGCAGGGTAAAGTGCTTGAGATCGTTATTGGGATGCGGACTGTGTCCCCCGCGGCACAAATCCATATAGCTTCCTGACTGGTACAGCGTGAGCGTTTTGTCCTCACCGGCAAATTCTTCGATCAGCTCTTTTTTATATTCATTGTCGGCAAACACCGTGAGTGCTTCATCGCGGTTAACCTCGCGCCGTTCAAATGATTTCCAGTCGCGGACGAGTTCGTGCATCTTTTTTTCTATAGCGGGGAAATCGGCCTCGGATATTTTCGTCTCACCGAAATCAAAGTCATAATAAAAACCGTTTTCGATAGCAGGTCCGATCGTCCGTTTGGCATGCGGCCACAGTTCCAAAACGGCGGCGGCAAGCAAATGGGCGCATGAGTGACGTAAGTTATCTAAATGTTTTGTTTCCATAAAAAAACCGTCCTTCCCTTTGCGCCCCGCTGTTGGCAGGAGGTTCCAGCGCAAATTTTAGAAACGGTACTTTACTTCTTCTTTTACGCCGAAGATCGCGCTTCTCTTTGAGGTTGGTTAGGTCTCATGCAACCGGGAAGTATCCATAGACTATCATGGCAGATTAGACGTGTCAATCTTATGTCGCTTGACTCCCGAGCACCGTGTTTCTATAGTTGAATAGGTAAGGCGCGTTACATAATATAAAGGAGGTTTGCTATGAAAGCATTCCGTTTGTTGGGTCTGAGTTTGGGATTCCTGCTTCTTGCTACCGTCCTCATCCCGCGTGTGTCTGCAAATCATTCCTGGGGCGGTTATCATTGGGCCCGTACTGCAAATCCATATACCCTGAAACTGGGCGACAACGTAAGCAGCGCATGGAAACCGTATCTTTCCGAATCTTCAGCGGATTGGTCTGTGTCCTCAATGTTGGACACGACAATCGTCGCCGGAAACGGCGGGAAAAACTGTAAAGCTACCGCCGGGCGTATTGAAGTCTGTAACCGTAAATACGGCAACAACGGCTGGCTGGGACTCGCGCAGGTATGGGTAAATGGCACGCATATTACGCAGGCGTTGGCCAAGATGAACGATACGTATTTTACGACGAATACCTACAATAAGCCGGAATGGCGCCGGTTAGTCATGTGCCAGGAAATAGCGCATGGGCTCGGATTGGATCATCAGGACGAAGCGTTTGATAATACCAATCTCGGTACGTGCATGGACTATACAAGCAATCCCCTGGGACCGCCAAGCAACGAACATCCCAACGCACATGATTATGAAGAATTAGAGATTATTTATGCACATCTTGACGGGATTACGACCGTCGGTCAGAGTATGACACGTAACGCAGGCAAAATGCCTGAATGGACAGCGACCGCAGAATTTGGGAATGCGTCCGATTGGGGCAAAGAAATCAGAAATAACGGACACGTCGCGCTCTATGAACGGGACTTCGGCGGCGGAAATAAACTGTTCTCGTTTGTTATTTTTGCGCGCTGATGGTGAATGCGTAGATGTGATGTTTCACATCTTTGCGGACGATCTTCCAGTGCGGAAAAATGAATGTGTTGGAAACGATAAGCGTACCGGGTTTTGTTTCCTCCCGGAGTTTTTTGGCCAGGACATCCATTTTCCACGGGATAAGGTATACAAATACAACATCAGCGGCACGTAAATCCGAAGTCCAGAGGTTGCCCCAGACTGCGGTAATCCTGCCTCTGTAAGGGCTCAGGAAGGCACGGAGCTGGGTAAACCAGACAAGATACGGATTAATCTCGACGCCTATGGCATTGGCTCCCTGTTTGGCTGCCTCAAGCAGCACCCGCCCGTCGCCGCTTCCCACATCGATAACCGTTTGACCGGGCTTGATACGGGCAAGTTTTACCATCGCAGTCACTGATTTTTGGTTGGAAGGGACAAAGGGCCCCCCGGTAACAAACGCAAGACAAAGAAACAGGAAAAATCCTGTCAGCAACAGTTGGAGTATAAGAAAAAGTATGCCTATCACGGGAGACGCTCTGCGATAATCAATAAACGTTTTTGTGTTGTTCCGGGCGGCCAGCATGTCATAAGAGTCAGCGTTTCGGCGCCTATGCTTTTGGGCAGCATGAACTGTATGGATGTGGGGCTCACCATTTGTTTTTTGGTTACGGTATACCGGAACTGTGCGCCATTGTAATACAGATCTATAGGATCATGTTCGTTTAGCTTATTGATAAGGTAAAAAACCGAGTTAAACCGTGCCGCTTCATAAAAATTTACCGAAGAATGGGAAAATAAAAATATATTGCCATTGCTCCCCGGTTTAGCAGAGCCTTTGGCGTGAGCAACTCCCCGGGTTAAGGCACGCTGGTATTCGTTGCTGTCAAATGGATTGACGTCGGCGATTACTTTGGCATTGGCTCCTATTTTGGGGATGACTATGCCGAATGCTTCGCTTGCCGGAGTAATGGGTCGTGACTGTGTATTTGGTGCAACATGTTTGCGGAGTCTGTAACCTATTTCCTCCCGTAACACGGGCCAAAAAACTGCGCCGAAAAGAGCAAGTGATAAGCCGATAAATATAAATCCGGCAAACAGAAGCCGATCCGATAGTTTGTTGGAGAATTTTGTTCCCGCCCTCCTTGTGTTATGTGGCCGGGGTTTGTTTCTTTTTCCAGATGGCATACAGGATTGCTCCTAAAAGCAGTATACCACCGCCGAGCATCAGGTTTCGAGCCATGGATTTTTTCGTGTCATCTTTCTTACCCGTCTCCACAACTTCAGCGCTCGGGCTGGTTTCGCCCAGGGTTTCCCCACTTGTGCCGGTAGCCCCTATGGCTCCTGTCGTGGATTCCTGCCCGAGCACGCTACCGCCGGTATTGGTGCCTCCGTTTAACGGAATGGCTCCCTGTGCCGGGGATGCGGTCGGATTGATGACGGTGATTGTACTGACATTGTCTCCGATAAGCGCTGACCCGTTTCCTGCAGCGTCAAATGCGCGCACGGCATAGTAATACGTTTTGTTGCAGTCAGGCGGCGTGTCCGTGACGTTTTTGGATTCGTCTGAGCCGATTGAGATTACCTGTATGCGGGTTCCGTTATCTGCGTTAAATGGTACAGTGTCGGAACGGTAGAGTTCTGCCTTTACCGTAGCACCAGCGTCGTTTGCTGTTTTAAAGTGGATGGTGTATTCGCATGCGTTCGTTCTGTTCTTGCTGTAATCGCGTAAATCCCCGGGACCGCTCGTGTCGTAGGTCACGGTTGTCGTTTCGTCATCGAAATTATCGCCCGTTCCGTCTCCTGCAGTTGCCTCTACTTTGAATGCGTAGGATCCCTCTCCGTCGTTCATCACGGAATTGTCTACCGCACAATTGCCGCTGTTTCCCCCATTGGTAAATGTTTGGGAGGATCCGAATTGGGAAAATGCGCCGTCGGACGGGCCTTTCTGGAAGCATTTGACCGTTACGGTTCTCCCCTGCAGATCAAGGGCGACGAAACTTACATTGAAATTATTCTGATTGATCGGTGATTTGGGTTGCTGGATTCTAACGCTGACATTTTTGGCAGCATACACTCTGCCGGTTATGGCTAGTGCAACAAAACCCGCCATGGTGAGAACGATATATTTTTTAAACATGGAGCCTCCGTGCATATTTCCCGGCAGTTAGTAGTCCGATACCCATAAGGAACAACAGAGCCGCAAAGGTAAGCCATGCCTCATCCGCCCCGGTGGCGGGAAGTTCGGTAGACGCTCCCAATACTTCGCCGGTTGTCGGATTTAGGGTAGCTCCGTTTTGTGTACTTTTGACGACGTTCACTCCTGTGCCCACGTGGTTCGTTTCATCGATGTATCCGGGGCTTACCGCGATGGCGACTACATCATTGCCGTCGTTTACCGCACAATCCGTTTCAAATTTGCATCCGTATGCCCAGGCCAAATCTTTGTAAAGCCCCGGTTTTTGATCGGAACTGATATCAGCAATATATGTAAGGGTAACCGTTTCGTTCTCGACCATATCTCCCAATATCCAAACGCCGGGTGAATGATATGCCGGTTCGGTGGTGATACCAAGCATTTTAAGGTCTCCCCTGGCGGTGGAGACACTGGTCCATGAGCCGCTCCGGTATGTGAAGCCTGCAGCAGGTAAATCGGTCACCACTACGTTAAACGCCGCGCTCTGGGTTGCGGTAACTGTGAGTGTGAACAGGACATTCTCGCCGGGAGCCTTGTCGCCTGTCGCATTGTTGTCTTTCGTAATCGTAAGGATCGGATTGAGGCGGCGGTTTCCGACAACGCAGTACTGTGTTTCTCCCGGGGAAAGCGTAAACGCTCCGGTATCTATGGTGTCGTCCGCCGTGTCATCAGCAAAGAACTCCTCATTGCCGCCGCAGCTTAACTGAGTTTGCTCCCAGCCCTTTTGCAGATCTTCGGTAAGCGTATAGCGGCCGGGAAGCAGGTGTTCAAATATTGCTTCTCCGTCATTGTTGGTGACTTCCTGTTCTTCATCGCCGTTTAAATTCATCGTCCAGCCGGAGAGCACGTCTTCTCCTTCATCGCGTACAGTATTTCCGTTTTCATCGTTATATTTGGTTACGATGACCGTTCCACGTTTGGTATTGGTAAATGTGCAGGTAATGACTTCTCCTGCTGAAAGGTTCAGAGAATTAACAGACTCGCTGTCTTCGTGCGAACTCATACAGATGGCTGATGAAAGATCCCAGCCGGTGGGAACGGTTTCGGAAACTGCATAAGAGCCCGGTAACAGCGACTGGTCATTTGGTTCGTCGGAGTCAGACAGGAAGAAGTTTCCATACCCGCTACCACTAGCCGTAAAAGCAAATGCGGTTTGATCGCGGCTCGGATCTGTTACTTTATCTACAATAATGCGTCCGCGCTTGGTGTTCGTAAATACGCAGGTGATCGTTTCTCCCGGATCAAGCTGAAGATTATCTGCAGATTCAGTATCCTCATTCGAACTCGTACAAACCGTATTGGTGAGTGTCCAGCCGGTGAGTTCCGTTTCCGACACGCTGTAGGTTCCTGGATTCAGATATCCGCTGTTGTTTTGTTCACCGTCCGACAACACAAACCCGTTTTTGTCATAATTTGTAGAAAAGTCAAATTCCTGATTGCTGCCGTCAGGGTTGGTTTGTTTTTCTACGATAATTCTGCCCTGCTCGTAATTTCCGATGGTACATGTGGTCGTTTGTCCCGCAGTTACGGTAACCGGGTGGCTATTGTCTTTGTCAATTGCAGACTCATTGCCGCAGGAAATATTGGATTGCAGCCAGCCGGTTTTGAGTTGTTCACTCAGGGTAAATGCTCCCGGCGTCAGATCACTAAATGTCACCTGACCTGCAGTCTGAGCGCCGGTCCATTGATACGCATTAACATCTGTGCCGACAAGGTGAATTTCCCATCTGGTTGCCTCTATTTCGGATCCTACACCAGTATCTCCAAGTACTTGATCTCCTGCGTCTTTCGTGCCGTCCATATCGTGGTCATAGTACTTGATCACGGTGACATGTCCGCGCTTGGTATTGGTGATTTCGCAGGTTTTGGTTTCTCCCGCAGCTACTGCCACATTTGTACATGTGTTGGCCGTTTGATCCCAGTTACCCGGTACGGTTTCGCTCACGGAATACGTGCCCGGTGTGACTTCGTAGTTTTTGTCCGTATCATCACTTATAGAACCTGCTCCTCCGCCGGTGATCGTGCCGGAGCCGGTGGCCAGGATACTAAATACGTTGGAGTCATCTGCTGGAATAGTCGTTTTTTGTACGATCAGGTGTCCACGCTTCGTGTTGGTAAATGTGCAGGTTACTGTTTCTCCGGCAGACAAACTGATAGCAGTGGGTTCACTTTGGTCGGAACAGCTGGCGTCAGTCAGATCCCATCCCGTTTCACCGGTTTCCGCAACACTGTAAGTGCCTGGCATAAGAAAGCCGCTGTCGTTTTGTGCTCCGTCTGTCAATGCAAATCCGTTTGCATCATAGTCAGCCGTAAAGTCGAAGCTTTGGGTATTTCCGTCGGGAAGCGTTTGTTTCTCCACAATAATTTTTCCCATGTGGGTATTGACGAACGTGTGTGAGTAGGTATGCCCGTTTTCCAACGTGCCGAAATCGTGCGATGTGCTGCCAAGATGCTGCCAGCCAGACTGTGATTCTTCCTGCGTGCTGTAACTTCCCGGGGTAAGATTTGTCCAGGTGTAACACCCGTCCCTACCGGTGACTTGCGCATTGTCATACATCTGGTTGTTTTTCAGAAGATCTATTTGCCAGTCGCTTACTGGTGTGCGGTCAGTGGTTGTCGTAAGACTGCCGTCGGCATCTTCGACTTTACACACCGTAACAGCCATGTTTTCGAAATTTGCGAAATTGATTTGCTTTGTTTCCCCGCTTTGTACCGCAAACGGCGTGGGGGTCGGCGTCGGGCCGATCGTCTGCGTCCAGCCCGGCTTGAGTTGCTCAAGTACATAATATGTTTTGTTTACCAGAAGTCCCGTGAATTCATAATAGCCGTCTGACAAGGTCGTATAGGTTCCCAGTACCGCGTTTGTCGTTCCGTCATACAGATCAAATACCCATCCGGAAAGCGTCGCAGTGAGATCATTTGCGTCCAACGTGCCGTCTCCGTCGTTATCGCGGTACTTTACTCCGTAGATTTTGGCATACTTTGCATTGCCGAAGTCTTTGCCGGTATAGCTGCCGCCGCTGGTCACCTCTACCTGATGATTCGGTGAATTACCACCGGGAGAAGTTTGATACCAGACCTGCGTATTAGGAATTGTTTCGGTAACTGTAAACGTTCCCGCACTGCAGACTTTGAATGAATATTGGCCGTTTGCGTCCGTCACATCAGAAGCCTGTGTGCCGTTTAAGTTAATCGTCCAGTCAGGAAGTGCCGGTTCACCGGTATCCTTTACCCCATCACCATCCGTGTCTTCCCACTTCATGCCGCTTATGGTCGCGCAGGCAAAGTTACCGAAATATACGGTTTCATTTTGGCTGGAAGTGAGCGTCACGTTTTGTGATAACGGTGTCGTATTGGCCCAGTCGGTCTTGAGGGTCTCGGCGATACTATAATTACCGGGAGAAAGATTTGTAAATGTTGTACAGCCGTTGACGGTTGTCTGCGTCACACTTCCCGGGGTAAGTGTCATATTCCAGCCGTCGAGAAGCGGTTCGGAAGTATCCCTCGTGCCGTTACCATTGGTGTCGTCATATTTGCAGGCGGTGATGTTTCGGAGTTTCGTATTGGTAAACGTGCAGGTTACTGTTTCCCCGGCTTCCACATCCAGACTATTGGGGGTTTCTCCGTTGTCGCAACTTCCACCGTCGGATGACCAGCCGCTAAGCGCTGTTTCGCTTACTGTGTATGAGCCAGGTATAACCTCCTGATCATTGGATTGTCCGTGAGAAAGCGAGAATCCGTTGTATCCGGTTCCGCCTGTCGTAAAGGTAAACGTATCGTCTGCTCCTGACGTAACTTTGCGCACGACAATGTGGCCTTTTTGGGTATTTGTAATAAGACACGTTGAATTACCTCCGGCTGCGACAACCACATTGGAACATGTGTTAGAAGTTTGAGTCCAACCCGTGGGTACGGTTTCCGATACGGAGTAGGTGCCTGCTGTCACTTCATATGTTTGATCCGTGCTGTCAGTGATGCTTCCCGCCCCGCCGCCGGTGATGGTTCCGGAACCAGTTGCTGTGATTGCGAATGATTGTTGGCTACCTGCCGGTATGGTTGTTTTCTGAACCGTCAGGTGACCATTCTGTTGGGTATTGGTGAACGTACAGGTGATATTTTCACCAGCAGCCAAATTGATCGTTGCCGTTGGTGCGGTTGGCAGACCACTCGTCGAATTTTGAGTCGGATCCACACAAGTGATGTTACTTAGTGTCCATCCTGTTGCTGCAATCTCGGACACTGTGTAGCTTCCTGCGTCGAGATTTCCAAAAAATTTGGTGTTTGAAAGTGTTACGTCTGCATCATCATCCAAGTTAAATGAAGTAAGTCCGGTTCTGGTTGTTGTAAATGAAAAATCTTGAGCGGAATTTGGTTGAGAGTCTTTAATAATTGTAATAGAGCCCTTAATGGCGCCTGCTTGCATTTGATTATCTCTGCTACCTGCAGATGCCCCATCCACCGTTTCCAACGAAACGTGGTATGGCGAGCCGCTTATGTTTACTGCTGAATTACCAGTTCCCCAATCAGATTGTTTGGAAACGTGTTCCCCCCATGTGATTAACACTGGACATTCGTCGGGGTTTGGGTTTTTACCGTGATCGACAACTTTGTTAGCACAAGTGTTTGTGTCAACGTTAAAAGTTAAAAGAATTGTTGTTTCGCTGTCTCCTGCATAAGAACCGCTAATTAGTGTTGGGGTGCCCACACTGACGAAATTTCCGTTCCGAATTTTGAAATGACGATTTGCTTGCGCGACGTCAAACCCGCCGGCATTAGAATCTGTAGGAATGAGGGATGAAAGGTTTGGGGTGAGTGTAGCGCAATCACCAAAGCCAGTTAATCCTTCACAAAATTCTGCATTCGTGATCCAACTTTCAGAGAATGTATCGTCAGTGACGAAATCGTAGGCGTGTTTGCCACCTTTTGTTGTTCCATACTTGATTACTACTGTGTGCGTTCCGTTAATTAACCCTGTTAAATAAAGTCTCTGTGGGGTAGCGTCTCCTTCATAATACGCCGAATTATTTGATTGCAGATTTCCGTTAATCCATTGACACCCCGTGTCTCCAGATGTATAGCCCGTACCCGTGTCATTAGCACATTGTGAATACTGATCTACAGCTGCAGAATCAGTAAACGTTGTCGCCGCGATCGTGTGTCCCCCATTGTTTGTCACGACAACTTTGTAGTTAGGGCGGTAAATTCCGTCGAGTTGATATGCGTACACAAATGCGCCGTCCACGTCTGTTGTAATCGTATCGGTTGTCGATGTGGCCGGTTCATCCGCGGAACTCACTGTGATGTTGTAGTCATGATTCGGTTTGAATCCCGTCCCGGTAATAATCGCCGTGTCTGTTGGAGCGTAGTCCGCTTTATCAGTTGATAGCGTTGCGCTATTTGAAGGGTCGATATTATCGAGGTCAAGTGAGGCTGCTTCTACATTTTGAAGTACGGACGCGTGAAGTACTCCTTCTTCCGGTTGTTCCGGGGTCACGGTTGGTGACGGGGCTGCCTCGGTAGAGGCTCCGTCCAGAATCTGCCCCTGCTCCGGCGGACCGGTTTCTTTCGGCGGTTCACTAGATGTCGTTGTTGGCGTCGTTGTCTGCTCTGTCGGA
>JACRMP010000014.1 GCA_016214885.1 Candidatus Gottesmanbacteria bacterium | reverse complement strand
TGACAACATACAATCAACCTGCAACAATATGCCCTAATGGACAAATTCTTTTCCATTTTTGGAAAATTTGTATTAGTGATGGCGCTCTTGGGTGGCATTGCCTACGGTGCGTATTCTCTTGGCCGTACAACAACTCCGAATGCCCCCGGTGCTGCCTCAACGGCAATCACCCCGACTATTGAGCCCACCATGGATCCGGGGCTTACACCGGAAAAACTTCCTGCAGAACAAAAAAATACGGTTATTACTGCCGGTGTAGGGGCAGAATCAGGCCTCAGCTTTGCCAAATATCAGATAACAGTGCCTTCCGGTTGGACCCCTAACCACGTCACTACCAATGAAGGCACATGGGTAGACACACTCACCCTTACCAAAGGGACATCTACCTTAAAAATATTCCAGGCGGCAACGGGAGGAGCCATGTGCCTCTATACCGGAGATACTGACTTCGAGGGACCGAGTTCACGCTATGACAGTTATGTTGATATAAAAACCGCCGACGGGATCACCCTCCGGCGCGGCACGACAAATACCAATAACGGTGTCACCAAAGGCTATACCATGTGCCAAAAGGGCACGGAAAGTTTTGGACAGCCAACGGGCTATGGTCATATGAGCCTTATCACCAGCCTGACTCCTGACCCCGCACTTCTTGCAGAAGTGGATGCTATGATTGCTTCCCTTAAGAAGCAATAAGAACTCTTCTTATAAACATCCATGTTTGGCGTTACTAACGCCTTAATTATCATTTCTTTGCTCGCTCAAAGAAATGATCGTAGAAAGAGCGCCGCGATGAAGATTTTCCTTTGTTTCTAACCTCGGATAATGCGGCGGAACCTCCCGGCACAAGGCACGGGTCTCCGCACGTATACCACTCGGTAAGAAACAAAACGGAAAATGCTTCAATGCGGTCTCGCCAACACTTCTTTTTTCACAAATAAAGAAATGATGTCAACATATGTCGCACAATTACAATTTACCCAACAAGTTATCCACAATTTTCTAAAAACTGTATAAATTGTGCGACTCCCTATTGACAACGTTTGATCTTCTCGTGTACTGTTGTGATCGACAAAGATAATGTTTCCCGCCGATAAAAAGGCAGGTCTCTGCTCAGAAGGAGTTTACTATGGCACTAGGTGATGAATGGCCAGATTTACTGACTGTCCGGGAAGTCGCAAAGATATTGCGCGTCTCTCCTTTGACGATTAAACGATGGGGCAAACGCGGTAAGCTCCCTGCTATCCGTATCAACTCCAGAGGCGACCGCAGATACAAGAAAGAGGCTGTTTTGTGGCTCCTCGGCCAACAGCAAAAAGGTGCAATCTAACGCTTTGACGAATAGATTACTATAGGGTATAATACCCTCTACACTGAAGCTCATGAGCACTCATGAGCTTTTTTGTATCTCTATGAGTAGTGTGAGCGAACACGAACGTCTCTATATCATGGCAGACGTCCAAAAAAACCACCTGGCGGAAGGTTCTGACGATAAAAGCGCGTTATTTTCTGCTGCAGATGTCGCCATAATTCCACCCGGCACCGATTACAAAAGGCGGCGCAATGCATTGGGTCAAAGCCGAAGACTGCTGCGCAATATGACCGGCTGTGTCGAGGTGGTAGAAACCGATGAGGGTGAGCGCTTTCTCCATAGCAGAAGCCCTGTACGCGAAGGGCTCCATGTCTGTAACGGGTGTATTTTCCACGAAGGAACAACCCGCGGATCCGTTCCCCTGCTTTGTCCGGACAATCTATTAGCAAGAAAGGTTGCCGCAATACAAAAACAATCCATTCAATCAGTGAGTGACAGCCATCTCAGGCAGCTGAAACTTCCTTCAGAATTTTAGCAGCTTCGGTAGGGTCTGTAACATTGACATTTAATCCTGTTCCCAGCTCAAACCCTGCCCGGTGGACAAACCGAGGGGTTATACGGATAAACCAATTGTCCGCGTGGGATATGTAGAAATTGTACACAAACACCCCCGGTTCGTGCACACTCCGCAGGTAGCCTTTATCCTGGGCGCTTCTGATCCGCCGGAGCGCGTTCTGAAGGACAGGTGCCAGATCAGCCACTTCGGTATCCCCTACACTGCCGAATTTTCCTCCCCCTTCCACTTTCGGGGCGATCCATACTTCAAACGGCCATTGGGAAAAATCAGGGCAGTACGTGATGAAATAGGTATTTTCTTCAACAATATTGGCAACCGGCTCACGGGCAACCGCATCCAGATTTATCTGCCGTGGGATGACGACAAGCTGCGAATGGGGGTGCTTGAGACTTGCTCCTGCCGCAAATCCATGATTACAGAAAATTAATACCTGACCGGCGTCATCATGCGCCCGATATCGGTCACGGTACGCAGTAAGGATGCGGGTCACCTGATCAAGCGGCAGATCTTCAATATCCTGGTCATCATCGGGACCATGGATAATCACTTCGTGCGTGTCGGTAATAGGATATTTATTGGGAACCACACGCACCGACCAGCCCGGCTTATCTTTCTCCCCCGCGCCTATCCGGTACAGCTCCGGCGGCGTCATGTGCTCATTGCCCACACAAAAGGGACAAATATGCACGTCATCCGCTTTTTTCTTTTCCTGGTTTGGCCGGAGTGACCTTCCCGGGGAAATAATCACCCACCGCCTGCTTCCTATATCCGGAACGTACTTTGCCATTAAAACCAGTATCCCGTATTTAGAAACGGGTGACAAGAGGAATTCTACGACACGAACTGCGCCAACAGTGCTTTGGCAGTTTGCTGTATCGCGTGAGTCACCGGTACCTCGACAATACCCGATACGCGGGAATGGGGAGTATTTGGCTGACCATAATAGATGATAGCCCCCACGGGGGCTTCTATGATGGCAGGAATTGCCAGAAGGTCTTCTTCACCCTCGACTTCGATAACAATCCCCGTTTGTGCCCCGTTGAATGACTCACGGATTACGCGGATAGCGTCATGACTGATATATCCGGGGCCGCTCGTAACCTTTACTTTTATAAAATTCCTTTCCGCAAATACCGGCTGAAGCTCATGAAAGTCTGTCCGGTTTACCTTGTTATCAACGATAAGAATACGCGGAGTAACTCCGGCATTCAGTATTGTCTGTGCGGTACGGTCACCTACGGTGATAATAATCCCATTTTTGCGCCTCTCAAACGATGCGCTGATATTTTTACCTGTCAGTACCCGGCCAAGCGGCCTTGAAAGTTCAGCCCGGAGAAAATCAGGCATAAGCAGCTTGCCGACCCTGTCTATCTCGCCTGCTGCTACCCTGCTTGCCGATATCGGACGATAATCCTCGGCAATTACCATCGGTACAACGATAAGGGTAAGGGGATGTAGGCCGCGGCTCACCCGCAGTGCATTAAGCGCCTCC